>BLLT01000389.1 GCA_011958945.1 Lachnospiraceae bacterium | reverse complement strand
CGGCTTCCTCGTCTACAATCCATTGCTTTTTGTCCGTAGGGCTTACCATGTAGCCGTAGGGCGGCTTTGTCAGATGTTCCCCCGCCTGTCCCTGCGCCCGCTTGATTGCCCTCACCTTTTTGCTTGTATCTTTGGCGTAAAAATCGTTAAACAGGTTACGGAACGGGGTAAAATCGTTGTCGCCTTTTGCGCTGTCAACACCATCATTGATTGCAATATAGCGCACGTCACGTTCCACGAAAAAGATTTCCGTATAGTAGCCGACTTTCAGATAATCGCGCCCTAATCTTGACATATCTTTGACAATGACTGTCGCCACGTTTCCCGCTTCAATCTCTGTAATCATGCGGTTAAAATTTGGTCTGTCAAACGTCACGCCCGATACACCGTCGTCAATGAAGAAAACGGGATTGGAAAAGCCATTGTCCGCCGCATATTTGGAGAGGACTGCTTTCTGGTTCACAATGCTGTTGCTGTCGCCATCTAACGCATCTTCCTGCGAAAGACGGGCGTATAATGCTGTTATCTGTCCGGGCTTGTATGTATTCGTATTTGCTGTCATGTGTTCATTCCTCCTGTAATGAACGCCCGACAAACAGAAGTGCTAACCTTATTATATCGCACTTATCCCTGTTTGTCATTGGGCGGTTTGACGGTTTCTGCTTTTATGAGCCGTATCATCTTGTCGCGGAGCCGTTCCGAACCGCCGCAGGAGGTAGACACTTCATAGTATGTGCCGCCGATTTTGTAGCAGACGGTTTCTTCTGTTGGCTTTCTCTTTTGCGGTACAAATTCGCTGTCTTTGATTTCCAGTTCCCAATCCATTCTTTTCCCTTCCTTTCCGTATTTGTTAAAATGAAAAGTTTCGGAGCAAGCATAGGAAAAGGGTACCCTTTTCCGTAAATCTGCCCGTCTGCGCTATGGCTTGCCGGACAGATTTTGCTTGTTGGGAAGAATCCCAAACCCTCTGATAAACTCTCTCACTACCTACAACACCGCACAGGACGATTTTGACGGACTTTTGAGAGAAATTCTTCAAAAAAGTTTTCCTTATTCCCTACTACGGGGAAGTTTGGAAAATGCCAAACAACAAATTATACAATTTCAAAAATTTCACTGTCATTGCAATTATTCAGAAGTCCGTATATAATTATGGCGTGCCAAGAAAAGAGATTTTGTGTCATAAAATGGGAACAGCCATATTTTTGTTATTTCCCTCAAAATAAATAGAGGAATGCGACACACTTGCTGTCATATTCCTAATGCTAAAATACACACAAGGAGGATATGAATATGCCGTTTACAGAAATATGTATTTATCAAGTCAAGCCACAAAAGGTAGAGGAATTTGAAGCGTTAATGCTTGAAGCTAAAAGCCTTTTGGAAAAACAGGAGGGACTGCTTCTGCTCCGGCTTGTCAAAAGAGGGTATCACATAGACATGGAACAAATTAAAGAGGGGCTTCCACCGCTAAAAATCACCCGCATTGTAAAAAGTGTTAAGTATATGCTTTATTGGGAATTTGATACGAAAGAAAGCTATGGAGCGGCACAGAAAAATCTTTACAACAGCTATTGGAAAACGATTGAAAAGTGTTTAATCGTTCCACATGACAAATATTTAGGGGAGGCAGTGTTTTAATGGATTTAGCATATTGTGGATTGAATTGTGGGGAATGTGCGGTTTATCTGGCTTCTGTCCGTAAAGATACAGCCGAGCAAATCAGACTGGCAGACGAGTATTCAACGGACACTTATAAATTTTCAAAAGAAGATATGTATTGTTTGGGATGTCATTCTGATACGGTGTCCCAAAAGATGTGTGGCGATTGTGAAATAAGACTATGCGGCACTAAAAAATCTTATAAAAGCTGCGCCGAGTGTGACGGATTCCCCTGTTCCATGCTTGAAAAAGATTTAGGTGATAATTCAGACAATCTGAACAGGCTAAGGCAGCTTGCCGCTGAATATAAAAAAGAAGAGTGATGATATGCAGATAGACAGACTTATTCAAATTGTGTTTCTCCTGTTAAGGCATGAAAATATAACAGCGAAACAACTGGCAGAAGAACTTTGTGTTTCTACCCGCACAATATACAGGGACATCAATATACTTTCGGTTGCAGGCATACCAATTACGTCACAAAAGGGATTTGGCGGAGGGCTGTCCTTATTACAAGGCTTCTCATTGGATAAATCTTATTTCACACAAGAGGAGCAAAACAATATTGTACAGGCGTTGCAGATTTTAAAATCGTCAAATTACCCCGATGCAGACAAATCATTAAACAAGGTTGCCGGACTGTTTAGCCATAATTTACAATCTGAATGGTTGGAAATTGACTTCTCCTATTGGGGCAGTCCTGAAAAAGAACGAAATAACATTACAGCTTTGGAACGTGCGATAATCAACAAATATGTGATTACATTTACTTATTTTAATGCCGAATTGACTGTAACTCATCAGACTGTTGAGCCGTTGAAATTAGTGTTCAAATCGCATTCATGGTATCTTGTTGCTTATTCAGAAAATAAAAAGGATATTCGCACTTTCAAAATGTCCCGCATAAGGGAGCTTCAAATAACGAATCAGTTATTTGACCGTGAACTGCCAAAGGATTTTTCCATTACCCCTGTCTATAAGGAAGAATACAATACGCCCGTATTCATATTGCATTTTTCAGAAAAGATAGCGTATAAGGTTTATGATGAATTTCAAGAGAAGTATATTAAAAAATTAGATGATGGCACATTGGAAGTAACTTTCAGATATCAGCTTAGCGACTGGACTTTCCTTTATCTGCTTTCTTTTGGTGAATACGTTGAAATTATCGAACCGGTTGAAGCAAGAAACATTCTAAAGGAAAAAGCCAAAAAAATATTTTCTATGTATTAACAAAATATCCGCCACTACGGAAATAAAAAAAACCGTTGTTGTGGCGGCAGGATTATCATGCGTTTTTAACAAAATAAAGCGGCTTGACGGCGGTTTTGAAACAACATTCAAGACCGCCGTTTCCCTTTTTCAAAAATGGATTTACAGAGGGTGTGTTAAAGTTACACTTTTTTTAAGGCATGGCGGTATCGAATGCTTAGAAGCATTGGGGGTATCGCCATGTTGCTTTTTTATTATCCGAATCATGTTTCTTATGGTGAACTGTTAAAAAAATCCTGTCTGATAGAACGGGATTTTCTGCCTATGAATATGAACATACATATCATTTAGCGTGTCTTAATAACTCATATTATCGGAACCGTTTCGCAAACCCGATAATCATGTATTACCCAAATGCCTGTACCGCTTTATGCGGTATGGGCGTTTGCTGTAATAGCCCCCTACTGGGAAGAAAGGGGGTG
>BLLT01000388.1 GCA_011958945.1 Lachnospiraceae bacterium | reverse complement strand
GGGATAGAGAAAAAGTTCGGGATGGACGGAGACGGGATAGAGCAGTTTATTCTGGAAAGGGTGAATATCTTTATCGAGAACTTTCAGGTGCAGGTGGTGCCCAAAATTATGAATGAGTCGGTGGGGTATGTAAAAGGTTTTGTGGGTGTGGTCAGCTTCCTGGCAATTATGATTATAGCGGCCGTGCTGCTGGCAAAAGATTATAAAGGAATTATGGAAAAGCTATACCGTAAGGGGGAAATGAGATGCGCCATTAATATCGGGAAAAAAATATTCCGCCACATTGGAACTTTTATACGGGCGCAGTTCATTATCCTGTTAATTATCAGCCTGTTATGCGGGAGTGTCCTGTTTCTTGGGGGAATCGAAGGAGGGATTGCCATCGGGCTGTTTACAGGCTTTATGGATATGCTGCCATTTATCGGAACAGGGCTGGTATTAATGCCGCTGGCCTTCTGGCAAATTTTAAACGGATATTATGCAAAAGCGGTAATCTGTGTTATTCTGTATGTAGTATGTGCATTGACCAGGGAGTTTTTGGAGCCGAAACTCATTGGGGAGAAGATGGGGATATTCCCTGTGGCAATTTTGTTTTCGGTATATGCGGGAGTGAAGCTGTTTGGGGTATTCGGTATCGTAAAGGGGCCGTTAGCGCTGATTACTATTTATGAAATATATATTTTTTTGAAAGGGAAAAATGGGTTTAGGGATGAAGGAAGAGAGGAAAGCGGGAACTGAGGTGGAGGAAATAATTTCTGACGAGGTCGGGCAGGAGAGTCCTTTGACTCTGAAGGAGTTCCTGGAAGAGGCGGTTTCGCTGCTGCTGACAGCTTATTTGTTTATCATTTTCTGTATATATCCTTTTTATATCAAAAACGGCTATTCGGATATAGGAAATGAGAAATATCAGTTTTATAAATATATTACTATGGGCGGTCTGGGGCTGATTTTGCCGCTGGCGCTGCTGTGCATTTTTTTCCGCGTCAGGGATTGGCGTAAAAGCAAAGGGGCTGTAGCCCATGCGGAAGGCATGGCGTTTTCCGGGGGGAAGATGGGGGGTTTACGCAGATGCCATTTTTCCCTGACAGACTGGGCCGTGGCGATTTACGGCATTGTCGTTATTTTCTCCTATGTTTTTTCGGATTATAAAGAAAAAGGGCTGTGGGGGGAGGCAGGGTGGAACATGGGGCTGTTGACCCAACTGGCTTTTGTACTTTTTTATTTCCTGCTTGCTTTTTTTTGGGAGTATGAGGAGAATCTGCTGGCGGCGTTTATGGGGGCGGCTTCGGTAGTTTTTTTGCTGGGGGTATTGAACCGTTTTTCCATATATCCCATTAATATGGGGGGGAAGGACATCGGATTTTTGTCTACGCTGGGAAATATCAACTGGTATTGCGGTTATTGGGCGGTGCTTTTTCCTGTGAGTCTGGTGCTGTACTGGTGTACGGATAAGTTATGGCTGCGTCTGGCTGCATTGGCAGGTACGTCCATAGGGATTGCAACCGGGGTCAGCCAGGGCAGCAGCAGCGCAGTGATAGTGTTTGCCGGGTTATATCTTTGTGTATTTTGCCTTTCTTTTAAAGGGATAGAAAAGATGAAGCGCTTTCTGGAATTAGTGATTTTATTTTGTGCGGTCTGCCAGGGGCTGCGTGGATGGAGGATTGTGCGTCCGGACGGGTTCAACTTTTATGAAGGAACATTAAGCGACGTATTAACGATGTCGAGAGTCACTTTATTCGGGATGATTCCCGCGGGGATTGCTTATCTCCTGTTATGCGCGGCGGGAAAAAGGGGAAGTGCGGACATGAGAAAATATAAGGCGCTGCGGCAGATTGCTATATTGGGGGCAGTGGTGGTGGCAGGGGTGTATGTCCTGCTCCTTGTGCTGAATTCCAAAGCAGGCGGTATTCGGTTTATGGGGAATTTGTCGGCATTGGTGTTTAATGCGGGATGGGGAAATGCCCGCGGGGCAACCTGGAGCGCCGGGATAGAGGTTTATAAAAATATGCATGGCTGGGATAAATTAATCGGCGTAGGGCCGGACTGTTTTGCTATGCATTTGTATACTTTGCCGGATTTAGCGGAACGTATGTCCAATCAGTTTAACGGAGCCAGGCTGACCAATGCCCATAACGAATGGCTGACGGTGCTGGTAAACCAGGGGCTTTTGGGCCTGGTCAGCTATGGGGGGATCTTTGTCAGCGCGTTTGTGCGCTATCTTTATGGCGGAGAAAAGGCATTGGAGGGCAGGAAGAGATATTTGTATGTTTTTGGCATCAGTGCTTTTGTATATACCCTACATAATATGGTGAGCTTTCAGCAGATTTTGAGTACGCCCTTCATCTTCCTGATGCTGGGGATGGGGGAGGCGTTAGTGAAGGAAGGCAATGAACAACTGTGATATGGAAAAGTGAGATACGAAAAGTTCTGGTTGACAAATGAGGATTTTTCTCCTAGAATCTAATCAAATCAATATGTTTTATGCGGAGAAGAGGATTAGTACGGGCAGATATGTATCAGAGAGGGAATCGGATGGTGTGAGATTCTTACAGAATGGCCCGGAACCGGCCTTGGAGCAGCGGATGAACAGCGGGGGAATTCGTTTCCTGCACAAATCCGACGTAACGCCGGCGTTAACGGTAGGATAAGCGATTGCGGTTAAGATATCCCAGGTGGGAATCAGTGTGGAAGAAACCGCATTAATCAGGGTGGTAACGCCGGGTGTCCGGTCCCTTTTATGGGATTGGATATCCGGCGTTTGAGTTTGTGCCAGCGCCGCGTGCATGGACTCTGGGATAAAATATACGGCGCAGAAATGAGGAGAGAAATGGCGGATAAAAAATTGGTGGAAGCAATCACATCCATGGATGAGGATTTCGCGCAATGGTATACGGATGTGGTGAAGAAGGCGGAGTTAATTGATTATTCCAATGTGAAGGGCTGTATGGTTATCAAACCGGCAGGGTATGCGATTTGGGAGCTGATACAGAGGCAATTGGACGATATGTTCAAGGCTACAGGCGTAGAGAACGTGTATATGCCCATGTTCATACCGGAGGGGTTGCTGCAAAAGGAAAAAGACCATGTGGAGGGTTTTGCCCCGGAAGTGGCATGGGTGACCCATGGCGGATTGAACCCATTGCAGGAGAGGATGTGCGTAAGGCCTACTTCGGAAACCCTGTTCTGCGATTTCTATAAAGGGGATATCCAATCCTACAGGGATTTGCCCCGGGTTTATAATCAGTGGTGCAGCGTGGTGCGCTGGGAAAAGGAGACGAGGCCGTTCCTGCGTTCCAGGGAGTTTTTGTGGCAGGAAGGGCATACGGCACATGCGACAGCGGAGGAAGCCCAGGAGAGAACAGAACAGATGCTGAACGTATATGCGGACTTCTGTGAGCAGGTTCTGGCGATTCC
>BLLT01000387.1 GCA_011958945.1 Lachnospiraceae bacterium | reverse complement strand
AACTTTGGATTGAAAATTTTCAATTTTATCACGGACTTTTTTAAGTCCTGCTTTGCAGCAAGTGCAAAGTCTTGGTCTGAACTGTTACATTTTGGATAATTTTACACCTTTTTTTGTTTTCAGGTCTTGAAAAATAAGTATTTTTCTTATATAATATTTTCATGCGCACATAAACTTCCACATACCTTCGTTGTTGTTTTCGTGGAAAGCTGTGTAGTTGGGAAGCGGGAGATTCTTCTGTTTCCCTTTTGATTTATATATAATAAGCAGCCCCTCTTGTAGAAAGATACCTTCATAAGGAAATATATTCTGCATTTATTTATTTTTACTTGATATTTCACGTATTGAGTAATTTATTTTACAATATGTGTGCTTGTATTGATGCTTTGGATTATAATCACATCTGCTTTCCAGCCGCTCAAGCTGTCCTGCCGCATAATATCGCTTGGGCAATCATAATCCGATCAAAAGGGTTTCCAATTCTATTCGGCATTACCGCAAATACATCACTAAGCCGGAACACATGACTTCTCAGGCTTATTAAAGATTAAAGATATTGAGAACATGTGTTGATGTCAATTTTAATTTGTAGTACAATACTATATAATAAATTTGCAAGTGTTCACTTTTGTTTCCAACAAGGCCAACCATCCGGTTATTTCAGGTTTGCAGAAGGTACATGTAAAAAAGATTTTAGGGTTTACAAACTTCATGGTTGGGAGTCCGTAGCGATGGTGTGACTTGCCTTCTTCCTGTTCCACGGGGGATATTTTAAAATTCCATCAAGCAAAAAAGGAATTCATATTTATTGTTATCAAATTTATTGTGTAACCAAAGAAATCACGCATTTATGTGCGTTCTGGCGTTATTCAAACGTCTAAACAAACTTGTATTGCAAAGGGGATGCGGTGCAGTATGTGGCAAAAGATAAGAGACAAGATGAACCGGGTAAAAGATAAGATTGTAAATATAGTAATAGTTCTAATATCAGTAATAGCGACTGTAGTTATCATCATAAAATGTCTTCATGAGGGGATTCCCAATGCTTTTGATGCTATTGACATTATAGCGCTTGCATCAATGGCATTAGTTTTTACCGAATTAAGACAGAATAAGAAAATTAATGAGGCACAGCTTATTAAGGATATAAACAGCGAATTTATTAATAATCTGCAATTATCTAGAGTTGAACAAAAGCTGGAGATGTATTATGACCAATATAAGCATGCTAAAACTACAGATGAGAGGGAAAAACTTCACTTAGATCTTTGCATGGACATCGGAAGTGATGAACGGCAGAACTTGGTAAATTATTTGGTACATTTAGAGGCAGTTGCCTCATTAGTCAATAATGAAGCAATACGTTTGGATTCAATTAATGATTTGATTGCCTATCGCTTCTTTATAGCAGTTAATAATCGGGACGTACAAACGTACGAGTTACTGCCATTTAAGGATTACTATCGTGGTTGTTATATATTGTATAAACGCTGGAAAGATGTGTTAAAACGAAAAAATATGGAGATCCCCATGAACGAGCAGGGAGAGAAATTTTTTGAGAAAGGGTATAGATAAAGAATAGAATGAAAAAAGAAACATTGGACTATATAACTCAAATTTATCAAAGCGAAAATATTATTATTAACCCGACAGCTTATTTCTATGATATGTCTATAGTAAAGAAGAATATAGGAGAACTTGAAAAAAGTTTGCCATTACAGACGAAACTGTATTATGCAATGAAGGCCAATTCTAACGAGCAGCTCATGCTGGAAATTCGAAAACTGAATTACATTCAGGGAATAGAGATTGCTTCAGTGGGTGAACTTGAACAGGCAATGAAATATTATTGTGGAAAAGATATTATTTTTACCGGACCAGGGAAAACGGATCACGAACTCGAACAGGCAATAATTAATGATATCAGATTTATTAATGTTGAGAGCATGACAGAAGCTGTAAGAATTAATAATATAGTTAAGAACCTAGGGAGTAAGCCCGTGGATATTTTACTGAGAATTAATTTAAATTATTCAGTAATTGACGGGGTGGAAAATATGTCTGGCTATTCCACTAAAATGGGCATTGATGAAGAGGTATACATTGATCATTATAAAGCAATAAGTCGTTTGGAAGGAATCAATATCAAAGGTATACATGCATTTGCAGCTAGTGGTGTTTTAGATTATCAGACTCTGCTGGATGTTGATAGATATATTTTTGATTTTGCTAATAAATTACAGCATGAAGTTGGAAATATTGATATCATAGATTTTGGTGGTGGTCTGGGAATTGATTATACCAATGAGAACCGGAGGTTCGATGTCAAGCAATATGGCAAAGAGTTATCGGGGATGATTAGACAATACAATCTATCGGAAAAAGAAATTATTATGGAACTGGGCACCTATATTGTCGGCAATGCAGGATATTATACGGCGGAAATTATAGATATAAAGAAAATAAAAGGTAAAAAGCATATTATTATTGCGGGGGGAGTAAATCATATGGGATTGCCGTTAGAGATGCGGCGGAAACATCCTGTAAGGATTATTCCAATGCATAAACCCAAATTACACCCCGGGCAGATCGGAGTTTGTAAAGAGATAGTGGATATCAGCGGCCCCCTTTGTATAGTATCGGATAAGCTTTCTTGGGATGAATATATAGACCTTGCAGAGATTGGTGATATTGTTGTTTATCTACAATCGGGGGCATATTGTTATGGTGAGGGGATGCATGAATTTTTGATGCATATGCCGCCGGCAGAAATTGTACTTACATGAGTAATAATAGTTAGATGCGAGAACCTTTCAGTGCTCTCACTATACACCACAGGACCTGGTATTTCACCAAGTCCTGCCATTACTGATTTCCCCAATATCTTCTTGATATCTATCCAATCACATATTTAATTTTTAGACTATTCAACGCTGTCTGATTCGTCAAATAACCATCATGCTGCAATCTGCCAACAACAATACCTGGCAACACATTTATTCTTGCAGCAAAACTTCTAATTGTCTCTGCTGTAAAACCACTGCTGCACATCATGACAAACTCATCATATTCTGCTTTTGGTATTAATGTGTTCTGTGAAAATGCATCCGCTCCTGCTTCCAGCCTTTGAATAAGATCATCTGTTTCCAATCCAGCTTTTTTAATCTCGCTCACTAAGAGAACCTTTATTCTCTGTTGAAGTACATGCCCTAATTCATGGAATAACGCAAACCAAAACGTATCCGCATATTTTCTTCTATCGTTCAATGCTAAAACAACTTTGTCTTTACCTAGCCATTTTACAGCACCATTCACACCACAATTTTTAAGATTAGGAAGCAACACAAGCGCCACACCGCAACTTGCAAATAATTCTCTTAATCTAGCGTAAGTTTACAAGTTACTAAAGTCTCAGGG
>BLLT01000386.1 GCA_011958945.1 Lachnospiraceae bacterium | reverse complement strand
CTGTCGATAAACGGGAGATATGATACAAACACGGAAACTGCATGGAGTTTTCGTGATAGTATGGAGTTTCCGTGATAATACAGCAGTTTCGCGTGAAAGTATACAGAAAAATTGAAAAATATTAGCGGGAGGGCAAGGGCTGTGCAATGGCTCTTTTTTGCTTTCTGCTCCCGAAAAATAGTCGTTTCGTGACATCGGGCGAAAAACAGAAAATTTCTATGGTATAATTCAGTGGGTGTTTTTACTTTAGCAGGAGCGGCTTTCTGCCGAAGTAATAAGAGATAGAGCGATGGTTCTTTTGTATATAAAAAAGATGGATAAGGAGTAAGACTCAAATGAGAATACAGCGTTTAATCGGATTGCTTTGTGTTCTTGCTGATGTTGATAAAATAACAGTTCAAGAATTGGCAGACCGTTTTGAGGTATCTAAAAGAACTATTTTTCGTGATTTAGATACACTAAATCTTGCTGGGATACCTATAATTTCATATCCGGGGATCGGTGGTGGTATTTCAGTCATTGAGGGATATAAAATAGACAAAAAGATTTTATCGACTGATGATACAAGGAAAATATTTACAGCATTGAAGGGACTGAAAAGTATTGACAATGACATCTCTGTCAATAGTTTAATTGCAAAACTGTTACCAGAGGAAGAAGCAGATATATTTTCACAAAGCGAATATGTTATCAATTTTTCTGCATGGTTTGAGGACAGCATAGTACACGAAAAAGTAAATACATTACACAAAGCAATATGTAACAGACGCTGTGTTTTGCTTGAATATGTATCAAGAAATTCAAGAGAAAAAAGATTTGTAGAGCCATATAAATTGATTTTTAAACAATCAGACTGGTATCTATATGCTTTTTGCAGGAATAGGAATGATTTTCGATTGTTCAAACTTAGACGTATCATTTCCTATGAAGTTTTGGAGGATATTTTTGAGCAACGACAGATAGGTAATATCCAGCTTGAAAAAGATTATGCGAAAAATCTTTTTTCAAAGCGGAATAAAAAAGGTTCTATAAAAGTTGTATTGGAGTATGACAAAAAAGACGAATTTGAGATTACACAGAAGATAGACGCTTCATTTTTTCAAGAAATCAACAGTCAGACAGATACAGGACTTATATGTTTCTATACATCAAGTCTATCGTCTGTCAGCAATCTAATCTTTGGAGTGTTAGACAAGGTGCGAGTGGTTTCACCGCCGGAACTTTATAATGATATAAAATGTCGATTGAAAATTGCACATGGATTTTATAAAGGGTGACACGTTAGCTGTCACCTTTTGTATTGTATAATAATCTGAGAAAGGTGGTAATGAAAATGAAAAAAGAAATCTTAGTTTTTATCTTCGATGGATATGCAGACTGGGAGCCTGCATATGTGTGTGCTGAATTAAATTCCTCGGATACAGATTATGTTGTGAGGACAATCAGCCTTGACAAGAATCCCAAAGTTTCAATGGGAGGTTTTCGCGTTTTGCCCGATTATGCCGTAGACGAGTATCCCACAAAATTTAGTCTGCTGATTTTGGCTGGTGGGAACGCATGGGCAGAACAGAAAAACAATGATGTTCTTCCCCTTGTTGAATATGCAGTTAAAAATCATATTCCAGTTGGGGCAATCTGTAACGCAGTAAACTTTATGGCGGAAAATGGCTTTTTGAATGAAATTAAGCACTCCGGAAATACCCTTGAATTTATGAAATCACAAGCACCACATTACAAAGGTGATAAGAATTTTTTAGAGGAACAAGCTGTTTGTGACGCAAATATTGTTACTGCTAATGGTTCGGGTACTTTAGAATTTGCGAGGAAAATATTAACGTTACTGAACGCAAAACCAGAGCAGACTATCACGGATTGGTATAATCTCAATAAGTTTGGGTTTTATCAATAAAGACAATATCTAATAGCGTTTCTTATTTCTTTCTAGGTCTCAGCAGGAAGTAAAGCCGATAAATCTGAAAAATGAAGATATTTTACAAGACGCAGTAAAAAATAAGAGGTAAAATAGCTTTTGACAAAATTCAAAAACTGAATTCGGAGGTAATCCACATGAAGAAAGAAATAAGGACAGTGGTGTATGATGATGAACTGAGGATGGAGGCATACCGATTTGAGGGGATTGTGCAGCCTTTTCCAAGCCATTTCCATGAGCATTATGTCATAGGGTTTGTGGAGAAAGGGGAGCGGGTGCTTTCCTGCCGTGACAGGGAATATGCCATAGAGGAAGGGAGCATCGTGCTTTTCAATCCGGGCGACAGCCATGCCTGTGTGCAGAGTGATGAAGGGACGTTTGATTACCGGGGGTTTAACATTTCAAAAGAGGTCATGCTCGATCTGGCAGAGGAAGTTACCGGGAAACGGGAACTTCCGGGATTTTCAAGAAATGTTATCTGTGATGAGGAGATAGCCTGCCACCTGCGCCCGCTACATGAGATGGTCATGAAAGGAACAGGGGAGTTTGGGAAAGAGGAAACATTGCTGTTCCTGCTTTCATACCTCATCCAGAATTATGGGAAGCCATTTGAAAGCTGCATCCCGGAGTGCAGGCAGGAGATTGAGAAAGCCTGTGAATACATGACAGCGCATTTTACGGAGCGCATTTATTTAGACCAGATCTGCCGCCATGCCGGGCTTAGCAAATCAACACTGCTGCGAGCCTTTACAAAAGAAAAGGGAGTCACACCGTACAGATACCTCGAAACAATCCGCATCAATGAGGCAAAAAAGCTGTTATCGGAAGGAGTGCCGCCCGTTGAGGCAGCAATCAGGACAGGATTTTCAGACCAGAGCCATTTTACAAATTATTTTAATCAGTTCATAGGGCTTGCGCCGGGGACTTACCGTGAAATATTTTCGGAAAAAGACGGGAACGGTGGGCAGCATGGGGAATAGGAGAACGGCCGGGCATCTGGCGGCGCTGTTCACCATCATCATATGGGGGACGACATTCATATCCACCAAAGTCCTGCTTACGGATTTTAAGCCGGTGGAAATCCTGTTCTTCCGCTTTGTCATGGGTTTTGCGGCATTATTTTTGGTCTGTCCGCACCGAATGAAGGGAGTGGAGCGTAAGCAGGAGCTGACTTTTGTGCTGGCGGGCTTGTGCGGGATATGCTTATATTACCTGCTGGAGAATATCGCGCTTACATATACGATGGCGTCCAACGTGGGAGTCATCATCTCGGTTGCGCCGTTTTTCACGGCGATCCTGTCACGCCTGTTCCTGAAATCAGAAGGGAAGCTGCGGGCAAATTTTTTCATAGGCTTTGTGGTGGCGATGGCGGGTGTTGCGCTGATCAGCTTTAACGGCTCTAAACTGGAACTGAACCCGGTGGGGGATTTGCTGGCAGTCCTTGCGGCATTTGTGTGGGCGTGTTATTCCATACTGACAAGGAAGATCAGCAGCTTTGGCTGCCCGGTCATACT
>BLLT01000385.1 GCA_011958945.1 Lachnospiraceae bacterium | reverse complement strand
GTTGCTAATTTGACGTGCTCGTACGGACTTTGCAGGAAATGCAAAGTCCTGGGCTGAACTGTTGCCTTAATTTCTTTTCCGGTGCAATGGCCATTTGACTAAAAAAGGGAACTGTTATATACTTCATATGGATACTTACTTAAATATTTCATATAAAGGAGAATTCATATGAGTACAGACAGATATCAAAGCCCGCTTTCGGAAAGATATGCCAGCAGGGAAATGCAGTATATTTTCTCTCCGGATATGAAGTTCAGGACATGGAGGAAGCTGTGGATTGCCCTGGCGGAAACGGAGAAGGAACTGGGGTTAAATATTACCCAGGAACAGATTGATGAACTGAAAGAGCATGCTGAGGATATTAATTACGATGTGGCCAGGGCCAGGGAAAAGGAAGTGCGCCACGATGTGATGAGCCATGTATATGCCTATGGCGTGCAATGCCCAAAGGCGAAGGGGATTATCCATTTGGGGGCTACCTCCTGTTATGTGGGGGACAATACGGATATTATCGTGATGACCCGGGCGTTAGAGCTGGTGAAAAAGAAGCTGGTAAACGTGATAAAGGAGTTGGCTGATTTTGCGGATAAGTATAAAGCGCAGCCTACACTGGCCTTTACTCATTTCCAGCCGGCACAGCCGACATCGGTGGGAAAGCGGGCCACTTTATGGATGCAGGAATTCTGTCTGGATTTGGAAGATTTAAATCATGTACTATCTCATATGAAACTGCTTGGTTCTAAGGGAACTACGGGCACGCAGGCTTCTTTCCTGGAACTGTTCGATGGAAACCAGGAAATTATTGATAGAATCGACCCTATGATTGCGGAGAAAATGGGATTTAGGGAATGCTATCCGGTATCCGGCCAGACTTATTCCCGGAAAGTGGATACGAGAGTGGCTAATGTCTTGGCAGGGATTGCGGCCAGCGCCCATAAGATGTCCAATGATATCCGCCTGCTGCAGCATTTGAAGGAAGTGGAAGAACCTTTTGAAAAGGGGCAGATTGGTTCTTCTGCCATGGCTTATAAGCGCAATCCGATGCGGAGCGAGAGGATTGCATCCCTGTCCAGGTATGTGATGATTGATGCCTTGAATCCGGCCATCACTTCGGCTACCCAGTGGTTCGAAAGGACTCTGGACGATTCGGCCAATAAGCGGCTTTCCATTCCGGAAGGCTTTCTGGCGGTAGACGGAATTCTGGATTTGTGCCTGAATGTGGTGGATGGGCTGGTAGTATATCCTAAAGTGATTGAGAAGCGGCTGATGAGCGAACTGCCTTTTATGGCAACGGAAAATATTATGATGGATGCGGTAAAAGCCGGTGGGGACAGGCAGGAACTGCATGAAAAAATACGTACCCTCTCCATGGAAGCGGGAAAAAATGTGAAAGTGGAAGGGAAGGAAAATAATCTGCTGGAATTAATTGCGGCGGACCCTGCTTTTAATATGACACTGGAAGAATTGCGCAAGACTATGGAGCCGTCCAAATATATAGGGCGTTCCAAAGAGCAGGTGGAAGCCTTTCTGTCGGTGGTTATTGCGCCTATTTTAGAGGAAAATAAGGATTTACTGGGCGTGAAAGCGGAAATTAATGTATGATGCTCCCAGTACTCCGTACTGCATTGCTGACATAACAGTGAATTTCAGCGATGTAGTATTAGGGTGTCAAAGGCTCTGACTGTGGAGTACGCCTGGCAGATTGCACAGGACATTCCGATGAGCCTTTTAGGGCAAAAATCGTGTTCAGCAGAGGATTGTTAGTATATGATTCATGTATGGATAAATAAGAGTCAATTTGAATATGATATCCACTCTTTGGTGAAAGCCTTTTATCCTGGGGAAGAGGTCAAAGTGGGGGTTGCCGGGGAAGGGGAAGTGCCAGGGGCAGCCAAAACGGCGGCGGAAGACGGTAGGGCAGATGACTGCCAAAGGAAAACGAAGGACGCGGAGAAACTGACGGATATTTATATTGACTTTGATGAAAACGAAATAGCAGTGTGGCTGGGGGAGAAAATAGCGGGAAAAGCCGCCCGAAGGGAATTTTCCCCTGATTCAGGCCGCCCGGAGATAAAAAATGTGTTAAAACAGCTGCTTTATCAGGCGTTGTCAGAAAATCTTGGAAGGCGTCTGCCCTGGGGCACTCTGACAGGGATACGCCCTACGAAAATCCCTATGGGATGGCTGGAAGAGGGCAGGTCAGAAGAGGAAATCCTGGCGGATATGGAGCGTAAATATTATATCAGCCCGGAGAAAGGAAGGCTGAGCATAGACATTGCGAAGCGGGAAAAGGAGCTGCTGTCCACTCTTCATTATAAGGATGGGTACAGCTTGTATATAGGCATTCCTTTTTGCCCTACCACATGCCTTTACTGCTCGTTCACTTCTTACCCCATAGGGCTTTGGAAAAAGCGGGTAGGGGATTATCTGGACGCGTTAGAAAAGGAAATGGCCATTACGGCAAAGATTTACCGGGATAAGATATTGGATACCGTCTATATAGGGGGCGGCACGCCCACAACCCTGGAGCCGGAAGAACTGGAGAGGCTGCTTGCTTCGGTGGGCAGATACTTCGATTTGAGCCATGTGCAGGAGTTTACGGTGGAAGCCGGACGGGCAGACAGCATTACGAGGGAAAAGCTGCAAGTACTAAGGAAGCATAAAATTACCCGGATTTCCGTGAATCCTCAGACGATGAAGGAGGAAACACTTCAGCTTATTGGAAGAAGGCATTCCGTGGACCAGGTGAAGGAGGCCTTTTGGCTGGCCAGGGAGGAAGGCTTTGATAATATTAATATGGATATTATTTTGGGCCTTCCTGGTGAAACGCAGGAGGATGTGAGATATACGGCACAGGAAATCCGGAAGCTGCGTCCGGACAGTCTGACTGTCCATTCCCTGGCTATAAAAAGGGCATCGGGCCTTAGTAGGTGGATAGAGGAGAACGGTATAAAAGCATTGAATAATACGGACATTACCATGGATATTGCGGCCAGGGCGGCCAAGGATATGGGGATGGAGCCTTATTATCTGTATCGGCAGAAGAATATGTCGGGGAATTTTGAGAACGTAGGGTACGCCCTGCCGGGGAAGTTTGGGATTTATAATATATTAATCAACGAGGAAGTACAGACAATCGCGGCCCTTGGCGCAGGCAGCATCTCAAAGAGGGTGTACCAGGACGGGCGGATAGAGCGGGCGGACAATGTGAAGGATGTGGCGCTGTATATTGAGCGGATTGGGGAAATGATTGAGCGCAAGAAGCATCTTTTGGGCGGCCGCTGATGGCAGTACGCGCTTACGTTGATACTGGTGACTTTTGCATTTAACATACATAGACAATAAATACAACCGCAAATTTGCAGTTTTTGTAAAAGGGGTTGGAAAATGGGGGGTGCCTAGGCACTCCTGTTTTTTATATTATAGGAAATTACGCCACAGCGTT
>BLLT01000384.1 GCA_011958945.1 Lachnospiraceae bacterium | reverse complement strand
AATCTGCGTGTTATCGGCTCTGCGTCTGTGCGTCCGGCTCTTTGATAACCGAAATATGAAATTGTGTTACATTGATTAAAATTTCCTGCTTACATTTGGGGCAGAACAGCGGGAAGTTCCGAAGTTCTGTATCTAACCGCATTTTAATACGTGTCTTGCTCCCGCAAACAGGGCATAATAACCATTTGAATTGCTCGCTCTCGTTATGATTCATGGGTTTTATTCTTGCTTTCCTTTTTCAGTACAGCACTGCTGATAACGCTGATACCGCCCAATAACGCACAAGATTTTGACGGAAAAAGGATTCCTGCCGCCACAAGACCAGCGCCGACAACTAAGTTACATACCGCTGCCGTTTTTAACGCTTTCTTTTTCGGGTTGGGAAGCTCTACGGATATTCCCAGTGTGTCATTCAGCTTTTCGCAAGCCCTGTTTACTTCTTTAATCATTTTGCCCTCCTAAAATAATAACTGTATGCCGTGATTTGCAATGAGTAACACGCCAATGCCTATGACAACCCATAAGGCTGTGGCTTTCTTTTCTTTCCCTTTTTTCTTGTTCAGAAACAGGAAAAGCAATCCCACACCCACAAGGCAGATACCGATAATCAATGATATGATTGAAATAGTCTGCATAATTTCCGCACTTGGAACGGGTACAAAGTCGGGAATTGGAAAGTTCATTTTATAGCCCCCTTTCTTTTAATTGCTCAAATCTGATAAAATCATTTTCCTCATTGTGATTGCTGAAAAAGTGATTCCTATGATGCCGAAAATAATTGCCGCAATGGGAATTGACAAAAGTCCTGCGCTGCTTCCCTGTGAATTTGACGCTATGGCAACAATGATGATAGACGAAACAACGGTTGCAATCGCTGACTTCTTTATCATTCCAACATACAGCGGGAGAAGCCCCAACAGGATTGCGGATATTGTTGTAACTGCCTGTGTCATTATGTTTCCAAAGCTGAACGTGACAAAATCAAAACATTTTGCCGCAAGAAAGATTGTGGCATATTGGAAGATATTTGATAGTACATGGAACAGGAACATGATACCACATATCAAAATGAGTTTTGCCGTAATCAGTTTTGTGCGACTGATTGGGTAAGTGAAAAGCAAACAGATTGTTTTGTTTCTGTATTCTTCAATCACAAATACGGAAATCAGTACCGCTTCCCATACAATCAGAGTAGCCCTTACAAGCATTGCCGCTAACGTAACTGTATCTAACTGGACAGGGGCAAATCCCGGAAGCGTGGATATATTGCCGCTTGCAGTTAAAAGGCTGGACGTAAAGACGGAAAGCAGAAAGATAATAAAGTTAGCGATTAACAATCCGGCAATATGCGGCTTTAACGGTACTTTCTTAATTTCCATGCGGATAAGGTTCCACATTTTTTTCACCTCCTCCCAATAAGCCTAAATAATAGGTTTCAAGGTCTATCCCTTTGGCTGTGAGTTCTTTCATTGATACTTCCGCAAGCATAGCCCCGTGGTCAATAATTCCGATTGTGTCGGCAATTTTAGATAGCTCGTCAAGGATATGGCTGGATATTAAAATGCTTGTGTGGTATTCATGGTTGATTCGCAGTAGCAGCTCCCGTACTTCTATAATTCCCTGTGGGTCTAAGCCGTTTATAGGTTCGTCTAAAATGAGCAAATCCGGCTTTGTGAGCATTGCCCTTGCAAGCGCAAGCCGCTGTTTCATTCCCAAAGAGAATTTCCCTACGGCTTTATTGCCCGTTTCTGCAATACCCAACAATGACAGCGTTTCCATGATGTTTTCATAGCCTGCGCCCATGTATCGGCAATGGAGTTCCATGTTCTCGTATGCGCTTAAATGGCTGTAAAAAACAGGGCTTTCAATAATGCTGCCGATACGGGAGAAAACGGGATTGTTGCTCTTGTTGATAGTTTCGCCTAATAAACATACCGTACCTGTATCGGGGAAAATGACGTGGTACAGCGTTTTCATCAGCGAAGTTTTTCCTGCGCCGTTTGCGCCCAGAAATCCATATACTTCCCCTTGCCTTACATTCATGCAAATATCATTCAGTATGGGGCTGCCCTCTATGGATTTTGATAAATGCCGGACTTCAACCGCATTTGTCATTCGCTCGCCCCCTTTTCGGGGCATAGCCGCCTTTTGAATATCAGAGTTGCTTTCTGTGCGATTCCGATTAGTGAATATTGGGAGCTGCCTATACATGGATAGGCGAAACAAGTAACCAGTTCCCAGCCGTCCTTACCGTAATGGTTCAGTTTATCAGACAGCGACTTTTCGGAATGTTCTGTTTCCTTGCTGTCAATTACTATCGTTTTGTACTCAAATTCTGTCATAAAAATCTCCTTTACTCAAAAATATCTGCCACAAGGCTATCCACCATAAAATCAAAAACAGCGAAATAATCACAAGTGACGGAAAGCGTTTCTTTTGCATTGATTGTTGACAGTAGCGCACTCAAAATTCCATATGCCTGTGCTTCCTCCATTTTCAGATTGAGGTCTGCGGCATGGATAACCTGTCTGAAAAAATCGAAACTGTCAAACTTGATTTTCTTAATCGTTTCTTCCGGCAGCTTTGTCACAAAAGACTGAAAATCCGGCGTATTGACATTGTAGAGGAATGGCTTGCTGTCATATTCCCGGAAAAGCCTTTTCATGGACTGTGCAAATCCCTTTTTCGTCCGGCTGTTCCTGTTTATGTCGATAATTTTTTCTGTCAACCTCCTTTGTATGTCTGTGATTGTTTCAAGGAATAAATCTTCCTTTGTCGGGTAGAGCGTATAAAAAGTGCCGATAGATATAACTGCTTTATCGCAGAGATTTTTAATGCTTGTCTTTTTGTACCCTTGCGCTATCCAACATTCCTCGCATAGTTCTTCCAGCTTTTTGCGGATTGCTTTTTTATCAGCGTCCGAAAGGACTGGCTTTGACGGCATAGATTCACTTCTCCTTTCTTCTGAATTGTATTTGCGAATATTCGCTATAAATATTCACAAAACGAATGATAGCACGATTGATAACTATTGTCAAGTAGGGAACTTGATTTAGCAATGCCGTATACCCCCAAAATCAGAAAATCATTCCTTACATTATAGGAAGTATTTTAGTTAACTGATAGAACTGAATAGACATACTCTGAAACCATATTTCAGCTTACAAAAAACCTCTGCTATTTTTTATTCATATTTGGCATTTCACAAACTTCCCCGTATTAAGAAGCAAGGAAAACTTTTTGAAGAATTTCTCTCAAATATTCGTCAAAAACGCCCTGTGCGGTGTTGTAGGTAGTGAGAGGATTTTCAAGAGGGTTTGGGAAACTTCCCAACAAGCAAAATCTGTCCGGCAAGCCGTAGCGCGGACGGGCAGATTTACGGAAATGGGTACCCGTTTCCTATGCTTGCTCCGAAACTTATCATTTCGCAAATACGGAAAGGAAGGGAAA
>BLLT01000383.1 GCA_011958945.1 Lachnospiraceae bacterium | reverse complement strand
AAGAGCCGATAACCGCATTTTTAATTTGCGTGTTATCGGCTCTGCGTCTATGCGTCTGGCTCTTTTGATATTTATTTGGATATTAGGCTACTCAAGCAAACAACAGATAGGTTTCCTTTTTTTACATTTACTAATGTCTCCTGCTTACATTTCGGACAATACAGCGGGAAATTGACAAGCTCCGTGTCTGGACGCACTTTAAGCCTGGTCTTATTTCCGCATACGGGGCATAGAAGCCATATCATCTGACCCATCAAAGGCTTTCCTCCTTGTAACTTTTTTGAATTAGCTTTTTTTGCTCCCACTTTCTACTTTTGAAATAGAGCAAGCCCACAATAGCAGGCAGGACTGGCGAGAGTGCCTGCCCATAAAAAATGCCAGGAAATCCCATGCAAAGCGTAAAAGCTAAAAACCAGCTCACTGGCAAACGAATGATAACTGCATCCAATAAGGCGTTAAACATGGCAACATTTGCCGCACCTACCCCGATGGAAAAGGAATCCAGCGTATACATAGCCGCATAAATCAAACTATTGATACCGCAACAAATACGCAGGTAATAAACACCATCGTTTACTACTTCTGGGCTGGTACTACCGAACAGTAAAATCAATGGTTCCGCAAAAAGTTGTACGCCAATTACAACAACGAGCGTAACAGCAATATTCATCACTAAACTGATTTTTACCACCTTTCTGGCTCGCTCGATTTGTCTTGCGCCCATGCACTGGCCAACCATCGCCGTTACTGCCTGTCCAATAGCCCAGCAGGGCATACCAGCAAAGGTATTGATCTGCAAGCCTACGCCAGATGCGGCGGAAACAGATGTACCAAATTGATTGAGCATACCTGTTACCAGCAGATAGGCTGTGTTGACTACTACCATCTGAATTGCTGTGGGTAGACCGATTTTTATAATGGCGGTCAGCTTATCCCATTGAAGTGTAAATTTTCCGTGTTCCGCCGCAGAGAAAAACACCTTGCGTCGTTGTAGATAGAGCAAAGAAATCACAAAGGAAATTCCCTGTGCCGTGATTGTTGCGTAAGCGGCTCCTACTGTCCCCATTTCAAAGGAGCCTACCAATATAATATCTAAAATGACATTGATGATGGTGGCAATCCCAACAAAGCAGAGGGGGGATTTTGCATCCCCCAGTCCCTTGAGTACGGAGCAAACAGCATTATAGCCAAACACAAAGACCGTCCCACAACAAATAGTTTTCATATAATCACAGGCATCTTGATACGCATCTGCCGGAACATTTAGTGCCTGAAACAGAGGACGGTAAATTGCCAGGCTCACAACAGTCACAAGGAAAGAAGATACCAGCGAAAGTAACGCCAACATTTGAAAAGACTCCGCTTGCCCCTTTGCATCGTCTGCCCCTTTGTATTGAGCAATCAATACAGCTCCACCCATTGTCATACCAATACAAATTGAGTTAATGATATAACACAGTTTAGAAGCGTTACTAATCGCCGCAAGGCCCACATCTCCTACAATCTGGCCGATCACAAGCATATCTACCACATTGTAGAAAGATTGCAGCATATTCGCCAGAAGTAACGGGAGCGCGAAAACGGCCAGCTTTCTTGGCACACTACCGGTCAATAAGTTATGTTTTTCTATCATATCCATTCCTCCAAAAAGAAAAGGGCACACCATATCGTGTACCCTTTGCACATTCATAAATAAGCATAACAAAAGGCCACAAACAAAACATTGTCTGTGGCCTAAACAGTCGATTGTCTATCGTTGGTTGGATAAAAGGGTACAAAAA
This sequence comes from Lachnospiraceae bacterium, assembly GCA_011958945.1. GTDB lineage: Bacteria > Bacillota > Clostridia > Lachnospirales > Lachnospiraceae > Kineothrix. Next base: position 1,671 of record BLLT01000383.1, on the reverse strand, counting down.
CCAAAGGCAGTCTATATCCGCCTTGGCCTTTTCACCATATCAATCAACTTTCCGAAAAGGCTCCGCACAATGTTTCGTGGTATAAACTTGTGTGGAGCCGAATCCAATACAGAACTTCCCGAACAACATTGTGTTCACCTCACTTGTTAATTTGTATAAATTATACACAGTTTGCACTTTCTTGTCAAGTCAAATCCGTAGACTCTTATATAGTTAGAGACTTTGATTTACGAAAAAAGATACTACTAAAATATAAAATTGTATTTCGTTCTCATACCCGCCCCTGAAATGTAAAATAATATAGGGGTGATGTGAGAATGTACCAATACGAAAAACGCCTGGACTGTCATGCCCTGGGCCAAGAAATCAAGCGCAGACGTAAAGCCAAAGGCTGGACGCAGGAGCATCTGGCCCAGCTTGTAGACCTCACCCCGCGCTCCATCATGTATATTGAGAACCGGGGCCAGCACACCAGCCTCAACGCCTTTTACAAGCTCGTCACCCTTTTTGACATTTCCGTGGATGAATTTTTCTACCCGGACAAGCTGGGTGGCGAGAGTGAGCGCCGGAAACGTATTGATCGGATGCTGAACGACATGGACGAAAAGGAGCTTATCATCATAGAGGGAGCCGCAGAGGGTATCAGAAAAGCCAGGGAAACGGAGGGAACGTAAGAAAACGCGACCTCCGTTTTTCGCGCCATGTATAGGGGAGCGCACAAACGGCAAGCAATTCGGGTGTGGCCACACTCCGAAATTTTTGCTGGGCCGTGGGCCCGCAAAAATACTTGTTGGGGAGCCTCCCCAAACCCGGCTCTTTGGGACAAAATGTCCCAAAGAGGTTGGCTGCGTCACCGCCGCTATCGCGTCTGTTCCTTATCGTCCCGCCCGTCCGTCAGTCCGAGCAGATGGTCGATGTTGGCCTTGACAGCCACGGCCTCCCGCATATCCCGCTGGGCCTGCCGATACTCCGCATAGAGGGCCTTTTTCTTATCCGCCAGCTCCCGCCGCTGTTTTTTCAGCGTGTCCATTTTGGGGAGCTTTTCACCGCCTAACAATTCATTCATAGCGGCCCGGGGCCGCCCGGTAGGTGGCAAGCTCCGCCTCGTGTTCGGCCAGATACTTTTTCGAGTACCGGGCCGCCTTGTAGCCGTCAAATACGGGCCGGGCCTTTGCATAGTCCACCACGGCCCCCATCAGCCCGGAGACTTTGGAGAGGGCGGCCTCGGTGGTCTGGAGCTCCCCGGCCAGCGCGTGGGCCCGGTCAACCGCCGCCGTGGTCTTGGCCGCCAGTGCGTCATAGTCGGTGAGATTGTTCTCCTGCAAAAACTGGAGGGCGGCGGCCATCTGCTTTAGGTTGTAGACTTTCGCCCACCGTTCATAAGCCGGGCCCTTGCCCTCGGCCATGCGCTTTTGAATGTCAATGATAAGCCCCACCTGCCGGGCCGGGGGCGGCGCGTTCTTGGGGAGCTCCGGGAGGGGCCGCTCCCCGGCGATCACTGCCCGGATGTCCTCGGGGTCAAAGCCCGCGCCGAGGGTGGATGCCCGGAGCCGGGTGTACTTGTCCTGCCCCGGCGCGAGGAACGACACCACGCCGCCCCGCCCGCGCTTGACGGCAAAGCCGGACTCCTCCATCAGCCGGAGGAACGCGGCAAAGTCGGCGGGCTTTTTT
>BLLT01000382.1 GCA_011958945.1 Lachnospiraceae bacterium | reverse complement strand
GTGAAACTTCATTTCTTTCACACTCTCCTGTTTTTCTCGTAAATCAGCCGCAGCCCTTCCAGGGTCAACGTACGGTTGTAATGTTGGATGCTGTCTGCCTCTTGGGAAATCAGCCTTCCCAGGCCTCCGGTTGCCACTACCTTCAAATTATCATAACCGCTCTCTTTTTTGACCTGGTTCACGATATATTCCGTCTGTCCTATCTGTCCATATACTAACCCTGCCTGCATACCGGAAACTGTCTCCTGCGCCAGAATAGATTTTGGCTTTTTAATCTCTACTTCCGGCAGTTTTGCCGTGCCTTCCCACAATGCTTTTGCAGAAATGCGTATGCCTGGCGCTATGATACAGGCTACAAAGCTGCCGTCCTCGGACACCAGATCATAGGTAGTCGCTGTTCCAAAATCCAGAATCAGCACTGGGCCACCATAAATTTCATAGGCGGCCACCGCACCCACAATACGATCCGCCCCAATCTGTCTCGGGTTCTCCGTCACGATCCTGATTCCAGTTTTTACTCCAGGCCCCACAATCAGCGGCGGTGCTCCAAAATACCGGGTAACCGCCCCTGTCAGGGAATGCATCACATTAGGAACTACACTGGCAATAATCGTCCCTTCCAAGTCCGTCTTATCTACATTATGAATCCGCAAAAGTTCCATGATGTTCATTCCGTATTCATCCGATGTCCGCGCCTGTTTTGTCATCATACGAAACGTAGCCACCAGTTCTTTATCTTTATATACGCCAAATGTTATATTCGTATTTCCTACATCGATTACTAAAATCATCCTTTCTAACCTCTCCTTCCCGTCACCTGCAGCCCTTCCGCCAAACCGCAATTTTTCCTATCCTGTTTTACCCCAACCCCAGCGGTTCCCGCAGCTTAATTAATCCAGGTCCAATTTCTCATGCAGCACAAATACCCTGTAATAAAGGCTTAATGATTCAAACATTTCCTGCCTGTTCCTGCTTATTTCCCTCACCATAAGGCCGCTGCCGATTTCGTCATAAAGGTAATCATCCTCTGCAAAATTCGTCTCCATCACCACATTTCCGTCAGGTTCAAAGGCAATAGTGAAAATCCCGCCAATTTCTTCCGTAAAAAGCACACAGATAATATGAAGTTCATCCTTAATAGACTGGGGAATCCCCTGGAAAGTTTCGTTAAAGTAATATTTCTGTTCATAGGCATTTGCTCCGCAAAGCACAATATTTGCCTGCTTTTGCCCCTGGTTCTCACCCCGCATTTCTTTTTCCTTCCTGCCAGACATTTTAGACATATCCATAAATCCCCCTTACCGATACTTCTCCGGCATATACCTTGACTATTTTTCCATTCTCCGTTTCCACCAGCAATTCCCCCAAATCATTGATCCCTCTGGCAATCCCTTCGAATTCCCCCTTAGGGTCCAATACCCTTACCTGCTTGTCCTTGTTAACCAGATACTTGTTATATTCTTCCAGCATAGAAACCAGGCTCATATCCTTTTCATAGCTTTCGTAATTTTCTTCGAACCGCTCCAGCACTTCCTGTAAAAGCCTGGCCCTGGCCGTTTCTTTTCCGCCCTCCAGCAAAAGGGAAGTTGCCGTCTGCTCGATCTCTTCCGGCATCCGCTCCAGGTTCACGTTAATCCCCGTTCCAATTACTACATGCTGGATATAATCCGTCTCCACATTCATTTCCGTCAGTATGCCGCATATTTTTTTCCCATTCAGCACCAGATCATTGGGCCATTTAATCCCGGCCTCCAGGCCACAGCAGTTCCTGACTGCCTGCGTCACGGACAGCGCCATTATCAGCGTAAGCCCCGCCGCTTTATCCGGCTCAAACTCAGGCCTTAGCAGAATGGTAAAATAAATATCCTTCCCCGCCGGAGACTGCCAGGACCTTCCCCGCCTCCCCCTGCCCGCATTCTGCTTATCCGCTACTACCACCGTTCCATGCTCAGCCCCCTGTTCCCCCAGAAGCTTGGCATCTATATTGGTAGATCCGGTTTCTTCATAATAAACGATATTTCTCCCAGCCCATTTGGTCCGCATCCTGCTCTTTAATTCGCTGAAAGAAAGCACGTCCGGGTTGACATTCAGGCGATACCCTTTATTCTGCACCGCCTCGATCCCATACCCTTCTTCTTTCAACTGATTAATTACCTTCCAAACCGCCGTCCGGGAGACATGGAACTTCCCGCAAAGTTCCTGCCCCGAAATATAATCCCCACTCTCCCTCAGAAGCTTTAAAATCTCTGTTTTCATACTTTACCCCATTTCTGCACTGCATTTGTGCCCCGGCATTGCCGGGTTTGCCCATACCAAGTTTATGGGCACAGCGCAGGCACAAACTTGCAGATTCTTACCTTTATTCCTTTACACCCAGCGTTGCCGCCATCACCGCCTTAATTGTGTGCATGCGGTTCTCTGCTTCCTGAAATACTATGGATGCTTCCGACTCGAATACCTCATCCGTCACTTCCATTTCCGTTATGCCGAATTTTTCACTAATTTCCCTTCCGATCTTCGTATCCAGATCATGGAAAGCCGGCAGGCAATGCATAAATACCGCTTTCTCCCCGGCAAATTCCATCACCTTCCTGTTCACCTGATATGGGGAAAGTTCTTCGATGCGTTCTTCCCAGACTTCATCCGGTTCACCCATGGAAACCCACACATCAGTGTAAATCACATCCGCCCCTTTTGCGCCGATTTCTACATCTTCCGTCAAAGTAATGGTCGCACCTGACTGGGAAGCAATTTTTTCGCATTCTTCCACCAGTTTTTTATCCGGAAAATATTTTTCTGCCGTACATGCCGTAAAATGCATGCCCATCTTAGCGCAGACCACCATCAGCGAATTCCCCATATTATAACGGGCATCGCCCATATAAGTAAACTTAATACCTTTTAAATAACCGAAATGCTCCCTGATCGTCAGCAAATCCGCCAGCATCTGGGTAGGGTGGAATTCATTGGTAAGGCCGTTCCATACCGGAACATTGGCATATTTTGCCAGTTCCTCCACAATTTCCTGACCATACCCCCTGTATTCGATTCCTTCATACATGCCGGAAAGCACTCTGGCCGTATCCGCTATACTTTCCTTCTTGCCAATCTGAGATCCTGACGGGTCAAGATATGTAGTTCCCATGCCCAAATCGTGAGCCGCCACCTCAAAGGAACATCTTGTTCTTGTACTGGTCTTTTCAAAAATTAACGCTACGTTCTTCCCCTCATGCCACCTTGTCAAAATGCCCTTCTTTTTCTTCTCTTTTAAATCCGCTGCCAAATCCAGCATGTATGTTATCTCTTCTGCCGTAAAATCTAAAAGCTTCAAAAAGTCACGTCCCACTAAATTCATTTTTATCCTCATTTCTGCGCAGTTTTTTGCGCCTGTCAAGTTTATGGATGCCGCACAGGCATAAACTTGGGATTGAAAATTTTCAATTTTCAATCTTTAC
>BLLT01000381.1 GCA_011958945.1 Lachnospiraceae bacterium | reverse complement strand
ATGGAAATACGGAAAAGATGTTTGAGCAACCAAAGGACAAGCGGACGGAGGATTATATTACGGGGAGGTTTGGATAATGAGAAGTCGTTTTGATGAACAGCTTGTTATGCTGAATAAAGAGCTTACCCAAATGGGGGCAATGTGTGAGGAAGCGATTGCCGCTGCTTCAAAAGCATTAACTATGGGCGACATAAAGCTGGCAGACAAGGTTTTATCCCTTGATGGAGAGATTAACCGGATGGAGCGCACAATCGAAACACTGTGTTTGAAACTGCTGTTACAGCAACAGCCGGTAGCAAGGGATTTACGGCAAATATCTGCAGCCCATAAAATGATTACTGATATGGAGCGTATTGGAACACAGGCGGCGGATATTGCGGAAATTATCACGTTTCTTGACGGAAGGACTGGAGGGGAATGTGAACAGATCCGGTTTATGGCAGATGCGGCGAGCCAGATGGTTACAGAAAGCATTGACGCTTTTGTAAAACAGGATGTAGTATTGGCTGGTGCGGCGATTGACCGTGATGATGTGGTTGACGATTTGTTTTTACAGGTCAAGTCATCTCTGATTAAGCTGATAGCAGAAAAACCGACAGACGGAGGTTATGCGCTGGATTTACTGATGATTGCCAAATATTTTGAGCGTATCGGGGATCATGCGGTAAATATTGCAGAGTGGGTGGCTTTTTCCGTGACAGGAGAACATAAAGGAGCATGATTATGAAAGTATGGTGTGTGGAAGATGATGACAGTATCCGGGATATTGAGGTATATACGCTTAATTCCACTGATTTTGAAGCAAAAGGATTTTTGGATGCAATAGCCTTTCGTGACGCTTTATCTATGGAAAAGCCGGATTTGATAATTCTTGATATTATGCTGCCCGGAGAGGAGGGCGTGGAACTGCTGAAATTTTTAAAAGACAGCCCTGACACTTGCAGGATTCCCGTCATCATGGCAACTGCAAAAGGCATGGAGTATGATAAAATCCAGAGCCTTGATTTAGGTGCGGATGATTATCTTGTAAAGCCTTTTGGGATGATGGAGATGGTTTCCCGTGTGAAAGCAGTACTCCGCCGGTGCAATCCTACAGAGGTAGAACATCTTTTGAAAGCCGGGGGGCTTGTTGTCAATCTGGACGAACATACAGTTTCCATTGATAATGAAAGAATACAGCTTACCTTAAAAGAATTTGAACTTCTCCGGCTGTTCCTTTCCCGTCCGGGCATCGCATTTTCCCGTGACCAGCTTTTTAATGACATATGGGGAGCTGATTATGTCAGTGAAACGAGAACGGTTGATATGCATATCCGTACTCTGCGTGTAAAACTGGGGGATTATGGGAAAATGATTGAAACAGTGCGTGGTGTTGGTTATAGGTTAGAGGTGCAGGCATGACAAAGAAAATTTTTAAATCAATTATGGTTGTAGCGGGGGCTGTCCTGATTGCAAGCCTTGTTATCATCATGGGATGTCTTTACAGTTATTTCAGTAATGTTCAGGGAAAACAGTTGGAGGATGAACTGTCTTTAGCTGCCATAGCCGTTGAAAAGGATGGACGGAACTATCTGGAGGAATTACAGTCAAGGGAGTACCGTCTGACATGGGTTGCTGAAAATGGAGATGTTATATATGATACACAGTCTGACGGGGAAAGTATGGAAAACCATGCGGACAGGGAAGAAATTCAAGAAGCCCTGCGGAATAAAGAGGGAAAAAGCTCACGTTATTCCACGACTCTTTTAGAAAAAACACTTTACTGTGCAAGGCGGCTTAATGATGGTTCAGTATTAAGGATTTCTGTCAGCAGCGTTACGATATGGGTGCTTGTTTTGGGGATGATACAGCCGATTTTAATTGTAGTTGTTGTAACACTCATTTTATCAGGAGTATTAGCAAGCCGTATTTCTAAACATATCATGGAGCCGTTAAACAGACTTGATTTAGAAAAACCGCTGGAAAACGATACTTATGAGGAGCTGGCTCCCCTATTAAACCGTATCAATAAACAGCATAAGCAGATTGATATGCAGTTGTCGGAACTCCAAAGGAAAAATGATGAATTTGCACAGATTACATATGGCATGACGGAAGGGCTTGTCCTTTTGAATGAGAAAAATATAATTCTGAACATTAATCCTGCCGCGCTGAAGCTGTTTCATACGAAACGTTCCAGCATAGGTAAAGATTTTCTGACAGTAGAGAGAAGCCATAATGTGAGCCACGCCATACAGGACGCATTTTCAAGTGGACACAGCGAAATCCGCATAGAACGTGAGGGAAAAGAGTATCAGATCCATGTCAACCGCATTGAATCTAACGGTATTGTAATTGGGGCGGTTGTTCTTGCCTTTGATATAACAGAAGCAGCTTTCGCAGAAAGGAACAGACGGGAGTTTACTGCCAACGTATCACATGAATTGAAAACTCCGCTGCAATCCATAATGGGGAGTGCGGAGTTAATGGAGAACGGTCTTGTAAAATCGGAGGATATGACACGTTTTGTAGGGCATATCCGCACAGAGGCAGGGCGGCTTGTAACATTAATTGATGATATTATCCGTTTATCCCAATTAGACGAGGGATGCGATATGCCGTTTGAAAATGTTGATTTATGTGAGATCGCATCTGAGGTGATGGCAGGACTGGCAGATATAGCAGCGGCAAAAGATATTGAAGTGGCTTTAACAGGAAAAAAGGTTTATATTAAAAGTGTCCGGCGGCTCTTAACAGAAATTATTTTTAACCTCTGTGATAATGCTATCAAGTATAATAAGAACGGCGGTACGGTAGAAGTAGCTATAAGCAGTCAGGAAAATAGTGCCTCGATTACGGTGAAGGATTCGGGAATCGGCATACCGCCGGAACATCAGGCAAGAATCTTTGAACGATTTTACCGTGTAGACAAGAGCCGCTCTAAGGAATCAGGTGGAACGGGATTAGGACTATCTATTGTAAAACATGCTGTACAATACTTGAATGGCAAGATTGAACTGCAAAGCAGCCTGGGGCAAGGAACGGTTATACAGATTATTTTTCAGCAAGATAAAAGTGATGTGGTGCAGTTTTCCTAAAAAACCTGTATTTATACAAAACATAACTTTTATATTTTACAAAGCATTCATAAAATTATCTTTATAAATATTCAAAGCAAATGCTGACGGTAATTTTATGAAAAATATATAGCGCATGAGCTTAAGAATGGCGGTTTTATTTGAATGTAAAACTGCCATTCTTTTTTATAGACTATCAGTAAGGGAAAAGATATGATTAGAAAAAAGCAAAAACTGTATACACACCAAAGACAAAAAATAAAGAATAATTGCACACATAAAGGTGTACCGCAAGGAAGAAATAAACTTCACTGCGGTACACCTTTTTTAATGGTGCGAAATTTGTCTGATTTTGGCTTTTATTACAGTTTATCTGTTGCGTATTTGTGTGCAAAATCTGGCTGGAAC
>BLLT01000380.1 GCA_011958945.1 Lachnospiraceae bacterium | reverse complement strand
GCCGCACAGACACAAACTTGGGATTGAAAATTTCAATTTTCAATCTTAGTTTCTTATTTTTAGTTCCGCATATCATCCCCTGCCAGTATTCCTCTTTCGTTCCCTTTGAAAAGGCTTTCCGGACGCAGCCGCGTCCGCAAACCCTTTAGGCACTGTCCGGGCATATGCTGTTTTTCAATTCCTAATATATCTATAATTTAAATAGCCATCCCGCCGTCTACGGAAATTATCTGGCCGGTAATATAGGATGCCTTGTCGCTGGCCAGGAAGGCCACCATTTCCGCAATATCTTTCGTCTGCCCCGCCCTCTTTAAGGGAATTTGGGCGATAATGGCTTCTTTTGCACCATCGCTCATGGCCTGGGTCATATCTGTGTCGATATAGCCCGGGGCTACTGCATTAACCGTAATGTTTCTGCTGGCCAGTTCTTTAGCCATGCTCTTTGTCAGGCCGATAACTCCCGCTTTGGAAGCCGCATAATTGGCCTGCCCGGCATTTCCAAGCACTCCCGATACGGAAGATAAATTGATAATCCGTCCCGCCCTCTGCTTCAAAAAGGCACGGTACATATGCTTTATCGTGTTAAAAGTGCCTTTCAAATTTGTATCTATTACTGCATCGAAATCATCTTCCGACATCTTAATCATCAAATTATCTTTTGTAATCCCTGCATTATTTACGAGAATATCAATATGGCCGAATACAGCCAGCATATCGGATATCATCTTTCCGGAAGCTTCATAATCGGCCACCGAACATTGCACCATTTTGGCCCTTCTTCCCAGCTTTTCAATTTCTGCCTTTACCTGGGCCGCTTTTTCCTCCGAGCCGTTGTAATTCACAATAACATCCGCCCCGTATTCCGCCAGGGTCAATGCGATTTCCCTGCCAATCCCTCTGCTCGCCCCCGTTACGAGAGCCACTTTTCCTTCTAGCATGTTTATCTCCATTTCTGCGCTGCATTTAGCGTCAAAATCTATTTTGGTTTATTTTCCATTTGCTTCTAAGGCTTATCTGATGCCATCCAACTTCTTCAAGTCTTCCACCTTTTCTATATTTATCACCTTTACATCCCTGTTTATCTTGCGCATAAATCCAGAAAGCGTCTTTCCAGGTCCTATCTCCACAAAATTATCCACTCCGTCGGCTATCATCCTCTCCACACTCTGCTGCCATCTCACCGGAGAAGCGATTTGCTGCATCAATAATGGCTTTACCTGTTCTTTATCCGCCACATAATCTGCTGTCACATTAGCCAGATAGGGAAGGCGAATATCGTGAATTTCTGTTTCTTCCAGTACTTCCCCCAGCTTTTCCCCCGCTTCTTTCAGCATAATGGAATGGAACGGCCCGCTTACATTCAAAGGAATGCACCTCTTTGCCCCTGCTTCCGATAAGGTCTGGGCAGCCTTATTCACTGCATCTGCCTGCCCGGTAATCACAATCTGCCCAGGGCAGTTATAATTTGCAATACTAACTATGCCCTCTGTCTCCTCACACACCTTTTCAATAGCATCTGCGCCCAATCCCAGCACTGCTGTCATAGCTCCGCCCTTGGGAACTGCCTCCTGCATATACATTCCCCGTTTTCTCACCACTCTAAATGCGTCTTCCTCGCTCATTACCCCGGCTGCTACCAGCGCCCCGTACTCTCCAAGGCTTAGCCCGGCTGCTATATCCGGCTTGAACCCTTTTTCTTCCACAGCCTTTAAAACAGCTGCCTCCATAGCCAACATCGCTATCTGAGTATACTCCGTAATATTGATTTTCTCATTTTCTTCAAAGCAAAGTGCTGCCACATCCAGATTCGCCGCTTTTGATGCCAAATCGAACATTTCCCTGCTTACGGGCACCTGTTCATAAAAATCTCTCCCCATTCCAATATATTGTGCTCCCTGTCCGGGAAAGATGAATGCCGTTTTACCCATAATCCCACTATCCTTCCTGCATTTATTTTGATATTCAAACTATCCACCTAAAAAAGAATTGGCCCGGCGGCCAATTCCAAAGAATGCTTTGCATTCTCTGCCCCACAATTTCTGTTAGTTTTCACAACACTTTATGTGTCTTCGCAATCAGATTTTCAGCAAACATTCTGCCTGTGCGGTTATGTTTTCAATAATTTCCTTACAGCTTTTTTCTTCTTTTATTAAGCCAGCAATCTGCCCTGCCATTACCGTTCCATTTACCACATCCCCGTCCATAACCGCATTTCTCAGGGAGCCAAGGGTTAAATGCTCCAGTTCTTCAAAAGAAGCCCCTTCTTTTTCCAGACGTAAATATTCCCTGGTCATTTTGTTACGGATAGAACGGACAGGATGCCCTGTACTTCTCCCTGTTACTTCGGAATCAATATCCTTGGCTCCGATTATCTTTTGTTTATAATTGCTATGTACAATTGATTCCTTGGCGGTTACAAAAACAGTTCCCATCTGCACTGCCTCCGCTCCCAGCATCATGGCCGCTGCCATTCCTCGTCCATCAGCAATGCCTCCGGCTGCCACTACAGGAATTTTTACCGCATCCGCTACCTGCGGAACCAAGGTCATCGTAGTTGCTTCCCCGATATGCCCCCCGGATTCCATTCCTTCCGCCACAACGGCATCCGCCCCGGCCCGTTCCATCAGCTTCGCCATTGCCACGCTGGCCACTACCGGAATCACTTTTACACCTGCGTTTTTCCACATTTCCATGTATTTGCCCGGATTTCCTGCCCCGGTAGTCACTACCTTGACGCCTTCTTCTATCACAATTTTAGCAACTTCTTCCGCATTGGGATTGAGCAGCATAACGTTCACTCCGATGGGCTTATCCGTCAGTTTTTTCGCTTCCCGTATTTGTTCCCTGACAATTTCCGGCGGCGCGCTGGCGGCACCGATTAATCCCAGCCCCCCGGCTTCCGATACGGCTGCAGCCAAATGATATTCTGCAACCCACGCCATACCGCCTTGTATCACCGGATATTCAATTCCCAGCAACTCTGTTATTCGCGTCTTCATTCAAATATCCATTCCCTTTCCAAAATCTCCAATATGAAGAATTAAGCTTCTACGCCTTTGCTCTTCATATATTCGATGACAGCTCCCACTGTTGTAAGCTGCTCTAAATCTTCCGAAGGGATTTCAATCTGATACTCCTCTTCAAAAGCCATAACCAGTTCAAATAAATCCAAGGAATCCACACCCAAATCATCTTTGAAAGAAGATTCTTCTGTAATTTCCACTCCGTCTAAGTTTAACTGCTCCTGAATAATTTCTTTTACTCTTTCTAACATTGTACTATTCTCCTTTTTTATTCCCACTCCGCAGCTGTCTGCCCATGTACTTTCAATGCCTGATAAATGCTGCTTCATAGCTTTTAAATATTTTGATATTCAAAGTATATTATCCTCTATTTAATTTGTCAACTAGTTTTTTTATCATTTTCATCCGTTCCGTAACAGTTCAGCCTTCGGCTTCCCTGTTACG
>BLLT01000379.1 GCA_011958945.1 Lachnospiraceae bacterium | reverse complement strand
AAAAGCCGTGCAGAAATGGAGTGAAATATGGATGAAGCTATGAAGGTATTTGTACAGGAGACAGTATCCGGCGAAGTGTTCGGAGTATGGTTTTTAATTGGCGCCGCATTGGTGTTCTGGATGCAGGCAGGTTTTGCAATGGTAGAGGCCGGTTTCACCAGGGCAAAAAATACGGGAAATATCATAATGAAAAACTTAATGGATTTTTGTATTGGAACCGTAGTATTTATACTGATTGGTTTTGGTTTGCTGATGGGGGAAGACCTGTTTGGGCTTATCGGAAGGCCGGGATTTGATCTGTTTACTGCATATGGAGAGTTTGATTTTTCGAGCTTTGTATTTAACCTTGTATTCTGTGCTACAACGGCAACCATCGTATCCGGTGCAATGGCAGAACGTACAAAATTTCTTTCCTATTGCATTTATTCCGGCGTAATTTCTGCATTGATTTATCCAATCGAAGCACACTGGATATGGGGAGGGGGATGGCTGGCGCAGCTTGGCTTCCATGATTTTGCCGGTTCCTGTGCGATTCATATGGTAGGCGGCATTTCCGCATTGATTGGTGCAAAAATCCTTGGTTCCCGTATCGGAAAGTTTACCAGGGATGAGAGCGGAAAAATCGTGAAAGTAAATGCATTTCCGGGGCACAGCATTGCACTTGGAGCGCTTGGGGTATTTATTCTTTGGCTCGGTTGGTATGGATTTAATGGCGCAGCTGCAACTTCTATTGCACAGCTTGGTTCTATTTTCCTGACAACAACAGTCGCACCGGCTGTCGCAACTGTTGTTTGTATGGTCTTTACATGGATGAAATATGGAAAGCCGGATGTTTCCATGTGCCTGAACGCATCTTTGGCAGGGCTTGTAGCAATTACAGCGCCGTGTGATGTGACGGACGCATTTGGCGCGGTTGCGATTGGAGCAGTTGCAGGCCTTTTAGTTGTGTTTGGCGTGTGGCTTCTTGACCATGTGCTGCGCATTGACGATCCGGTTGGAGCAGTTGCTGTGCATTGTATGAATGGTATCTGGGGTACGCTGGCAGTTGGGCTATTTGCCACAGAGGCAGCTCCTGAATACAGTATTGCAAATGCCTCGGGGGAAACTCTAACCGGCCTGTTTTATGGCGGCGGTTTTGAACTATTAAAGCTTCAGTTTATTGGCTTTGTCAGCGTTGCTGCATGGACAGCAATTACTATAACTATTACATTCCTTGTGATCAGAGCGGTTGCGGGTCTTCGTGTAGATAGGGAAGGGGAAATGGCTGGTCTTGATGCGGTGGAACATGGTCTTCCGTCTGCATATGCAGGCTTTGCAATGCTTCCGGAATACATTGAAGAGGGAAAGGCTCCCGTGGTGGTATCCGGCGATACTCCGGTGGCGGAAGCAATCCCTGTTAAGAAAGTTCCTGCATTTGAAGAAGGTACCCCGAAATTTACAAAGATTGAGATTATCTGCAAGGAATCTAAATTTGAAGCATTAAAGAATGCAATAATGAAACTTGGAATTACTGGTATGACAGTATCCCACGTCTTGGGATGCGGGGTTCAGAAAGGCAGACCGGAATATTACCGTGGCGTACAGGTTGAAGCAAATCTGATTCCGAAAGTGCAGGTGGATATCGTAGTCAGTGCCGTTCCGGTCCGTAAAGTGATTGAAACAGCGAAGAAGGTGCTTTACACAGGGCATATTGGAGATGGAAAGATTTTTGTTTATGATGTGGAAAATGTGGTGAAAGTAAGGACCGGAGAAGAAGGATTTGACGCCCTTCAGGATGTGGAATAAAAGTCAGGACAGATAAAAATTAAATACTGTAAAGGCATTTGAGAAAAGAGAAGCAGTACAGGCGATCGTTTACAGCGAGTGCGGAATAGTGAGAGCCGCATAGCATAGCCTGTATGAGTACAGCTGCATTAGATTAGGAGAGGGGTTGCAGCTGTTTTTTGTGTACAGAATATTCTAAATAGCAGGAGGGGATAAGGTTATGGCTATTCATGAAGAATGCGGCGTATTCGGAGTGATGGGTACAGAAAAGGAAAATGTTGCAGGCATTGTTTATTATGGGCTATATGCCCTGCAGCACAGGGGGCAGGAAAGCTGCGGAATTGTTGTGAATGATGACGGCGTATTTTCCTCCTATAAAGATTTGGGACTTGTCAGTGAAGTTTTTTCTAAAGATACATTGGCTCATTTTCCGATGGGAAATATGGCGGTGGGGCATGTAAGATACGGAACAACTGGGGGAAACACAAGAAATAACTGTCAGCCTATTGAAGTTAATCACCAGAAAGGAAAAATGGCGCTGGCACATAATGGAAATTTGAGCAATGCATTGGAACTTCGCGATAAGCTGGAATTATCGGGGGCAATTTTCCATACAACCAGTGACACGGAAACCATCGCTTATGTGATTACGAGAGAAAGGCTTATGACGCCAAGCATTGAGGAAGCAGTCAGCAATACGATGCATTTACTGGAAGGTGCTTATTCGCTGGTGTTGATTTCTTCCACAAAGATGATTGCGGCAAGGGATCCATATGGTTTTCGGCCGCTCTGTTATGGAAAAATGGCGAATGGGGCATATGTGGCGGCATCCGAAAGCTGTGCGTTGTCAGCGGTAGGGGCAGAATTTATCCGTGATGTGCTGCCGGGGGAGATTCTGGTGTTTACGGAAAAAGGTGTGGAATCGAGAAGGGAACACTGTGAAAAACAGAGACGCAGAACCTGCATTTTCGAATACATTTATTTTGCAAGACCGGATTCTGTTATAGACGGCATATCTGTGCATGAATCTCGTATGAAAGCCGGAGAATTGCTGGCAGAAAGCTATCCGATATGTGCAGATATTGTGATTGGTGTTCCCGACAGCGGATTGGATGCAGCATTGGGGTATGCGAAAAAATCCGGAATTCCTTACGGGATTGGGCTGATAAAAAATAAATATATTGGAAGGACATTCATTGCGCCAGGACAAAATGAACGTTTGGACAAGGTCAGGATTAAGCTGAGTCCTGTCAAAAATGTAATAGACGGAAAAAGAGTTGTATTAATTGACGATTCCATTGTCAGAGGAACGACCAGCAAACGTATTGTAAAACTCCTGCGTGATGCCGGGGCGAAAGAGATACATATGAGAATTTCAGCTCCCCCATTTTTATATCCTTGTTATTACGGCACGGATATTGATTCTGAAGAAAACTTGATTGCATGCCATCATAGCATGGGGGAGATTGCGAGGATTATCGGAGTAGATTCTTTGGGATATTTACCAATAGAAAAGCTGAATAATCTGATAGGCAGTGAGGATTATTGCGCTGCCTGCTTTCAGGGGGAATATCCGACTAAAGTTCCGGCAGATCTGCGTAAGGACCGTTTTGAAGGGAAACTGTCTGAACGGCTATGAAAATGTAACAGTTCAGCCCAGGATTTTGCATTTGCTGCAAAGTAGGGCTAAAAAAATCCGTACGAATGTGTAGATGTGACAAAGAATCCGGCCCTTTTGCCGT
>BLLT01000378.1 GCA_011958945.1 Lachnospiraceae bacterium | reverse complement strand
GTATATCCCGCCTGCTTTAAAGAGTTCACTATCAGTTTATTCAACAGCGGAGAATCTTCTGCAATTAAAATGGGCGTATCACGTGGCGATCTTTCTCCCAGCGCTTCGATTTCTGACAATTTAAGTCCTGTTTCAGGGTTAATATCCGTTACAATCTTTTCAAAATCTAAGATAATAATCAATCTTCCGTCAATTTTAATAATTCCTGTAGAAACACCGTCTTCACTGGTGGAAACCGTATTGCCAGGTTTAATAATATTGTTCCACGAAACCCTGTGAATGCCTAATACTGAGTCTACGTGAAATGCAATATCTAATTTATTAAAATTCGTGATAATAAATAAAGAAGAAGCTTTTTCCTTTTCCTCATATTCACGCAGCTGCAAACAATTCCTCAAATTTATCGCTGTAATCATAGTATCCCTTGGCATAAAAATACCTTCAATGCTGGGATGGGAATTTGGTACCGGAGTAGCTTCCTGATAAGAAATAATCTCCCTTATTTTCGCCACATTAATACCATAATGACGTCCTTCCAGCATAAATTCCAGCACTTCCAGTTCATTCGTACCATTTTCAAGCAAAATATTTGTATCCATATTCAATCCACCTCGCCACACTTATTCATAGACTATCTCTCGTCATACACAACTAGTGACATTATATCATATAATAATAGTAGTGTCAAAAATTTTCCTATAATAATCGAATAGCGTTATGTATAAAAACGCGGAATTTCCTATAAATAAAAAAGAGTTGGCTCAGCGGCCCAAATTCGCAGGCTGCAGAAAGGCAAGGTTTTAGTATTATAGCCACTCATCCCAGAAGCGTTCCACCCGCTTCGCAATCCGGTCCACCGTAACTGCCTCAAACTCATCCCATTCTCTGGGAAACATCTTTTGGTATGACCAGTTTAAAAACCGCTCATCCAAAAGGACAACCACTCCCACATCCTCGGCTGTCCGGATTACCCTTCCTGCCGCCTGCAGGACTTTATTCATCCCCGGATAACGGTAAGCATAATCAAAACCGTTATCCCCGGCATCCTCAAAATAATTCTTTAAAATCTCCCTCTCATTGCATACTTGCGGCAATCCGGTTCCCACAATAACAGCCCCTATCAGGCTGTCGTTCTTTAAATCAATGCCTTCGCCGAAAATCCCCCCCAGCACACAAAAGCCCAACAGGCTTTTTTCTTCCCCCTCTGCGGAAAACCGCTGTAAAAATTCCTCTCTGGATGTTTCATCCATATAATCTTCCTGCATGACACACTCCATTTCCTCCTGCTTTGCAAAACACTCCACAAACCGCTGATAGATATTCTGCATAAACGCATGAGAAGGGAAAAAAATGAGATAATTTCCATATCGGTTTCTTACTATTTCATAAATATAAAGGGCGATATTATCATATTCCCCCTCTGTCCTCCGGCTATATTTACTGGTAACATCGCTGCCGATGAAGAGCTTCTTCCTGCCCGGGTCAAACACTGACTGGGCATATACCTCATAGTCCCCCTCTTCCGCCCCCAGCAAATCCTTATAATAGGCAATGGGCAGCAGCGTAGCAGAAAAAAGAATCGTACTCCTCCCCTTTTTCATGCATTCCTTAAGGTTCATCGAAGGATTGACGCAAAACAGCTTCAGGATAAAGCTGCCATCCTCCCTCATCTCGGAATAAGTCACATAGTTTTTATCCACCCTCTCATAAATGTCCAGAAAATGGCACACTTCAAAATAAAAGTCCAAAACTTCCCCACGTACTTCCTTTGTATGAAAAACATCCCCTCCATCATGCTCTTCCAGATAAGTATCCATCGCAGCATGCAGGCGGCGCAGCGCCGTCACAAACGGCTCAATATACTCCTCAATCCGGTAAGTTTCGCACTCCCTTTTTAAGGCCAGCAGTTCCTTATTGCATTTTTCCAGCCGGTGCTCCATTTTTCCGTCCAAGCCTTTTATCACTTTTTTCAGCCGCAGGAAGTCTTCCTTGCACATCACGGCACTATACATTTCCCTCCCGCGCTCTACCAGATTGTGCGCCTCATCCACAAGAAAGATATATTCCCCTTTACTGTTTTCTGCCAAAAAGCGTTTCAAGTAAACATGAGGGTCAAATACATAGTTATAATCACATATAATTCCGTCCGAAAACAAACTCATATCCAGACACAGTTCAAAAGGGCATACCTTATGCTTTTTTCCGTATTCTGTAATCTTTTCCCTGCTAAAATTGTCCATATGAGTCAACATATCATACATCGCATCGTTAATTCTGTCATAGTGCCCTTTGGCGTAAGGGCAGTAATCCGGGTTACATTCTGTCTCTTCCATAAAGCATATTTTGTCTTTAGCAGTCAATATAACAGTTTTAAACTTCAGCCCTTTTTCCCGCAGAATCTGAAAGGTATCGTCCGCAACAGTCCGTGTAATCGTCTTCGCTGTGAGATAAAAAATCCGCTCCCCTTTCCCCTCCCCTATCGCCTTCACCGCCGGAAAAACGGTAGATATGGTCTTTCCCACTCCTGTGGGCGCTTCTATAAACAGTTTCTTCCTGTGGTAAATCGTCTGGTATACATAGGTTACCAGATTTTTCTGCCCTTCTCTGTAGGCAAAGGGGAACTGCATCCCTTTAATTGATTCCTGTCTCTCTATCCTCCACTGGTACTGGAAATCGGCCCACTTCCGATATTGCTCCATCACATTCCCAAACCACTCATCCAATTCTTCAAAAGTATAATCATAATGGAAATATTTCAGTTCCTCTGTATCCATATTACAGTAAGTCATCCGAACCCTTATCCCCTCTAAATGCTCCTGTCTGGCATAAATATAGGCATAGCATTTCGCCTGTGCCAGGTGCACCGCTGCCGGCTCTTTCATCCTTTTGACTTCCTGATAAGTTCCCTTTATTTCGTCCACAGTTACCGGATGCTCTTGTCTCGTATTTCCTTCCGCTTTATCATACATAACCGAATATCCTGTTAGTGCATTGTCCGGCCCTGAACGCCCTGCTGCAGTATCGTCCGCTGCTTGATTCCCTGCCGCAAGGATAACGCCAGATCCGCTGCTCCCGAAAAGCAAGGGGGCTTCCTCCTGCTGCGGGCCATTCCCAAAAATAATCCCATCGGCCCTTCCTTCCACAGTAACCGTATAGTTCTCCGTTTCATAAAAATACTTAAGGGCAACTTCCGCATGATAATCCGCCCCCATCCTTCGCTGAATCATACGGTGGATTCTTCCGCCTTCCTGCATGGCATTCTCCGGAGAAACCGCTTTTCTATTGTCAATATTGCCGGTACGCAATATAAATTCCACCAATCCCCGCACAGATATATGCATTTCCATTTTAGCCGCCATATTTTCTCCCATCCCATTCATAGTTCCTTCCCCAAACAAGAAAAACCCCATAAGGATAGTTTACTCTATCTCTCATGGGGAAGTCAAATATTCTGAAACCGTGTTCAAATCGTAACAGTTCAGCCTTCCGGCTTCACTGTCACTGAATCC
>BLLT01000377.1 GCA_011958945.1 Lachnospiraceae bacterium | reverse complement strand
TATGCCCAGAATGTATCCGTTTCCCAAAGGACGGATAGCAATGGCAGAAAATATTATTTTGTAAAATTGCCGCAGGCTATTACCGCAAACAAAATCCGGCTAGGCTTTGCCCGTGGGTATACTTTGCGCAATATTACCATAGCAGAAGTGAATTTCTATCATTATGACAGTCTGGAAGATGACATATTAGCTTTATACGGCGATGATTTGCATACTACCCTAAAGGATGGCGTTACCGAAGAAACCATTGACGATTTGCAGGAACGGCTGGATACGCCAGATGCGAAAAGCGGGGAATTCCATCCGGAGAGGGTTACTCTGCAGAGGGAACTGGACAATGCCAGAGGCTTACTTTCTTCCGGCCTGCGGGATATTATCCAAATTCATACCGGGATTTCCGCAGCCAAGGACAGCCATTTGGGCTTTAGCGGTTTAAACGGATGGCAGCCTTTAGGAGTTACTGCCTATGAAGGGGAACAGATTGTTGTCTATGTAGGGCATGAGCAGCTGAAAACAGGCTCCAACTCGGCATTAAAGCTGATTGCCACCCAGTACCATGCGGAAGCCGGCAGTTTCGCATCACAAGTGGCTACCTTAAAGGTGGGGAGAAATGAAATTACCATACCGTCTATCCAGTCATTATCTTGTGAAGGCGGCGGTGCCCTGTATATCCAATATACCGGGAATAATGAAAACGAAAAGTATGCGGTAAGGGTAAGCGGTGGCGCAAAAGAGCCAATGCTTGACCTCTATGGCATTTCCGACCCCCAGGAACGGAAAAACCGGATTACCGCTTATGTCAAAGAACTGGAAGAGCATGTGGCGAACCAGGAAAACCTTCATGCCCAGATACACGAAACGGCCGGGGAAGGAAATAAAGTAAACAGGGCCTATGACAGCCAAAATTGTATTTTAGGCGCAACCGATATTGTGTTGGATAAAATGATGTTGTCCGTTTCGGCAGAAAAGATACTGGCCGGGCTGGGCAGCGGCAGCGCAGAGGCGCGGTCTGACCAATTGGAGAAGTCCTTGTCCGCCATGGAAGAAATGATGGATTTCTTCTATCACCATAAAGGATTGAGCGAAGACCCTGCCGCACCGGCAACGGACCGTATGCCTGCCCAGCATCTGAATATCCGGTATATGCGGATGTTCGCCGGGGCATTTATGTATGCTTCCGGAAACCATATCGGGATAGAATGGGATTCCGTTTCCGGCCTCTCTTCCTGCGGCTCCTTAACAGCGGATGACCAAGGGCGCTATATCAGCGGAAATTATTTTGGCTGGGGAATTGCCCACGAAATCGGGCATAACATCAATCAGGGAAGCTATGCTATTGCAGAAGTGACCAACAATTACTTTGCTCAGCTTGCCCAGGCCAAAGACAGTGATGATTCCGTCCGTTTTACTTATGAGAATGTATATCAGAAAGTAACTTCCAATACGGTGGGTAAGCCATCCAATGTGTTCACCCATCTGGCCATGTACTGGCAGCTTCATCTGGCCTATGACAGGGGCTATAATTATAAAGTTTATGACAGCTATCAGGAACAACATGACAACCTGTTTTTTGCCCGTGTGGACACTTACAGCAGGAATCCTTCCCTTGCACCCGGCGGATTAAGCCTGAATGGGGGAAGCGAACAGAACTTCATGCGCCTCGCCTGTGCGGCGGCCGAAAAAGATTTGACGGAATTCTTCATACGCTGGGGGTTAGTGCCCGATGACGCTACAGCCGGCTATGCCGGACAGTTCACTAAGGAAGAGCGGGCGTTATATTACATAACAGATAATGCCAGGGCATATGAAATAGAGCATGGCGCTGCCGGATCTGTGAAAGACAGCAATGTCATCGGCCAGGGAAGCAGTGTGTCCGTAAGCGACAAAGTATTGAATGAAGTGACCATTTCCATTCAAAATACCGCCAACCCGGATGTGATTCTCGGTTATGAAATTGCCCGGTCTTTCTATCAGGACGGGCAGCCGGTAAGGCAAGTAGTGGGCTTTTCCACAGAGCCTGTTTATAAGGATTATGTGTCCACAGTCAATAACAGAGTACTGACTTATGAAGTAATTGCAGTGGATAAGTTCGGATACCGTTCCAATGCCGCACGGATTGGGGATGTCCGGATTTCCCATAGCGGAAGCTATGATAAGTCCGCCTGGACGGTAACAACAAATATGTCCTCGGCGGAAGACGAAGCAAATAAAGATTTACCGGCAACGGAAGACGATCCTTGTTCCCCGGGCGCGGAGCCGGCAGCCATGAAAACCATTGATAATGATTATAATAATGTGTATTCCGGCCATACGGCCAGCAGCGATGGAGTTATTACCTTACAGCTTGGCCGGGTGCTGGCTGTATGCGGACTTACCTATACATGCAAATCCTCACCGATTGGGGATTATGAAATTTTAGTCAGCGTGGATGGCAGCAATTGGACTACCGTTAAAACAGGAACCTTTGACAATAAGGACAGCCAGACCGTTTACTTTGAAAATGCGGCCAAAGACCCTTGGATTTGTACCTATGATGCCGCGTATGTCAGATTGAAGGCCACAGGGCAAAATAGCGTGAATATAGCGGAAATTGATTTATTAGGCCCCTCCGGAGACAGCATTT
This sequence comes from Lachnospiraceae bacterium, assembly GCA_011958945.1. Taxonomy (GTDB): domain Bacteria; phylum Bacillota; class Clostridia; order Lachnospirales; family Lachnospiraceae; genus Kineothrix. Next base: position 887 of record BLLT01000377.1, on the reverse strand, counting down.
CCTTCGGGGTGGAGGGAAGCAATGAACAGGAACCTGTCGGCATCCTTCAGGAAGATTATGCCTATACATCAGATAAGGAAGACGGCATCATTCCTGCCGGCTCCCTGATTTTCTTAGGAAGCTATAAAGGAAACCCTGCGTATAATGTGGTGATGATTTATGATGAAGAAGGCAATCCCGTCGGAGGTGTGGATTCGGACGATGTCTTAAAGGCAGAACAAATTATTCTGGCCAATGTACCCGAGAACGGATTGCTTGGCGAAGTCAGTGACGGTATCTGGATTTATTGGATAGAGCCGGAAAACGGACAGCTGCCCGACCTTGCAGGAAAGACAGTCCGGGCGCAGCTATACCGTGTGGACAATGCACTGACCAACGAAGGGCAGCGGCTTGTCAGCGATACAATGCCACTGTGGATACCGGATAAACTGAACAATATCACTTTTATACAAAATACCACAAAAGAGGGAGATAAAAAGTGAAACGCATCAGGACTATACTATATGTGGCAGCGGCCATGCTTGAAATGCTTATTCCATTCCAGGTATCGGCTGCCGGCCAGGATACAGTGACTCTTAGCCAGGAAGGGGAAAATGTAGCTGTACTTTTGGAAATGAGCGATGCCGAGAAAGAGAACATCACTGCCGTTTCCGTATCATTGCAAATAGATACTCAAAGCAGTGACCAAATAGCAGTAGACTTTGAATTTTCCCCTGAACTTGGCAATCATGCAGAATATGGATTTAAATACAAGGAAAGCGGCGACAATGCCGGAAGGCTGGATATCTATGCGGTCACTGGAACGGCCGATAGCCTTTTTGGCGAAAACGGGTTAGCTTTGGGGAGTCTTAAGGTAAGCCCTAAAAACGCTTCTGCCATAATCCCTG
>BLLT01000376.1 GCA_011958945.1 Lachnospiraceae bacterium | reverse complement strand
ACTTGGGATTGAAAATTTTCAATTTTCAATCTTCCGCCATAAATTCCATCACTTTATTCGCCCTTTTCAGCATGGGAGGCCCTACCACCTTCCCCTCCAGAGTCGCCACACTGCGCCCTTCCTCTTTCGCCTTTTTTGCAGTTTCCAATACGGCCTTGGCATGCATTGTCTCTTCCTCCGAAGGCTGAAAGCACCTGTTGGCCCAGGGAATCTGTATCGGGTTCACTACAAGGGCGCCTGCAAACCCCATGGAATAAGCCATCCTCTCCTCTGCCATAAATCCCGCTTCATTCTTCAAATCAAGATAAGGGGTGTCTATGGGCAGCAAGCCGTTCATTCTCGCCGCCATCACGATCATCGCCCTGGGCATTTCGAACACCTTTGCAGAGTATTCATGAGTTCCCCATATGCTGTCCAGGTAATCCTCCCCGCCGAATAAAAGCGCTATCAGCCTCTCGCTGCTTCTGGCAATACTTAGCACATTGGCAACCGCCCCCGCCGTCTCAATCATAGGCAAAAGCTTAAGCGTTCCCTCCTTTAATCCATCCCTTTCCTCACACTTTTTCAACAGACGGGAAATTTCCTGGATTTCGGAGACATCCTTAATCTTAGGCGGCACCACCCCCAAAATCCGATTGCCGTCAATCAGATCCAAATCCTCCGTCAAATCATCGGAGCCAAGTTCATTGATACGCACGAACAACTGCCTGCCTTCAAAAATACCATTGGCCAGATATTTCCTAAGAATATCCCTTGCCGTCTTTCTCTTGGCCGGCGGCACAGCATCCTCCAAATCAAAAATAATGGCGTCCGCTTCGCTCCCCGCCGCCTTATCCAAAAATTTTTCATTGTATGCGGGAACAAACAGCATACTCCTAAAAAGGTACTTCATATACTTTAACCCCATTTCTGCGCATTTTTTGCACTTTTTCAGTTTGTGAATACCAAGCAGACACAAACTTTGGCTCTATTGATTTCAGATGCACAGGACATGTCTGCGGCTGCCCTGTTGGCCTCTACTAACTTAGGCCTTACAATTCCCCAAAATTTCCCATATTCCTGCATCTGTATTGCTCTCGTGCCGCTGTCTGATTGCATGCTCCCCCAACTATCTGCCTGCCGGTCTATTCCACCGTAACTACCTTTGCCAGATTCCTCGGTTTATCCACATCCAGCCCTTTGTCCAGGGAAACATAGTAGGCCAGCAGCTGCAGCGCCGCCGATGCGGGCATTACCATAAACCCGTCTTCCATAGCCGGCAGCATAAATACACTATCCCAAACGGCATCTTTTTCCAGGCCAAAAGTTTCCTTTATAAACAGTATAACTCCTGCGCCCCTGGATTGCACCTCTTTTATGTTAGAAAATTCTTTGGACTTCACTTTATCCTGGGTTACCACCGCTACCACCGGCGTATCCTCCGTAATCAGCGCAATGGTTCCGTGTTTCAGTTCCCCCGATGCATAAGCCTCCGAATGAATATAAGAAATCTCCTTCAATTTCAAAGATCCTTCCAAAAGGATGGCATGGTCCAATCCCCTCCCCATCATAAACACATCCTGGGCATTCAAAATAGACCGGGCAATATAATGGATTTCCTCCCTCCTGTCCAATACCTTCTGCATCACCTCCGGCACACGCATCAGTTCCCCGGCAAAGGCCTTCGCCTCCTCTTCGCCAAAGCTTCCCCTCACATAAGCCATACGCCCGGTGAGCAGATAGAGCACCGCCAGCTGCGTGGTGTAGGCTTTCGTACTTGCCACCGCAATTTCAGGCCCTGCATTGGTATAAATCACATAATCGCTGGCACGGGCTACCGATGCCCCACGCACATTTACAATTGCTAATGTTTTCGCCCCGTTTTTCTTCGCATGCTTTACCGCTTCCAGCGTATCAATGGTTTCTCCTGACTGGGAAATGGCGATTACCAACGTCTCCTCATCCACAATCACATCCGTATACATAAATTCACTGGCCAGTTCCACATCCATATGGATACGCACCAGAGACTGCATCAGTGCCTTGCCTACCAGGCCGGCATGCATGGCCGTTCCGCAGGCCACCACGCAGATACGCGTACAGTCCGCAAGAAGGCTATCCGGTATGCCATCCCCGCTCAAATCCGGAATTCCACCCTGGATTCTGGGCAGTACAGTTTCCCGAATCACCTGCGGCTGCTCCATAATCTCTTTTTCCATATAAAAAGGATAGCCGCCCTTGCCGCTCCTGTCCACATCCCAGTTCACCGTCAGCCATTCAGGTTCCGCAGTTTCCCCTGCCATATCGTACAGTTCCACACCGCCCGCTTTCAACACGGCCACATAAAATTCAGGCAGCACAAAATATTCCTTAGAATACTGCCCAAGCACCGTCACATCCGAAGCCAGCATACTTCCGCCCTGTGCCCTGGCAATGACGATAGGGCTCACGTTCCGCACTGCAAAAATAGTTCCCGGAATATCCTCAAACATGATGCTCAGGGCAAAAGTTCCCTTCAGTTTCAGCACGGTTTTACGAATCGCCGCCAACGGGTCACCGCTGTAAAAATGGTCTAACACCGCCGCTGCCACCTCGCTGTCCGTCTGAGACTGCAGCCTTTCTTCCAAGCGATACCTCTGCACCAAATCCCGGTAATTCTCCACAATGCCGTTATGGGTTACCGTTACTTTTCCAAACCTGTGGGGGTGGGCATTGGCATCGCTCACCCCTCCGTGGGTTGCCCATCTCGTATGCCCGATACCGCATGTGCCAAGAATCCCGTCCTTTTCACATAAAAGGCGCAAATCCTTCACACGTCCCGCACATTTGCGTATCCGCACACAGCTATCCTCCCCGCAAACTGCAATGCCTGCGCTGTCATAGCCCCGGTACTCCAATATTTCCAGCGCATCCAGCATAATTTCCTGTGCTCCTTTTACTCCCGTATAACCAATAATTCCACACATAGATTCTCCTCATCTTTCCTCTCCGCGCATCACCCGCAGAGTTCTATTTTTATTTTCCTCTTCTATAGTTAACCGCATTAGAAGTTTCGTTTACTATATTTATACTATTCCATTACCTTCCGTTATGCCGTCTTTGTTTTGCAGTTACCCGCATATTTTTCCAGCATATCACGCACCGGAAGCCATACGGGAAGGCACCCGCCGAATTTTTCGATAACCTTCCTCCTCGTCAACCTCATCCTGCCTGCCGCAGAATGGGTACATGGCGCTAAATGGGATACTATGGGAAATCATTGGCTACAGCCGAAGCACGTCCTGTGCATCTGAAATCAATACATGTAAACAATATTTATTTTTCAAGGTGCCTGGCGATTCCATTTAAGCGGAATTGCACCAGGGAATTATAGCATAATGCAGCGGTTGTGTAAATAATTATATATTCGGTTATTTACCGATTATTTTTATGCAGACTCGTAGAATTTTCTGCTTATTTTGGGTACAATAGTTAAACAGGCAATTAGCAGATAAAATTCGAATGAGGTAGCATGCCACTTGGCTCGTTGCTCGCGGG
>BLLT01000375.1 GCA_011958945.1 Lachnospiraceae bacterium | reverse complement strand
GGAAGATATTTTCCACGGAACACAGATTCTGAAAAATATACTACGCAAATGGAACATAAAATATATACCCTTTGTTTACTATGATCTTGTTGTATGCTGGCCGTGGCTTTTTTTTAAAGATTATGATTATGAAACAAACAAATTGGATATTAAGCAAATAGTTTTAGATAAAATTAAATTTGTAACAAAAACTATAGAGCACTGCTATTTAGCAGATGGGATTGGTATTGATTTTCATAAATGTGGATTTGCACCACTTACAAATAGTTTATTTTTAACAAAAAATGATGAAGAACTATTTTTTATGACCGATGTTTCTGTCAACAAAGCCAAGCGTGAACCTTATCATTATACATTTTGTAACTCTAGAGGAGCAACAGATATTATTTCAGCATGGAATATTCTGCAAAGTGTAGGTGTTGAAGGGTTTCAGGGTTATATAGCAAATATGTTGACCGTAGCAAATAACTTTGCCTCATTAATGCCAAAATTTGATTTTGAAGTAATAGATACTCTTAATACATACGGATTTTCAACCATCCTTTGGGCTTCTATACCACAAAAGCACCAAAATATAATAGAATGCATTGAAAACGGAAATGAATCTATTCGTTTAAACGACCAATATTTATTCTATTTAACCGAATATCTAAAAAAAGATGCGCAACAGGGAATTTATGTTCGATATCTTCCTAATTATATAGAAGTTTCATCCAGATGTAGAATTGCGGTAATTGTATTGTTACCAATGACATTGAATCTTAATGAATGTAATAGTTATAAAATAGTCGAATATATTGGAAAAAAGAAAAAAGAATATGATTTAGAATATCAAAAAAATCCAAATCTATCTTTTGATATAATGCCAGATGAAGTACCAAAATAATCTCTTTTTGATAGCGATGCCGTACTAATTACTCCAGATTATTTTGACACTTAGGAATTTTCTATATAATTTAATTAAGTATATAGAATTCAAAGAAATGTGGGTGATAGAAGGAACCTAATAAACTTCCCCGGGGCAAGCCCTCAAATGCCATTTGGCATTTGCCTCCTGCTTTGCAGGAGCGGGGTATTCGCCCCAACCTCACTTCGTTCGGTATAAGTTTGTACGCCCCAAGGGGCGGGGAATGTACCCTAATATGATTCAAAAGTTATTGACTTTTTAGGACGGATACTATACTTACTGCTCTGCATAGTAGTAAGTATAGTAAAAAATATATATTAGCAGCATCTTCTTCATGTTCATTCATTTAGTCTTTCAAAATTTTCATAAATTTTTCCTTTAATAAAGTATAATCCTCAATAAAAATATTGTCTTCTACTAAAGTATATTCTTTATAATAACATAAAGCTTTTTTTGTATATTCCATACCCAACGTGGCAAGTTCCTTTCTGTTTGTAGATTTTTCTTTTTGCAACAGTTGCCGATAAATAAATTGACTAAAAAAACCATAACATTTTGCTTCTTTAGTTTTTATTTCTAATTCTTTTGCATTATCTAATGCTATATTAATGCAACTTTTTGCTTCAGTAATGTTTTTCAAATATTCATAATAATACGCTTTCGAAAGATAAAAATCAGTTTTAAAAGGTGTAACAAAATTTTCTAACATTTTATCAACTTCATCAATGTATTGAGTACACTCGTCAATACCAATCTCACGTAAGGAGAATGAAAAACTTATATATGTATTTATCAACTGTGGCACAATTCCAGTATAAGACCATAATGCATTTATTTTTAATGTCAGTTCAATAGAGCGGTTATACAAATCTATGGCTTCAGAAAACAATTCTTCCACTTGTTCTAATTCATTAGATTGAAGACTAGATGCACTTATAAAACCATATTGTAATATTCTATACATTATTTTATTTAAAACATTAGCTTTTTGTTCATAAAATCTTGATAATAAGTAAGTATCAGTAATATTACAATCATCAAATTTCTTATATAGTTCGAGTGCTTGTTTCACCTGCCCACTATGATCTAATGCTCTTCCCAATTCTATTCCTATATCAATTAATTTAGAAGGATTATTTTCTAATTCTTCCTTAAGCAAAAGTATACTTTTTTTACTAAATCCTAGTTCCATATATATAATTGCATATTGGACATTTATACTAGAAAGTAATTCGTAATTTACTTTTGAAACTGATTTTAAAGCCATATCGGCATATTTGCGAGCATTAATATAGTCATTTTTATAGTAATCGAGTTTTGACTTAAAAAAATATAAATAAGCTAAATCATTATTGATAAATCTTAGTTTTTTTGAGCTTTTTAATAGTATATCAATAATCTTCGATATGTCAGGATCGTTTAAAGAATAATCTTTCAAAAAGGAGTCTATTCCCAATAGAATAAGATTGAACACCTTCTTAAAATATTTATCGTTATTATTTAAAAGTAAAAGAATACACTCTTCAAGGTTTGTCACAGTTGATAATGACTCCAACATCATTTTGGGCAACTCTGACATATTCATCAAACGTATTGATAAAACATTTTTTATATAAATCAATTTTTTTGTTCCGAAGCATTTCATTAAAATAAAACAATAGTCCATTATGATAAATAAAACTTCTATCACTTAAATTGAATACCCCTATAAAAAAAGATATGCCCTTAGATTCATATTCATTAATATACTCTTTAAAAAAATTTTCTTCTACTTTATCATGACAAAATCTTATTATTCTATTATCTGAACTTTGCAAAAAAATATTTACATCTATCAAGGCGTTTAGTGTATCTTCAAAATCTTGATAATAGTATTTTGGGAGATATTCTAATATTCCAAATTTTGTCACTTCAATATCAGTGGAATTTATAAGATAATCAAAATATGCATATATTATTTTTTGTGCAATATTTGTTTTGTTTTTATCGATTCGTGCTATCATAGTTTTAGAAAATAAATCATAAATAGCATTTAAATTTTCAGCTATTTTTGTTTCAGATTCTACATTTGTTATTTCACCAATAATTTCACTTGCTATAGAAATAAAATATGGTGGCACAGTATTGTTTATTATAGCCTCTCTAACTTTAGGATTTAGGATTTTATAGCTATTCAAAAGATTTTCTTTTTCTCTTACATCTAATGGAATCAGATTGTAGCTAGCGTCATCAAGCCCTTCAATATTTTGTGAATAATCATTATTTGAATAAAAATACATAGGGTTCAAATGTAATGACGTTGAATTCATATAATTGAAATAAGCATTTCTTCTACATGTAATAACTAGTTTGATATTTTTACATTTATTTATAAATATTTTGTGGGCTAATGCAAGAAGTGCACAATAATGAGCTTGTTGCAGTTTTAATCCGTCATTAATTTCATTTAGTCCATCAAAAATAAGCAAAAGTTGACCTCCTCTTAACGAAAATGAACTATCAATATTTTGTAATAATAACTCTTCTTCATTGTCGTTAATTTCAGTATCAAGGAATAAAGAAAGACCTACTTTTTCCATAGACATTATTTTAGGAGATACAATAAT
>BLLT01000374.1 GCA_011958945.1 Lachnospiraceae bacterium | reverse complement strand
GACACAAACTTGGGATTGAAAATTTTCAATTTTCAATCTTTTACCTTCCTTTCCTTTTCCTATCTTTTTTATTTCTTTATTAGTATATCCTTCCTCCGCTCTCTTTTCTGTGATAAAATCACCGTGTGGAATTTCTTGCCCGGCAAATCAGCTGCGTCATTGTTCCCATAGGGCAATATACACACCAAGAACGGGGCTTAAATAAAATCATTGTGAGAAACCCCAACACCGTGGAAGTAAGCATCACACTGTAAAACCCGAAAGCAAACTGGGCTACTCCATCAGAAAATACAGTGCCATGATATGCCCAATGCCATGGAAGTTTGAATGTCCATAGCAGCGTTACCACCTGGCTTAAACCTTTTGCCTGGGCGAACACCAAATAAGTATTCCAAAGCATAAGAAAAAACATCAGAAAAAAGAAAACCAAAAATCCATACCTGAAATACTTCGATTTCATCCATTTGGGAATATCCTTTTTCCTGGAAAGCCCAAATCTGCCGCCCACAAGCGAAAATAGCTGCCCCCTGCCGCAGTACTTATTGCAATAAGCTTTATTACCTTTCGCCACGGCTATTATGAGAGGGATAAAAAAACAAAGCAGCCCCAACCATGCAAATAAAATATTAAAAAAACCAAGAATCAAATAAGTAAGCGAAAATATCCAAAGATAGTCATACCATTTCCTATTTCTTTTCATTCTGCTCCCCATTTCTATGCTTTTTCTTGCACCGCTTCCAATGTAATTACGCTGGCCGGGCATTCTTTTGCACACATCCCGCATCCAACGCATAAATCCCTGTTTACGTCGGCATATATGCCCTTCGGAATCGTTATTGCATTTCTCGGGCAAACCTTGACACAGCATCCACAGGCTACGCATTCCCGGATACTGACCACCGCTTTTCTTTTCTTCATAAAAAATCTCCTTCTGCTTTACCGTTTTTTAACAGTATACAGAAAGAGAGTTTTTTATTCCGTGACAAAATCACAGGATGTTTTTTATCCCAAGACAATCCTGAGCACAATCCCATTATCTTCCCAGTTCCCCTCTTACCTTTAGCTGTTCATCAGAAGATCATACTGTTCCTGTACTTTTTCTAATTTCCGGATTGCCGCTTCCAGTTGTTTTTCTGCCTTTAGCAAATTGGTACTCGCATTTTCCCTTTGCCTATCCGTCCTGGCCTCAATCGACATCTGCTGATACCTCAATACTCGTACTTCTATTTTCTGCTTATTATTTTTTGCACGTTCCAAAAGTTCATTTGCTTTTTCTATTTTCTTTTCTGATGCCAGATCATATTTATCTTTAATATCCTTCCATCTTGGCACATTCAATTCATGCCCATACCGCGCTTTATAATTTCGCTGAAATTTTTCCAACCATGTAGAGGCAATGGAATCTCTCAGTTTAGGCTCTTTGAAGGTTGTCTCTTCCATTGCACATATAAAGTCTTCCAGGCAGTCAAAAATCGCGTAATCTGTAGCCTTTTGGCTATACCACACTCCCGGCCTGATTTTATGTATAACGCCATCTTTTACTTGCAGGTTTATAGGATAATTTGCCATGCGCCTTGTAATCTGCCAAACCTTTTTCAGCCATACATTTTTAATTGACACTACTCCGGATTCATTCATATCGTATCCAAAAATCAAATAATCTACATCTAACATATATGGTTTTTCTTGAATCTCTTCCGCATACATTCTAAAATCTGCAATATCAAACCCTGGGCTTCCATTCCTGTTAAAAGCCTTTACTTCCAACAGCCCCTTTGTTTTATCATCCGGATTTAGGAAAAAGTCCGGAGGCATCTGTGAATTTTCACTTGACGCATATTCTATGTCATTTTTGTCCAGCCATCCTTGCAGCCACTCCTGCATGATATTTCCTACAACATCTTTCTGTTTAACAATAATATCTACATCTCCCAAGTAAAACTTTATTTCCCCCTTCAAATCTAATATATTGTCAACATTTAATAATCTATCTACGATTTCCTGGGCTGTTAATCTCATCTTATCTCCTTTACCTATATTGGCTTCTTATATCCCCTCAGTGCCTGCAGAATCCGGTGTCAGAGGGTTCAAAGGATTATTTGTTTTCAAATAACATTCTCCTATCCGTAATGCAATTTGCTTGATAACAGGTACGCATACTGTATTGCCTAATAAATCAAACGCTTCCTTTTCATTCACAACGCTTAAATCGTAATCATCAGGATAGCCAAATAAACGCTGACATTCTTTGATTGTTAATCTCCTTAAACCATTTCCGTCTATAACCCCCAATTTATCCACGTCCATTGCCACTAAAGTCGGGGCAATATCATCCGGGTCTAATATCTTGGAAAATTCAAAGGATAATTTTCCTGCCACAATATTATAGCCCTTTTCTTTTGTTTCATCCGGAACTCTATGTATGGTGCCATCGCTTTCTGTTACCTGCTGTTTTGGATACTCATATACCAGATATCCCAGTTCCGTTAAATGCTCCAGCATATCATGCAGATTAGGCAAATCATAAAATGTTTTTATCTGCTTTTCCGTTAAAGGCATACCATCCATCCACTTTATCCCAATCACTTCTGCCCAATGCTTTTTTCTCCGTTCCTTTAAAAGTATATTTAACAATCCTCTTTCCTGCCCTGTTGTTTCCCCCTTTAAATCAATATCCCATGAATGGATATTATTTTTGCCGCCCCTCTTGTCCTTAATGGAACGCCCTAATACCTCATCAGGTGAATAATTTGCAAATAAATGTTTTGTAAATTCTGTCTCCAGCGTAGGCAATCCATGTTCCAATATATCTCCCAGTGTCGCTGTGCTGCTTTGAAAATCGTCCAGGGCAATTCTTTCAGACAATGTTCCAACAATATAAACCCTCTTTCTGCTCTGCGGCAATCCAAAATCTTTAGAATCCAAGAGTTTATAATTAACTATATATCCCAGGTTTTCCAAATGCAAAATAATCGTTTTCAGCGTTTCTCCGTTATCGTGGTTCATTAGCCCCTCTACATTTTCCAAAAGAAACCCCTTCGCCGGCCTGCCAATATCAATCTTTCTTTTTAAAATCCTTTCTATCTCAAAGAATAACGTTCCACGTGTATCCCGAAATCCATTCCTATTACCTGCGGAACTAAATGGTTGGCACGGAAAACCTGCAAGCAGAAAATCGAAATCCGGAATGTCATGATTCGCATCAGCCTGGGTTATATCCCCAAAAATATGTTCATCCCCATAATAACCATAGTAGGATTTTATAGCATAAGGTTTGATTTCCGAAGAAAATACACATTCCGTTTCAAGCCCTAAGTCATCCATTGCCTGTTTAAACCCTAACCGAATACCACCCAACCCCGCAAACAAATCAATAATACGCGGCATATATATAACCTCCTTTTCTTGGTTCCATATAAACTATATCATGTTAGGCGTCTAAAGTCTACCGCTGATTCCGGAACCATGGCTATAGGGCAAAAAATGTCTTCGACACTTCATGAAGAACCTTCGGTTCTTCG
>BLLT01000373.1 GCA_011958945.1 Lachnospiraceae bacterium | reverse complement strand
TTATCACAAGCTGACCTCTGAACAGTAACACTGTTACCTATTTTTCGCAAATGAATGGGCAAGGGAATAGACAATAGCAGCCAATATATGGTATACTAACTCCGATTAAAAGATATATACGGCGGAAAATGCCGATAAATGCAGCGGAGGAAACGAATGTCAAGTATAGATCAGAGTAAAATAAGGAATTTTTGTATTGTAGCCCATATCGACCATGGAAAGTCCACGTTGGCGGACAGGATTATAGAGAAGACGGGCCTTTTGACCAGCAGGGAGATGCAGTCACAGGTTCTGGACAATATGGATCTGGAAAGGGAAAGAGGGATTACCATTAAGGCTCAGACCGTCCGCATTATTTACCGTGCCCTGGACGGGGAAGAGTATATTTTCAATTTAATCGATACTCCCGGGCATGTGGATTTCAATTACGAAGTGAGCCGGAGCCTGGCGGCCTGCGATGGCGCTATTTTGGTGGTGGATGCCGCACAGGGGATTGAGGCTCAGACGCTGGCCAATGTATATCTTGCCCTGGACCATGACCTGGATGTATTTCCGGTGATTAATAAAATAGATTTGCCCAGCGCCCAGCCACAGTGGGTGAAAGATGAAATCGAGGATATTATCGGGCTGGAAGCCCAGGATGCGCCTATGATTTCCGCGAAAAACGGAATCGGCATTGAGGAAGTTCTGGAAGCGGTGGTGACAAAGATACCGGCCCCCGCCGGCAGTGCGGACAAGCCGCTGCAGGCGTTGATTTTCGATTCCGTGTATGATTCGTATAAAGGCGTTATTGTATTTTGCCGCATTAAGGAAGGCAGGGTAAAAAAAGGAACGGAAATCCTGATGATGGCAACAGGGGCAAAAGCGGAGGTAGTGGAAGTGGGATATTTTGGACCCGGCCAGTTTATCCCCTGTGATGAGTTGTCCGCCGGCATGGTTGGATACATTACGGCTTCCATCAAAAATGTAAAAGATACGGCAGTGGGGGATACGGTGACGGATGCAAAAAATCCGTGCGCCGAGCCGCTGCCTGGCTACAAGAAAGTCAACTCCATGGTATTTTGCGGGATGTACCCTGCGGATGGGGCGAAATACCCGGATTTGCGGGATGCTCTGGAAAAACTCCAGCTAAATGACGCTGCGCTGCAGTACGAGCCGGAAACCTCGGTGGCGCTGGGATTTGGCTTCCGCTGCGGTTTTCTGGGGCTTTTGCACTTGGAGATTATTCAGGAAAGGCTGGAGAGGGAATATAACCTGGATCTGGTGACGACGGCACCGGGGGTTGTTTACCGTGTATACAAAAATAACGGGGAAATGATAGAACTGACCAACCCTACCAATCTGCCGGACCCCACGGAAATCGCCTATATGGAAGAGCCCATTGTGAGCGCGGAGATTATGGTTACAACGGAATTTATCGGGTCGATCATGGAACTGTGCCAGGAGCGGAGGGGAAAATACCTCAGTATGGAATATATGGAGGAAACAAGGGCGCTGTTAAAATATGAACTGCCCTTGAATGAAATCATTTATGACTTCTTCGATGCCTTGAAATCCCGCTCCAGGGGATATGCTTCCTTTGACTATGACTTGAAGGGGTATGAGGAATCCAAGCTGGTGAAGCTGGATATTCTGATTAACAGAGAGGAAGTGGATGCCCTGTCTTTTATCGTGCATGCGGACAGCGCCTATGAGAGGGGCAGGAAGATGTGCGAGAAGTTAAAGGATGAAATACCCAGGCATCTGTTCGAAATACCCATTCAGGCTGCCGTGGGTGGGAAAATTATCGCCAGGGAGACCGTAAAGGCTATGCGTAAAGATGTGCTGGCTAAATGTTACGGCGGCGATATTACCCGTAAGAAGAAGCTTCTGGAAAAACAGAAGGAAGGCAAGAAGAGGATGCGCCAGATTGGCAATGTGGAAATTCCTCAGAAGGCCTTTATGAGCGTGTTGAAATTGGACGATAAGTAGAGCGGGGAGAACAATAGGGATATAAATTTTTACGAGCAAAAAGGACGCAAGGAAAGGGCGAAGGAAATTTATGAGGAAACTGAGTATTTACATTCATATTCCTTTTTGCGTGAGGAAATGTTTTTACTGTGATTTTTTATCTTTTCCCGCCGGGGAACAGGAAAGGGAAAGGTATCTGGGGGCGCTGCTTCGGGAAATCGAAGCGGAGGCCCCTAAATATAAGGATTATGTTGTGGATACGGTCTTTTTTGGGGGCGGAACACCCACAGTGCTATCGGGAGAACAGATAGGAAGGGTGCTTGCGGAACTGAAAGCCGGGTTTACTTTTGTTGGCGATAGCAGCCTTAGTGACTGCGGAATTCTTTGCAAAGATGGCAGCAGCGGAATCCTTTGTGAAAAGGAAGGCAATTGTGCCGGCGGCAGGGAGGAAGGCAGCCGCAGGTTTGGCGGCATAGCGGAGATTAGCATGGAGGCAAATCCGGGAACCGTAGACCGGAAAAAGCTGGAGCAATGCAGGAGGGCCGGGGTGAACAGGATAAGCATCGGCGCGCAGTCCTTGCGGAATGAGGAACTGGCACTGCTTGGGCGGGTTCATTCCGCCCAAGAGTTTTACCAGGCATATGGATGGGCCAGGGAGGTGGGATTTGAGAATATAAATGTGGATTTGATGGCTGCCCTTCCCGGCCAGAGGCCAAAGGAGTACCGGGAAACGCTGCGCAAGGCGGCAGATTTAGGCCCGGAGCATATTTCAGCTTATAGCCTTATCGTGGAGGAGGGTACTCCTTTTTATGACTGGTATGGGGAAGCCGGCGGAAAAGGAAGCGGCAGTGGAACCGGAAAAAGCATAAAGAAAAACAATGCAGACATGGAACCACGCACTCTTTCGCTTCCTTCGGAGGAAGAAGAGCGCCTGATGGACAAATGGAGCGGGGAAATCCTGGCAGAATACGGATACCGCCGGTATGAAATATCCAACTATGCCAGGCCAGGCTATGAATGCAGGCACAACATGGCCTACTGGAAGAGATATGATTATGTAGGCTTCGGGCTGGGAGCAGCTTCCATGGTAGGGAATGTGCGCTGGAAAAACTGTACGGAGATGGAGAAATATATTTGTTGTATGGAAGGGGAAGCGCTGCCGAAAAAAGAGACACTGTCAGAAAAAAGAATGGAAATGGTAAAAGAGGAGATATGCGGGCTGAGCATACAGGAACAGATGGAAGAATTCATGTTCCTGGGGCTTAGGCTGACGGAAGGGGTTGGGAAGAAGGAGTTTTACGAAACCTTTGGGGAAGAGATGGAAGCAGTATACGGAAAAGCCATAGAAAAGCTGCAAAGCCAGGGGCTTGTGACGGATGGGGAAAGGATAAGGCTCACGCCATATGGGCGGGATGTGAGCAATTATGTGATGGCGGAGTTTTTATTTCCTTAATGGGAAGGTCTCGCCATTGCAGACGATAAATAAATATCCTATCATCAGATATATGGATCTAGTGCTGCATTGCGGAAATAACGGTAAATTCAGCATCTGCCTTTTGCGCCAGTGCTGCGTTT
>BLLT01000372.1 GCA_011958945.1 Lachnospiraceae bacterium | reverse complement strand
AAGATTGAAAATTGAAAATTTTCAATCCCAAGTTTGTGTCTGCGTGGCATCCACAAACTTAACATGCGCAAAAAAACGCGCAGAAATGAGGTAAAAATGAAAGTTGGAGTTTTAATTGAATTATTCAAAGACACTAATATTGATGAAAGATTTGCAGAATTGCGTTCCATGGGCATGGAAAGCTGTCAGCTCGTTTGCTGGGACAGGGAAATTATCCGCGATGACAGCGTAGCAGAGGCCGTGAATTCGGCTGTGGAAAAACATGGCGTACATATTACGGCATTTTGGTGCGGCTGGGAAGGCCGTAGGGTATGGGATTTTTATGAAGGGCAGCTTACCCTTGGCCTGGTACCCACAGATTACCGGGTGGAAAGGGTGAAAATGCTGATGGAAGGTGTGGATTTTGCAAAAAAAATCCATGCTGTAGATTTTGCCACTCATGTTGGCTATATGCCGGAAAATCCTTACGATCCTAAATATCAAGAAGTTTTAACCGCCTGCAAGGCAATTGTGGCTAAATGTAAAGAAAACGGCCAGAACTTTTTGTTCGAAACAGGGCAGGAAACGCCTGTTACCTTAAAAAGGGCAATCCAGGATATTGAGAAAGACCTTGGAAAAGGGAATGTAGGTATTAACTTAGATCCGGCTAACCTGGTTATGTATGGAAAAGCCAATCCTGTGGATGCGCTGGAAGTATTTGGGGAATACGTGAGGGGAATCCATGGAAAAGATGGCAAATACCCTACCGATGGCCATTATCTGGGAGAGGAAGTTCCTCTTGGACAGGGGAAGGTAAATTATCCGGCATTTATTGCTAAGCTGAAAGAAGTAGGCTATGAAGGAGATATTACCATTGAGAGGGAAATCTCAGGGGAACAGCAGAAAAAGGATATTGTAGCGGCGAAGGAAATTCTCGATAAATTGATTTAAGGTATAGAAATAAAGTCACAAAGAAAGGGTGAGGGGTGTCATGGAAAAGGTATTATATGAAGAATTGTGTCCGGAAGAGTTTAAGGAAAGGTTGAAGGAGTGCCCAATTGCATATCTTCCTCTTGGAACATTGGAATGGCACGGCCCTCATCTTCCTCTGGGTGCAGATGGGATACAGCCTTTAGGGCTGTTCGTCCGGGTGGCGGAAAAGATAGGCGGTATTGTGCTTCCAACCCTTTTTCTGGGGCCGGACAGATTCTATCATGACAAAGACCAGGAATATTATGGTATGGATATTCATACAGGAAAAACTATAGTGCCTTATGAGATGCAGCAGCTGACAGGTAGTGCCTATTGGATGCCCGATAAGCAATATCAGGATATGATTCGCCGCATTGGTGCAAACCTTTCCAGGGCAGGTTTCCGTGCCCTTGTTTCCCACGGGCATGGGCCGTCCATATGGCAGTTTTGCGATTTGAAAGAGGAGTTGAGGGAAACCTGCCAACTGGACTGCTATACGGCATTTGATTTTTTGGAGGATGATATTTTAGGATATCAGTGCGACCACGCATCGGCCAATGAAACCGCTATTGTGATGGCCCTTAGGCCGGAACTGGTGCAGATGGAAAGGATTATATCGGGCGGGGAAGCCCCCATTGGAATGGCTGGACGCGATCCCAGGGAACATGCTTCCAAAGAATATGGCATGCAGGTACTGGAAGCAAATGTAGAAGCGATGAGCCGGGGGCTTGAAAGGTATCGTTCGTAAATATGTATTAAGATGGTAATTTAAGAAAAAAGAATTATGCGGCGGAAAGGAATTATGCGGCGGAACTTTGTATGGGTAAACGCCAGGAATTCCTTTTGGCCGCAAATCTTTGGCCGGGAAAGTGTCGAACTGCCTGCCCGGGAATGCTGTTTGCGGGAAATGCAAAAATGATTCTGAAATGAAATGTGATTCCGCAACAGGGAAGCCAGAGGCCAAACTGATGCTTCGGAAATATCATTTCCTTGGAAAAGGCATTGAAGATGTATGGATTTTGTGATAGAATTACTGCGGATAAATACATATAGAAAAAATACCGGAAGGTATGTTTTTTCATAATAAAGGAGGGGCCAGATGAGCAATCGGTTAATATGGCAGGAACGGTTCAATATAGGGGTAAGCTTTATTGATGAAGAACATAAGAAGCTTTTTAGTATTTTGAACAAATTATTCGAGTACAGTAAAGAAGATGAAAAAAGTCAATGGGCTTGCCAGGAAGGAATTAAATATTTTAAGGACCATGCGATGAAACACTTTTCGGAAGAAGAATCGTATATGGCATCCATCCATTATATCGGATATGAAACACATAGGCGTCTTCATGACAATTTTAGGAAAAAGACGATACCGGCTCTGGAGAGGGAGTTAACACGGACTTTTTATTCTGCGGATGCCATTGACCATTTCCTTGGCGTTTGTGCCGGGTGGCTGATAGGGCATACATTGACGGAAGACAGGGCTATTGTGGGCAGTACGGTCAGCAAGTGGGGGGATCTGCTGCCGGAGGAAAAACAAACTTCCATGGGGCAGGCGATTATTCAGATTTTAGGAGACATGTTCCAATTGAAATCGAGGATAATCAGCGAATGCTATGGCGGCGAACGGTTCGGAAAGGGAGTCTATTACCGGTTGGTTTATTCGACCAAGGAAGGGAAACGATGGGAGATCCTTTTAGTCTTTGAGCAGAAGCTTATTGTGAAAACGGTGGGAGATATTGTGGATACACAATCCGATACCGTTAATGTAATGCTGATGAATGCGGCCAGATATATGGCGCAGCAATTCGTAGGCCGTATCAGGAATCATTTTTCACCCGATGACGTGTTCGAGATAAAAGAAGAGAACCTGTTAACTTATGAACAGTTTGACAGTATATTCAAGGAGCAGAATCCCCAGATAAGCCTGCTGTTCGATACCGGGGCAGGATATTTCGCTTATTGTGTGATTGCCCCCCATATGTTAAAGAATACGGGTAAGATTGCCATAAATGCGGATAATGCTATGGCGGAAATCAAGAATTATCTGGATAAGAGCGAAACGCTGGTGAAAAAGAAAATATTGTTGGTGGATGACTCGGAAATTGCTCTCCAGGCGATGAAAAATCTTCTGGAAAAGGATTATACTGTGGCATTGGCCAAGTCCGGATTAGCCGCTATCCGGTGTATCACGTTGGATAGGCCTGATTTGATTTTGCTGGATTATGAGATGCCTGTGGTAGATGGAAGCCAGGTGCTGGAGATGATTCGGGCGGAAGAGGATTTTGCTGACATCCCGGTTATATTCCTGACAGGAAGGGTGGACAAGAAAAGTGTGCAAAAGGTCATTCCGTTAAAGCCGCTGGGCTTTTTGCTGAAGACATCAGGTGCTGAAGAAATTAAGAAAAGTGTGGACAATTATCTGAAAACGGAACGGCAGTAATGGGGAAAAATTCTGTTTATATACATTTGGTACATAAGGGAAATTTGCTAAAAGCCGGAGGGTGGACGCTGCAAAATGGGAAAGAACGATTCCATTTTGCAGCGTCCTTTTTTATATAATAGGAAATTACGCCAC
>BLLT01000371.1 GCA_011958945.1 Lachnospiraceae bacterium | reverse complement strand
CATGATGAAGTTTGTCGATGCCGTCCAGACACAAACTTTGGATTGAAAATTTTCAATTTTTACCTCATTTCCTGGCCGGAAGCAATCTCGCTTTATTCCGGCCAGGGATTTCTTTCTTTTATCTGTTATCCATAGTTCTTTCTGAATACCATCAATTTTAAGCTATTATTCTATTCCGGGATGTTAAATCCTGACTCCCTTAAAATCTCCTGCAGCCTGGATATAGGCGCTTGTGCAACCCCAATTCCATTTTCAATTGCCAGGCTGGCTCCTATACCTGCTGCCTGTCCGGTCATCATACATAAAGAAATGGCTCTGACTCCGCTTTCCGCCACGTGGTCCGTACTGATACACCTTCCGGCAACGAGGAGGTTTTCTACATTCACCGGAACAAGGCTGCGGTAAGGGATCTCAAAATGCCTGTCATCCTTCACCGGCTCATATATGTAGCCCTCATACCCTCTCCCCCTTACCGTTTCATCCCCGGCCATAATCGCATCCGGCGATAACATGTCATAAAACCTGGGAAATACTGCTATGGTATCGGTATAGTGCGTCTGCTGCTCCATTTCTTCTATGGTCAGCCGATGCAACCCTTGGATTCTGCGGCTATCCCGAAATCCGATTTCCGGCGCCATGGATGTAATTTCAATGTCCTTCATTTCTTCATAATGTTCCCTCAAATATCCCACAATATCCATGATATATTGACGGCACTCCATTTCCCCTCTTGTTAAATCCCCTACATCTGTAGGGTCAAGCCCATAGGCACAAGGGTAGTTCACATAAGAAATCTGCCCTGCCTTAGTCAGCCTTCCAAAGGGAATGTCCTGCCGTTTGCAAGCAAGGTCTACCTTCCCCGCCCGGTAATCTTCACGGAATGCCTTCGTTATTTTTCCCAACCCGTCTCCGTTTTCGGTAAGCTTATCCACATCGGCCCCGGCAAGCCTTACCGATACCGTTCCCGGCTGGCACAGCCCATCCCGTTCCCTTCCCAGTTCAAAGGGAACTCCTGCACCGTAGGCCACATCGCCGTCTCCTGTTGTATCAATAACCACATCCGCTTTTACTGCCAAAGGCCCTTGCTTTGTCTGGATAATTACAGCGGCAATTTTATTCCCTTCCATAATTACTTCATTCACAAAAGAATGGAGCAGAACCTTTACGCCATTTTCCTGGACAAATTCATCCAGATATACTTTCAGGCATTCGCTGTCAAAGCTGCTTGCTTTATTGCTGCGGACATTGCTATTTCCATATTTTTCCAGGAATTTTTCTTCTATTTCCGCATATAGGCCCTGGGAGCGGAAGGGTGTTCCGGAGAGAAAATAATTACAGTTTTCCACATAGCAGGCCGTAATATTTCCACCTAAAAACCCTCTTTTTTCCAGCAGAAGCGTCTTTTTCCCCTGCCTGGCGGCAGACACACAGGCACCAATCCCTGCCGGCCCGCCGCCCACTACCAGAATTTCCGTTTCTTCTTGAATTTCTATTGGCCGTTCTTTTCTGATAATCTGCATTTTAGTAACCATACCCTTTCTGTAACAGGGCTGCTGCAAAGTTTGGCAGTTCCCCAATATATGGCTGAAAAGCCTCGGGAATCCATACCAAATATTATGGGAGCGTGTCATTTTGCAACAGTCTCATTTTATTATTTTCCCGAAAGCGGGGAGATTCCCTCCGGAATCACATAGAGGTCAACCACTCCCTGGTCTACTTCGGCAAGAGCCTGGTTGTACCGTTCATCAACATCCTTCATTACCGCTTCCACATCATCCAAATCAGGGTTTGTCCACATATTGACAATCGCTTCTCTATAAGTAGTTCCCTCTACGGTAATATAAGAATCGGGTACCGGCGGCATTACAAAAATCTCATCGAAATCAGCAAATTCTGCCCATCCGTTCATTTCCGGAGTCTTCGTTGCCAGAGCAATCGCTTCGTTCCGCACGGGGATATAAAGGCCATTTTCATACATTTCCGCCATATTTGCATCATCATAGAAGAATTCCAGTACTTTCAATACTTTTTCCGGATGGGCTTTTGCCGCCGGCCCTACACAAAGCAGATTCGTAGCCAGGCCAAAACGCTTATACTCTTCCTCCCCATCGTCAAACTTAGGAATCGGCAATACCTTCCAATTACATGTTGCCGGGAAATTCGTGGTATAGACAGAACAGTCAAAGCTTGCCGAACCAATCATCCCAATATTTCCGGCTGCAAACTGTGCCCTGATGCCATCCGCATCCAAAGCTTCAAAACCAGGGAATGCACTGCCGTCTGCCACAATTTGGTCTATCGCTTCTATCAAAGGATTAAAGGCGGAATAGTCAAACTGTTTTGTATTCCAGTCATACCCGTAATGTCCCACGTTCTGTCCGCCCCCAAAAGTATAGAAAGAACTCACGGTCCACTGGGTGCTGGAAAGGCCTAAGCCATAAGCTTTTCCGTTACTTGCCTCCGTTATTTTTGCAGCGGCTTCCCTTACTTCTTCCCATGTGGTGGGATAGTCTTCCTCCGTCATGCCTGCCTGTTCAAACAAATCACAGTTAATCACAAAACCATAAGTGGTCATGCTATAAGGCAGTGTATAAGTTTTCCCATCGAATATCTGCTCCTGATTATTCAGCATATTCTTATATTCATTTAAAATTCCTTCGCTGCCAGGAAGTTCTTCAATCGGTATAACAAACTCACTTTCCACAAATTCCGGGAGCCATTTATTATCCGAATGGAACAAATCCGGTGCCTCTCCTGCCTGGGAAGCAATCCGCAACGTGTCCGTGTAGCTATCCCCATATACCTTATAGTCAATTTGAATGCCCAGTTCTTTTCCTTCGCCCGCATTAAATTCTGCAATCTGCCTTTCCCGGACTTCCTTTTCATGATATTGGTCTGACCATACGGTAATGGTTTCCATTTCCACTTCTGCCCCTGTTTCGTCTCCCACATTATCTGCCTCCGCCTGGCCGGCATTTTCGCTTTCCGCCGCAGACTCTGCCTGTTTTCCGGCTTCTGCACTTTCACTTCCTGACGCTGCGTCTCCTCCACACCCGGCCAGGCATCCTAACATCATTGCTAGAGTCAGTAAAATTGCTAAATACCTTTTTTTCATTCCGTACCTCCATTCATTTTCTGTTGCATTAATATGTTTCCCTGTACACTAATTTTTCATAAATCCATGCGCTAATCAAAAAAACTTTATTTCTTTCATTTCTTCCTGATTTTACACATTTAATTTCATTTATTGAAATTAGTTATCTAATACTGAAATTATATATTGATTATTGAAATTTGTAAATGTATAATATAACTAAATTTATTAATAAAATATTGTTGACTTTTTCAATTCAATTGACAATCATTAACCACTTTCGTTATGATAAGTATGTAGTGCGAGAAGAACTTCTAACCACTCGCAGCAAGGGCTGCTTCGCAAAGACAGCTATGCTGTCTTGGAAGTTCTAAGCCTCACACTGAAGAATGTTCTGAAGGCCATTCTTTTCACTCCCCGATATAATGCCCTAGCGTAAGTTTACAAGTTACAAGGC
>BLLT01000370.1 GCA_011958945.1 Lachnospiraceae bacterium | reverse complement strand
AACGGAACAAGCATTAAAAAAAGGAAAGGATGTACACGATGGCAAAGGTAAAAACTAAGATTTATAATGATTACTGTCCACAGGCGTTATTTCTTTATGGCACAAAACAGGAAGATGGACAGCCCCATTTTGGTCTTTTCTGTTGGTTTGGATATTGTCATTCCGCAGAGGGGCTCGGAGTCATGGCTTGTATTGGTGAGGAAAAGCAGACCAAGGATTTGATACGCAAAAATGGTGTGTTTTCAGCTAATCTCGTATCTGAACAGCTGCTGCCTTTGGCAGATTATTATGGTTGTACCTGTGGCAGAACCACACCTGATAAGATGAAATTTCTGCCTACTGTAGAATGGGGACAAGTGTTAGATGTGCCAACCATTGCAGAAAGCCCTGTCAGTTTTGAACTGGAAGTGAAAAAAACAATTCCTATGGGAGACGGCTCAGATATTTTTCTCTGTTTAATCCGTAATGTAACGCAGGATGAACAACTGATGGATACAACGGTTCCCTTTACGGAAAGATTGATGCAGGCTGCTCCGGTATTAGCTCCGGGCGACGAAAGCTATTCTTCCATTGATGGAAGATATCTCGGGAAATGGGGCGAACCTATGAAAAATATGACTAACATCAAAGAATAGCTGTATAATACAAAGGCATTTTGGAGAAACAGACTACAAAAGTCTTGTAATGATTTAATCCCCCCGAATTGGGGGGATTAAATTGCTAAATCAGATAAATTTTTCATTTTACAGATTGAAGCCAAGAATGTTGTTAAAGGAGAAATACATGAATTTGTTAAAACATGGCGATACCATTGGGATAATATCACCAAGTTGGGTAGCAAATCAAAATGATTATGAAAAGTACGCAAAAGGCATTGAAAAATTGGGATTTCAGGTTAAATTCGGCAAAAATATTTATAAAGACACTTATAGATATACTGCAAGTGTAGCAGAGCGTGTTGATGATTTGAACGAGATGATATATGACGAGAATGTAAGGTTGGTATTCTTTGGTGGGGGTTATGGAAGTGTAGATTTACTTCCGTATATTGATTATAATAGAATAAAAGAAACTCCGAAACTTTTTTTGAGTTATAGTGATGGAACATCTATACTTAATGCTATATATGCTAACACTGGCGTAACGACATACTACGGGCAGACTCCGGGATTTTTTGATAATATCAGCGAATACGACAGAAAACAATTTGTTTCGCATTTGATTGATGGAGCTGTAACAGATTATATCAGTAATAGTGATTGGTATACTATAACAGGGGGATGTTGCGAAGGAAGCCTTGTTGGAGGATATTTACTTAATTTTGTTTTGACTTTGGGGAACAGATTCTTTCCCTATAAAACAGACAGGAATTATATCTTATTTATTGAGGAATTGGATAAATTTCAATCCGTTCAAGATGTCAGCATGTTCTTAACTTGTATTGGACAAAGCCGGTTGATGGAACAAGTAACAGGTTTGTTGTTTGGACACTATTCAGATGATATTTCGTCACTGCTGTTTGAAGTACTGGAGCGGTTTGGTAAAAAATATAGCATTCCTGTGGCTTATTGTGACGATTTTGGTCATGGCTCCAATCATGCAATTTTTCCTATTGGCAGAGGGGCGGTATTAGACACAAAAAATAAAACACTATTATTTCAATAGAGCATAATTCGTATACGAAAGAATATTTGCTTAATTTTCCCTTATTTTTGCACTTATGAGGGTTCGTGACATGATGGAAAAGGATATAACACGAGGGAAAGTCTAAGGGCAAACTCACTTGCTATAAATTTAGTGTCTGCAAGGGTTTACGGATTTCTTGAAGATAAGATATAACAGTTAATAAGTGCTATAAAAAGTGTCTTATCAGAATTCCGGTTTGTAAAATAAAATAACGGCATTAAAGGCAGTGGGCGGTTTGCCTACGGGCTCAACCCCCAAAAGCTGGGGGCCGTGTCCTCCCACCTCTGCGACCCGGCCACAGCCGAATTGCCGTTTGTGAGCTCCCCTATACATGGCGCGAATATAGGAGGTGCGGTTTCCTTGTATTTGCGCGGTTCATGCAAAGCGGAGGGTGGAAAAATGGCGGCAGTTGTGGTAGAATTAATAAAAATAGCAGTGGTGTGTTTTGACATTGGTGAAAAAGCAAAGAGAGGTTCGCAGGTATGGTGAAACAGAAAAGACGATACCAAAAGGGAGCTGCGCTTGCCCTGTCGCTTTTGCTGCTGCTTGGTTCGCTGGCAGGTTGTGGGGGCAAACCGCAGGAGGATGCGTCCGGCGCGGACGGGCCGACAAATACATACACGCCCTCGGTGAATGAGGACGGACAGATCGTCATTACCATGCCCAAAACGTTATTGGGGGGAAAGACCGCCGAGGAACTGGAAACAGAAGATAAGGAGCAACGCCAGACAGCGGCCAAAGAGGGAACACTGGAACAGGTGGTTTACAATGCGCTGCTGGCAAATGAGGATGGCACGTTTAGCTACTATCTCACAATAGAACAGTATCCAAAACTGAAAGCGGCATATTATTGGCTTGGCTGTTTGCGTGACCCTTTTACCGCTGAAATTTCGCAGGAATTTGTAGCGGCGGCGGATTATACAGATTTGGATGAAAATGGAGTTCCTTGGGGGCTTACAGTCTCGGTAGATGCCGAGACTTATTACTCCATGGAAATGTGGTACTCTGCTGTGGTCACAGTTGCACCAGCGGTCATGCTGGGGCGGTATCAAGTATTATGCGGGATTTCCGGTGAGGAATGGGCCGTCCATGTGACCGTGAAAGACGCTGATAGCGGAAAAGCTATTTCAGAACACGACTTCCCCACCCGCGGCGAGTGAGCCAAAAGCGCTGACGAGGCGGCGCGGACTATGGCGGACAGTTTTGTTTGGGATTGTTCGGTTTTATAAACAAAGAGCCCACACCTGAAAATGCCTGCTTGGGATTTGGAAAATGGTTAGTTGAGCAATTAGCTTTGTGGGAAGAAGATGAAGGTAAAAAATTTATAGTAGACCATTTCCAAAAATCCTGTATGACGGACATAGATGACGCGGACGAAGCAAGGCTTGAAACTAATAATTGGGATATGGTTTGTTACAATCCAACGAGTTTTGGAGAACAGTTGGATTTTTGGTTTGAAATAGAGCTTTTTATAGAGAATGGGCAACTAAAGGCGGTATTCGATATAAATATATAGAAGTCTAAATTCTCATTGATTGGTGGACACAGGTTTTATAATCTTATAAGTTACCCAGCCGCCAACGGAAACGGCATATAAAAAACGTTGGATGGGCGGCTGTTCTATTTACGCGCCCCAAACGAAAACGAACACCAAACGGCGGTTTAGAAACAACGGATTTCAAGATGTCCGTTTTTTATTGACACGGCGGCAAAAGGAGGTTACGCCGTGTCTTTTTATATTGTCCGCCCCCAGATTTGTCAAAAAAGTCCTGGCCTCGGACAAAGATATTCCGCCTTACTCTGCGAAAATTGTTGCAATATAGTTTATTCTCACGGGCAACGAGCCAAGTGGCATGCTTAAATCCA
>BLLT01000369.1 GCA_011958945.1 Lachnospiraceae bacterium | reverse complement strand
AGGAAAGAATGCGAAGCATTCTTTGGAATTGGCCGCTGGGCCAATTCTTTTTTATGGTGGCAATAGAATCTCCGTCCTGCGGGGATTTTATTTTTTCAGAGATTTGCTTCTTTAAATGCAAGGTTAATGCAAGGTTCGTGCAAGGTTAATGCAAGGTTGGCGTGATAGAATAGCAGACATGAAAAACTTTTATTTCATAAAAGGGAGGTTTCGTAATGAGCAAATATGTAATTGAAACAAAAAATCTTACAAAACAATATGGAACACAGAAAAGTGTTGCCAATCTGAATATCCATGTTCAGAAAGGGCGTATCTATGGTCTGCTTGGCAGAAATGGAGCCGGAAAAACGACGACGATGAAAATGCTGCTTGGACTTACACAACCGACTTCCGGGAAAGTGTCGATTTGGGGAAAGCCTTTGGCGGCAAATGAAAAGAAGCTGCTGCCCCGTATCGGCAGCCTGATTGAATCCCCCGGATTTTATCCTAATCTTACCGCTACGGAAAACCTGCGCATTTTTGCTGCCCTGCGGGGCGTGCCGAACCGAAGCGCAATTAAAAACGCACTTGATTTGGTTGGTCTGCCTTACAAAGATAAGAAGCTGTTTTCCCAATATTCACTTGGCATGAAACAGCGGCTGGCGATTGCCCTTGCCATTATGCATGACCCGGAACTTTTGATTTTGGATGAACCGATTAACGGTCTTGACCCAATTGGAATCGCAGAAGTCCGTTCCTTTATCCGTGACCTCTGCAATGAGCGTGGAAAAACAATTTTGATTTCCAGCCATATCCTTTCTGAAATTGCATTATTGGCTGATGATATAGGCATTATTGACCACGGCGCATTGCTGGAAGAAGAAAGCCTTGCAGAACTGGAAGCAAAGAGCAGCAAACATATCCGATTTATTGTTTCTGATACGGCACAGGCGGCAAGAATTTTAGAGCGTATCTTTTATGAAAACCAGTTTACCGTACAGGATGACCACAATATACAGGTGCATAACCTTGATTTGCCAATAGGAAGAATTGTTACTGCTTTTGTAGAAAATGGCTTGGAAGTATCGGAAGCCGCAACTTCAGAAGAAAGCCTTGAAGATTACTTCAAACGTGTGACAGGGGGTGAAGGGATTGCTTAAACTTGTTATTTGTGAGTTTTCGAAATTGAAGCGAAAAAAATTTATATGGCTGGTTGTTCTTTCGGCGTTTTTATTTCCCGTGCCGCTGACAGCAATGATGACAATGCCCCAGACAGCAGGACAATACGACAGCAAAATAGATATTTTCAATGATTATTTTCAGTTTGTCATGGGATATGGGGTAGAGCTGCTTCTGCCATGCATGATTGGGGTGCTTGCAGCCATGCTCTTTTTTATGGAACGGGATAACGATACATTTAAAAACCTGCGTACTATTCCCATCACAAGCACACAGATGATTCTGGCAAAAATAATTGTCCTGTTCTTTTTTGGAATTATTTTCAGTCTGACATCGGTTCTTATAACAATCCTGTGCGGTGGGCTGATCGCAGAAGTAAACAGCATTGTTTATCGATTATTTTTTGCGTTGGAAATGGGGATTTTTATTACAGCCGGGACGCTGCCGTTAGTCGTTCTCGTAGTTTTCTTTAGCAAGAACTATGTATTTTCTGTTTTATTATGTGTCTTTTATAGTGTCCTGAGCCTGACAGCCGAATCCTCTTTTGGCGCACTGCCCAAAGTGATGTGCTGGCTGATGCCTATTCCGCTTACAACCCTATGGAGCGCAGGAAATTTAACCGCACATGGCGCTATGGACGGTGTGGGAATGCTGGAATATTTAATTCCTACTACATTTCAGACAATCATTATTTTGGCCGTTATCGCTTTGCTTTCAGTAATAGTGATTGATTATATGTATAAAAAGAGAGGGGATGAATGATATGTTTCGCATGGTTAAGACCGAAATATGGAAATTAAAGAGGTATCATATGATATGGGCAGGTGTTTTTCTGATGCTGCTTTCCGTCCTGCTGACGCTTTTTTCCACAACCGCATTGGACGGAACAGTCTGGACATTTTCTTTCTTTACGGAACAGGTAATCAAAAATAATGTTACCATGATTTTTCCCATGTGTATTGCTTTGCTTGCCGGATATATCATAGCGAGGGAAGAAAAAGACGATACTCTGAAAAGCATTTTGACGATACCTGTTTCATATAGCAGTTTGCTGTGGGGGAAGCTGCTTGTATGTGCATTGCTTTCTTTGTTTTTTGGACTGGTAAGTGCGGCATTTACTATAATTGCTGATTTGATGATGGGATTTCCGGGAATTTCTGCAACATCCGTATTGCAGACATTTATCCAGATTATTTTTAACTGCCTGTTTTTGTATATTGGTGTCATGCCTGTTATTGCATTCGCCGCACGTATACCAAACGGACATATGATCGGAACAATTATTGCTTTTGTTTATGGTTATGGCGGTATGTTTGCCTCTGGAAATGCTGCGTTAGCCAATATTTATCCCGTTACTGCAAGTTTGGGTTTAATCAGTTACCGAAGTTATGATTCTGCTGTACATTGGAATGTATCAACCTGTTTGTTTAGTATGACTGCTGCATTGATGATTTCTGCTGTTTTTGTATTTACTGCAAAAGGAAATGTACCGGTTAAAAAAGCAAAAAAGCGTAAAAAGGCAATAGCCAAAAAAGGTTGGTAGGAATGGATATAAAAATGAAAAAATTAGGTTTGGGTGCATTTTTTAACGATAGGAATTTTAGATAGTTATTGGGAAAATACAGGCAGGCATACAGAAACATCGCAACAAGGAAACTGATACAATGGAAAACCGCAGAAATACGTGAGAACAAGCCTTTCTGCGGATTCTGCGGTTTTATGTCAGAACAAGATGTACTATTTGAGAGGTTAGCGCGTGAACGGAATATTACAGTTGAAGAAATGAAGGGAATTAAAGGAGGTCGGTCTGGGGGATGCGTTAAAATTGTAATTAAAAAAGCGTAACCGGCTGAAATGGTATATTCCTGACAGGTTACGCTGTAAAATTATGAATTTAAGCCGTTAATGCCATTACAGATAAGCCGGGTAGCGATTTTGATGATATCCTCAAGGGGGATTTTTCTCCCATCTGCCACCCATTGTTTGTAAATTTCCAAAGTGCTTTGTGCTGTATATGTCATGATAATGTTCTGGATATATGGGTTTTCAGCAGATGATGCTGCTCCGTTTTTCCAAGTCTGATTCATAATGTCATTTGTGATCTTGCGGCTGATGTACTTATAATTGCCGCTGCAGGTAATTCGTTCCCCAATCTTCCCCAACTCCTCGCTGCACAGAAAAAATTCCCGTGTGATTTTATCCATATCGCGTGGACGTTCCAGGCCCTGGGTGCGTTTAATGAAATTCTGTGCCATTTCATTCTGGATTTCCCGAAGAAGGTCATCTAAGGTGTTGTAGTGTAAATAGAATGTTTTTCGGTTGATTCTGGCACGCTGTGCCACTTCTTTAACCTATAGGAAATTACGCCACAGCGTTGTAAGCCGCCAAGAAAGAATGCGAAGCA
>BLLT01000368.1 GCA_011958945.1 Lachnospiraceae bacterium | reverse complement strand
TTCCCGTTATCCTTCTGGAGCCATGCTGCCTGCTGTTTCACCGTTTCTTCCTTCCTTTTCGCTTTTTCAATATCAGCCCGATCTGCCCCGGACGCTTGTGCCTTGTATGCCGCCAGCTTCTCTTTTAACGATGCCCGCTGCACAGGCTTGTCAGCCATTGCCGCAGCAACTCTCAGCCCACCGATACATCGTTTTTTTTATTCGGTGGGCTTGCTTCATTCTGTTCCTTTACATTCCTTTTTAGTCTTTCTTCAAAAACAATGAGAAAGTGCTGCCATTTTCATCAGATGAGACTTTCATATATCCATTCTGTTTATTGATAATCTCACGGGTAAGGTATAAGCCGATTCCCACCCCGTCAGTACCCACGGATTGTTTTCCTCTGTAAAACCGCCCAAAAATCTTAGCCTGTTCTTCCTCTGGTATGCCAACACCGCTGTCGCTTATATCAAGCCGCAGAAAGGACGGGTACTCTGTTATCTGTAAGCGGACAAAACCTCCTTACGGCGTATATTTCACGGCATTATCAATGACATTTGATATGGCTTCTGCCGTCCAGTTAAAATCTAAAACCGCTTCAAAGGCTTGGGCACATTCAAAGGTTATCAAAATGCCTTTTTCCTTTGCTTTTGCATATACCGTTTTTACAGCTTGGAGTACAATCTCGTTCAAGCTGTTCTTTTCGGGCTTTAAGCTGATAATGCCGCTTTCCAGACGGGATATTTTAATCAAGCTGTTTGTCAAAAAGGTCAGTTTTCCAAGTGACATCTGCAAAGTGGTAATATATTCTGTTCTTTCTTCCGCAGACAGTTCCCCATCGCTAAGCAGCTCGGCAAATGTATTTGCTGCTGCAATAGGCGTTTTTATCTGATGTGAAATATCAGAAATCAGTGTTTTAATCTGTTCTTTTTCCTGTGCTAACATCTGATTTTGGGCTGTCAGAATGTTGCGGAGTTTTAAAAGCTGATGCTGCAGACGGGCTGTCAGCGTGTCTTCTGCTTCTGAAAAGATTTGCCGTTCCTGCTGTTCAACCAAAGCTTCTATAAGCAGGGTAATCTGTTCTAATAAATCATCGTTGTAACGATTATGGAGAAAATCAAGCAGGAGCAGTAAGGCAAATAAGATAAGCACGCCAGAAAAGCCCCAAAGCATTGTAACAGGGCTGCTCCTTGCAAAAAACACCATAAGAACAGATAAAACCGATATGACAGCTCCTGTAATCAGAACCAGTTTTCTGTAAAGATCAAAATGCTTCATCGTCATTCTCCAAAGGTATATCCCATGCCAAAAACAGTTACAATATATTCCTGCTTCTCATCGTTCAGCTTTTGGCGTAACCTTTTAATGTTGACACGGATTGTATTGTCATCCACAAAATTTCCGTCTATATCCCAAAGGTGTTCCAAAAGCATTGTTTTTGTAACGACTTTTCCTTTGTTTTGTATCAGATACAAAAGCAGTTTATATTCGGTAGCAGTCAGATGTAGTTCCTCCCCGCTTAACAGAACAAGGCATTTATCCGTATCTATCTCCAGGCTCTTATATTTCATACGGGGGCTGTCGCCGCCTGTACGTTTCAAGATAGCATGTACCTTTTTCCGCAAAACTTCAAGGGAAAACGGCTTGGAAATATAATCATCACATCCTGCCCCGAATCCCTCCAACATATTTTCTTCAGTATCATTGGCTGTCAAAAACAGAATTGGTGTATCGGATGTTTCACGGATTTTTCTGCACAATTCCAAACCGCTGCCATCGGGCAGATTGATGTCAAGCAGAAACAGGTCAGTTTTCAGCTTTTGATATTGTGCTAAAGCGTCCACAAAACCATAAGCAGCAGTTATGGCATGACTGTCTTTTTTCAAGGCAATCGAAATTCCTTTCGATAGAGTCTTGTCATCTTCGAGTAAAAAGATATTTGCCATAGCCTGAAACACACCCCCTTTCCTCAATAGATTTTAATGGCAGGTACAGACGCAGCAGGTTTGCGTCTGCACCTGTCGATGCTTATTTAATTATCAAAACTGCGCATCCGTTCTATGACTGTTTCATTGGAAATCAGCTTATAAACAATTCCGGGAACGCTAAGGCATATCACAAAGATTGCCACAATCAAGCGGATTACCAGTAAGGCGGGATACTCAAATACGGCATAGTCTGCCAGATTCGGTACTGCGTCTGCCACAAGCATAAGGAACGCATTTCCAAAAGTCAAAATCAGCAGCGTGGAGATGAGGGCATAAATGCCACCCTCTACGGTCAATATTTTCCTAAGCTGTTTTTTCGTTGTGCCGATGCTTTCCATTATGGCAAATTCATTTTTTCTTGCAGCCACGCCTGTCACCATTACATTCACAAAGTTAATCAATCCAATTACGATGAGCAGGGCAGCCACGCCGTTTCCTAACAATTTCTGAGCGTATATCATTTGGTTAAATTGTTCTACTGTATCAACTGTACTTTTGAACTCCCACTCTGCTGTAGTTAAGGTTCGGTTGATTCCCTGCAATTCGCTGTCTACCCGCTCTAAGTCGTTTATTTCCTCAATATCCACACCGATGCCGGAAATAAGAGCCTCCCCGGTCAAGCGTTCCATACCCGCTTCACTGACATAGATGATGTCTGGTACGATTTCTACCATTTTGTGATGACCTATGGTAGTGGAAAGCCTATTGGTATCATCCATAAAATCAAATGCTCCACCGACAAGAAAATCAGTTGCCTTTCCGTCTGCACTTTTGGCAGTCAGTGTCAGCGTTTTTCCCACCAAGGCGGCATTGGGGGCATTATAGCCGCTGTTGTCCCAACCTGTAATCACGATTTCGCCACGCCAAAAGGCTTCAAGGTCAATGGCTGTTTTGGGATGGTTTTCATTATATTCTTCCAGAATCCTTTCATCCATAAGGGTCGTGATGTAGCAGCCGTATTCGCCTGCGTTCGCATACGCCCTTAGTCCTGCAAGCATTTGTTCATAAGACTGCCTGTTGGCTTTATAGCTGCTGTCCTCATACTTGATTTTCATAAAATCTCTAAAATCTGATTCGTCAAAACGAATGCCTGCCCAGACTGTCTTTTGAATCTCCACGTTTTTAATACCCTCGATCTGCTCAATCTGTTCTATAAAATGCTCATCAAACTGCGGTACTTCTTTTTGGAGCTGCTCATACTGTCTGACTTGAATATCAGCATATTCAAAGTTGTAATCCATATACTGTTTCACATAGTTTTCTGCTTTATAGCTTCCAGCTATGCCATTCACTCCTAAAATCATTGTAATTCCCATAAATAAGGACATGAACACAAGGATTGCCCGTTTCCTGTCACGGAAAACATTATGAAACGCCATGATATATAGTTTGCCGCCGTTTTTGGAATTTCTGTTTTTTGTCTTTTGGGGTGCAAAGTTCTGATACTTCAAGGCTTCTATGGGCGAGGTCTTTGCCGCTGCTTTCGCAGGTGCATTGCAGGCAATCCAGACTGTGAATGCTGAAAAGAGGGTAGACAAAATATAGATTGACGGATGGAAAAATACCACGGCTTCCATCGCCGACTTACCTTGATTAAACCCCTTTTCC
>BLLT01000367.1 GCA_011958945.1 Lachnospiraceae bacterium | reverse complement strand
CATCGAGCCTTTTTTATATTATAGGAAATTACGCCACAGCGTTGTAAGTCACTAGGAATTGGCCGCTGGGCCAATTCTTTTTTCATTTATAGGATTCGGGTGTCAAAAGCCCTGTCTGCGGAGTATTTGATTCCCGCGGGGAATGAACTCAAATGCTATCGATTTAATCTGCGAACCACATAGAGCGCCAGAAGCATCAGAATAATTCCGGCGGGCAAGGAAATCCAGGCGCTTTGGGCAAAACCTGCAATAATGTATGTAATAAAGGAAATACCGGCTGCTAAAATGGCGTAGGGCAGCTGAGTGGACACATGGTTTACATGGTTGCACTGTGCCCCGGCGGAGGCCATAATAGTAGTATCGGAAATCGGCGAACAATGGTCTCCGCAAACAGCCCCGGCCATGCAGGCGGAAATGGAAATAATCATAAGCTGCGGGTTAGAGTCTGCAAATACGGCTACCACAATAGGAATCAGTATGCCGAAGGTACCCCAGGAGGTTCCTGTGGAAAATGCCAGGAAACAGCCTACAAGGAAAATAATCGCAGGCAGGAAATTCATCAGGGAACCAGCGGTTTGTTTCATGGCTTCCGCTACAAATTCCGCAGCCCCCAGGCTGTCGGTCATCGCTTTTAGGGTCCAGGCGAAAGTAAGGATTAATATAGCGGGAACCATGGCCTTAAACCCGTCAGGGAAACATTCCATACATTGGGTGAAGCTTAAGACCCTGCGTATGAGATAAATGATAATCGTAATAATGATAGCACATATGCTGCCCAGCGCCAGCCCTACGGAAGCGTCCGAGTTGGAGAAAGCGGTAACGAAACCGGCGCCTTCGAAGAACCCGCCCGTATAAATCATACCGATGACACAGCAAATAATCAAAGCAACGATAGGAATGAGAAGGTCTGCAATTGTTCCCTTTGGGTTGGCAGCAGAAACTTCCTGCCCTTTATTCTTTTCTCCCATGGAGAATAAATCTCCTTTTACTGCGTTGGCCTCGTGGGTTTTCATCGGGCCGTAATCCACATTCATAAGCACCAGGGCTATCATCATAACAATAGTTAAGATAGCATAAAAGTTATAGGGGATGGCGCGGATGAAGATGGAAAAGCCGTCTTCCCCTTCCACGAACCCGGATACGGCAGCTGCCCAGGAGGAGATGGGGGCGATAATGCAGACCGGGGCAGCAGTGGCATCGATTAAATAGGCCAGCTTTGCCCGGGATACCTTATGCTCATCCGTTACCGGCTTCATAACGCTTCCCACAGTGAGACAGTTAAAATAGTCATCAATAAAAATCAGGACGCCCAAGGCAACAGTAGCCAGCTGTGCGCCGACCCTGGATTTGATTTTTTGTTTGGCAAAGTGTCCAAACGCAGCGGAGCCCCCTGCCCGGTTCATCAGGCTCACCATAGCGCCTAAAATCACAAGGAAAATCAGGATACCCACATTGTAGCTGTCGGACAGCACAGCTACGAAGCCATCATTAAAAATGTGAGTGAGTGTAGTTTCAAAGGAGAAGCCGGAATAGAACAGTCCGCCTACTAAAATTCCAATAAACAGGGAACTGTAAACCTCCTTTGTAATCAATGCCAATATGATGGCTACAATGGGCGGAATCAGTGCCCAAAATGTGGCGTACATAGCAGGGGTATATTCTGCCCCCGCTTCTGCGGCCAAGGCGGTAAGCGGCATAAGAGCCATGCAAAGCATTAATATGCCTGTACCGTAAAATAGCTTTTTCTGTTGTTTTTTCATTTCTTTCTCCATTTCTGCACTGCAGTTGACTGCTTGTGCTGCCGTGTGTCCGCCGAAGCGGGCATAAGGTATAAATATGTATAATACAAATGGATTTTACCACTAAATAGTATAAAAATGAAGTGTTTTTTGAATTTTTATAAAAAAAGAAAAAGGTTTAGCCCAGATTTCCCAGCAGGGCGTCCACGCATATGGTAAAGAATTCCCGGATCATGTAATGGGGAAGCAGGTATCCCTTTTTCCAAAAGCCAGTTTTGCATGCTTTCGGCTTCGCTGACAGGCTCAGTAGGACCCTGGCCGCCGGAAACAATGACTATGGTCTGTGGGTGCTCCTGTAGATAGAGGTGCGCCCTTTCCAGCCGCATCTCCAGGACAGCGGAAGGTTTGTCGCCGTTCAGCCCTGCCCCCAGCACAATGATATAGTCCAGGTTCTCGCTGGTATTCCGGCTGATGCCCCAGATGATGCAGGATTCAACGAAAAGGAAGAACAGCAGGCAGATATAAAAGCATACTTTCAGAAGCCGCCGTATAAAAGCCGGGATTTTATGGAAGAGGGGAAGGCGATGCTATTTTCTTGTTTTTGATTTTTTGTTGTTTGCAGTATTACAGCAGGGGTATTGGCCCGGTGCTCTGCCAAAAGTTATATATGTATATTCCGTAACAGTTCGGCCTTTCGGCTTCCCTGTTACGGAATATACATATTCGTGTATCAATCGTGTCTTAATTAATATTCCATTACTTTTTCCGTACCTGTCATAACGCGGATGGCGCCCTGAGCCAGTGCAAGGAGTTCATCCTCTCCAGGATATACGGTGATAGGGGCGATAAAGCCGGCCCGTTCTTTCAAACCATCCGTTACGGCTTTGTCATAGGCGATTCCGCCCGTTAAAATAATCTGGTCTACTTTGCCTTGCAGCACGCAAGCCATGGAGCCGATATTTTTGGCAACCTGGAAGATAAAGGCATCTCGGATTTCACGGGCTTCCTCGTTTCCTTCATCTACCATTTTGTCTACATCCCTCATATCGTTGGTATTCAGATAAGCGTTAAAACCGCCGTTTCCTACCAGCTTTTTATAAACTTCCTTTTCTGTATATTTGCCGGAGAAGCACATTTTAACCAAAGCTCCGGGAGGCACTGCGCCCGACCTTTCCGGGGAGAATGCACCATCGCCGTCAAGGGCATTGAATACATCCACTACTTTGCCGTTTTCGTGAGCGCCTACGGAAACACCGCCGCCCATATGTACCACTATCAGGCGCAGGGAATCATAAGCTGCCCCTTTTTCGTTAGCATAACGTTTGGCAACGGCCTTCTGGTTTAAAGCATGGAAGATGCTGATGCGGGGAAGTTCCGGTACGCCGGAATATCTGGCGATGGGCATCAGTTCGTCAACCACTACCGGGTCAACGATATAGGAAGGAATACCGATGGCATCGGCGATTTCCCTTGCCAGAATACCGCCCAGGTTAGAAGCATGCTGCCCCTGGACACCCGCTTTTAAATCCTCCAGAAGACTGTCCGTGACTGCATAAGTGCCCCCGGGGATAGGCTTCAACATGCCGCCGCGCCCTACGATAACATCCAGGGATTTCATATCGAAATCTTTTTCCTTCATTAAATCGAGAATAATATTCTTGCGGAAGTCCTTCTGGTCTACAATAGAAGCATACTGTGCGATTTCTTCCGTGGAGTGTCTTAATGTTTCTTCAAATAATAAGGTTTCATCCTCAAAAACACCGATTTTCGTGGAGGTGGAACCGGGATTGATAATTAAACTTTTGATTGCCATAATCGTCCTCATTTCTTTCTTATATTATAGGAAATTACGCCACAGCGTTGTA
>BLLT01000366.1 GCA_011958945.1 Lachnospiraceae bacterium | reverse complement strand
GCGAAAGAGAAGAAAGCCGCCGAGGAAAAGGCCGCCGAGAGACGCAAGGAGAAAAAGGCGGAGGAAGAAAAGGCAGCGGAACGGCGGGCAGAAAGAAAAGAGAGGATGGAAGGTACGTTCACGGTGTCTGCCACTGGCACGGATGTGAAAAGCATTACACAGAATATTGTTGCGGCGGTATCCGGCACATCGTCACCCACAGGGGGCAGTTTTGACATAAAGGCATAAAGAGATATTGCTTACACCCTATTCCGCAGAGGCGCATAATGCTTTGCCTCTGCGGTCTGCCCGGAAGTGAGGCAATGAACCGCTTGGACTTATTGCGAGGGAGCGGATGCGGCTCTGAACGACAGAGGGGCTGGATAAATATAATTAATGATAATGGAGTGTGTAGCTATGAGAAAATACTTTGCTATAGTTGGGGCATTTCTTTTATTAGGGCTGTCTGGTTGCGGAAAGGACGAACAGGATAATAGTTCTTATAACTTAAGTGTTCAGCAGAGCGAAGAAACAATCGGGTTGGAAGAAAACAGTTCAATAGAACAGGAAACAACCGATATTTTTGACAATAATACAATGCAGGTTTATAGTGAAGCCCATCCTCTCGTGGATTATAGCACAGTTGATGAATTGCTGGGTGATGCGTGTGCGCTTGTAAAGGTAGAAATTTTACAAGCAAATAGTGAAAATGTGCGTAACTATATTTATACATCATACGATATGAAGGTGGTTGATGTTTTATATGGCACTGTTGATGCAGATGGAGATACCATTAACGTCAATATGCCCGGAGGAACGGTTCAAGGAGAAAAAGCACAGGAAATGCTATCAGAAGTTACGGAAGGGAAAAATGCTGGTGATTTATCAGGCATAAATCAAATTGTATCAGATGGAAATACAGATCGGCTATTATCTGTAGGAGATGAGGCGTATTTATTTTTAATGAAAGAATCTGAAACATCGTTTGCGGTTGTTGGAGAATATCGTGGCGAAATGCTTCTTGAAAATGGAAAGGTCTATTTTGATAGCTGTATCATTAGATTTAAGGATGGTATAACGACACATGGCTTGGAAAACGGGAGTATGGTAGAGAGTGAATTTATTGAGGCAATAAATGAGCTGATTTATAAAGATTCGTAAAACATAGTAGGAAATAAATTCTACAGTCTCATATCCCCAATAAGCCACAGCCTGACAAGGCAGGACGGGCATCCCCGGCGTTCCGTCAAAGCAGAGAGAGGTGATTGAAATGGATATTACAGGAATAGCAAAAAATCAAAAATATGTCTAAACAATTCATTGCAATATGTCAAGAAAAAGGAGTTCAATATAACTCAAGCATGGTAACAAATGGTTATCATTTAACACCACAAATTGCAAAGGAATTAAAAGAATTAAAAGTTGAAAATATTCAAATTACAATTGATGGTCCAGAAGATATTCATAATGCAAGAAGAATTCTTGCTAATGGTCAGGGTACTTTTAAGAGAATAATACGAAATATTTGCGATAGTATTGATTATTTGCAAACATTAACTATTAGGATTAATACTGATTTTGAAAATCAGGATAGAATTGATGAAGTATTTGCTATTTTAAAAGAAAATAACCTTAGTGATAAAGTGCGAGTATATTTGGGATTTGTACAATCTACAGATGATTATTCTTCTGAAAAGTGTATGTCTACTGAATTGTTTTCAAAACGTAATTTCAATTTCATTAAGGATAATGGTATCAATATTATTAATACATATCCAAGATTAATTACATGTTTTTGTGGAGCTGATTCTGTAAATAATTATGTAGTTGATCCAGATGGTAATATGTATAAGTGTTGGGAAGATATTGGAAAACAGGATAAGATATTATTTAATTTCCTTGATACTTCTGAGATGTCAGATATCAAAGGGATTTGTAAATCATTTGAATATGTGATGTATGATCCTACATCTGATTTAGAGTGCAGTACTTGTAAATGCCTTCCTATATGTATGGGTGGCTGTCCAAATAAAAGGATGTTAAATAAATCCTCATGTACTGAAAAGAAATACAGTCTTGAGAGATACTTACAAGAATATACAAACTGACAAGGAATCAATCGAAGTTGGTGTAAACGATAAAGCAGTCTGGTCATTGCCTGAAACTGCCCTATCGTTTACATCAATTTCGATTTTCCTTTGGTGAACAAAGTCGCGTTCCTTTTGCTGTGCCCTATGGATTTTCAATCTTTGCTCTTCCACATGATTTTAACATATCCCTTCAGCTATTCCTACCACGAAATGTACAGAAGCTTCTTTTTCTGTACAACAAACAGACCTCCCGCTGGGAAGCCTGAAAATCCGTATAAACTACTTGCTTTCAAATCCGAAGCGGATATTTTGGGGCGGATGCCACAAGACGGCCTCCACAAGAACGGCAGGAGCAGACATCTATTCCCCAGAGATGTTTTAGTACCTCTGTGCTCTTCATGCCACGCAGTTCGGACAGGTACTTTCTGCACCCTAACAGGTTGCGGCACAATGCAAGCTCTTTTGCCTTTGTCCGGACCGAAAGCAGTCCATAATGCCGGATGCGCACAAACCTTTTTGGCGGAACATGCATCAGGAAACGGCGTATAAATTCCGCCC
Source organism: Lachnospiraceae bacterium (assembly GCA_011958945.1). GTDB lineage: Bacteria > Bacillota > Clostridia > Lachnospirales > Lachnospiraceae > Kineothrix. The sequence continues at coordinate 1,012 of BLLT01000366.1, read as the reverse complement.
CCTGAAGGGTAAGGGTTTTCCATTTCCCTTCATCGCGGTAATCCTTCACGGAAAACGTGACCGTATTTTCCGTCATGCTGACAAGCCGGTGGTTGCTGATGGCAATCCTGTGCGTGTATTTCCCGAGATAGCTGATGACATCCCCCGACCCGTTAAAAGTCTTTTTACAGTAAGGTGCCCACTCTTTCCGGTAACAGGTATCCATCAGTTCCTGAAAGGCATAACGGTTCTGGTACTTTCCGGCAGAGCCGTGGAATTCCAGTTTTCCGTCTTTCCACAACCCCTTCATGGTTTCCATGTATTTTCCCCTGAACACCTTGGATATTACCCTGACAGGCAGAAAAAATTCCTCCCCACGGTCACGCCACTGCTTCTTTCCATCCAGACCGCCTCCCAGTACTATGGCATGGATGTGGGGATGGTAATTCATTTCGGAACCCCATGTATGCAGGATAAAGAGATACCCTATCTTTGCCCCAAGATATTTCCCGTCAGCGGACAACTCCTCCAATGTATCAGAAGCTGCATGGTACAGTGCATTGTAAAGCAGGGACTGGTTGCTGTAAATGACAGGGTTAAGTTCCTCCGGCATTGTGAAGACCACATGGAAATACGGTGCATCCAGCACATCCTCCCTGCGCAGGTCAATCCACTTTTCTTTCGGCAGGGCCTGGCACATGGGACAGCACCGATTGCGGCAGGAATTATAATGAATCTGTATGCTCCTGCAGTCCTCACACACACTTACATTCGCGCTTATCCACGTTCAGCCTCCGGGCTGTCAAAGGGGCTTTTAATGCCCAGCAGCGTTTTGTCGCTCACATGCAGATAAACCTCTGTGGATTTCGGGTCAACATGTCCAAGGAGCGCCTGGATATACTTAATGTCACACCCTGATTCCAGAAGATGGCTGGCGAAGCTGTGGCGCAGGGCATGGGTGGAGAGATGTTTTTTGATGCCTGCTTTCTCTGCGCTTTTCTTTAAAAACTGGTTGACAGTATTTTTATCCAGA
>BLLT01000365.1 GCA_011958945.1 Lachnospiraceae bacterium | reverse complement strand
GACATCTTGAAGTAAGGAAGATCATGCCCGGACTTACCGCAAGGGAGCATGGGCGGCTTTGAATGACAGAGAGGTCAATGGATTAAAATTGATAACATATGTAGAAAGGTTGGTAATATGGATATTCAAGCAATTTTGCCGCAAATCAATAATGCTGTAAGTTTATCAAGTAACGGCATCAAATGCGGAGATGAATTTGAAAAACTTTTACAGCAGGTGAGTGAGGAAACAGATATTGCAGAGATGAAGAAATTTCTGGACGAAAAGTTTAATGTAAATACGGTTGTTGTAGATTACAGTTGTGAAAAAACAGATACAGAGGCAGAAATGTATGACACTGCAATGCTGGAGAAATATGATATGCATGGTGGGAGAAATGTGATTATTTCAAAGAAAACCTTATTAAGGATGAAAAAGGATGGCGCCTTTAGACAGAAAGTGTATAAGTCAATTGAAGATATACCGTGGACAAGTAAATTGACGGGAGGCGAGGTAAAAGGCAATGGAGTATTTATCCATGAAGATGGAACGGGAGGTTACTATTTGGAGTTTGATTGGGGGGATGATGATGAAAAAGCAAAATCAAAGAAAAGTAAGGTGCTGTACTCTGACAGTTCGGGTGTAAAGAAGTTAGATATTCCGGTATTGGGTGAACGAAACAATATTGGATTGCAGACCGATATTCTTATTTCTTTGATGGGAGCGAATTTTAGTTATAAAAGGAAAAGTAATGATGCTGGTTTCTGATTAACGGAAAAGGAATAAAAGGCACAGGGATAGGCAATGAACCGCTCGGACTTATTACAAGGGAGCGGGCGCGGCTCTGAACGACTGAGGGGCCGCAATAATAAAAAATGGAGGACATTTGGAGATGAGTGTAAATGGAATAGGAGCGGGCTATCCCGCATGGCGTGATATGGGAAAGGCACAGAGGAATGGTTCGGGAACGGGCTTCGCGGGCAGGATGGCGGATGCAGATGCGGCAGGGAGCGGTTCTTCCGTAAGAAATAGCGTAAAGACGGCAGGGCAGACTTCGGTACTGGATGCGTACCGTGCATCGGCAGCATCCGGGGTACGCAATGTAAAGCCCGCCTATGATACATACGAATCCGAGAATTTTAGGATTGTGCCGGACAACGAGGCAGGGTGTTTTGACATCTACAATAAGCAGGGCGAACGGATAGGCGCTTTTGATTATTCTGACATCAAGGTCAGGCAGGACAGCCAGACAGGAAAGCAGTTTTTGATTTCAGAACACGGAACTATGAGTTATGATGCCATGGTATTGGACGGCGAGCTGAAAGACGCCCTGCAGAATGTCATGGGCGTGGAAACGCTGGAAACGGAGGAACTGTCCGGATTCACCTTAAAGACCCATTCCGGCACGGGCATACAGTATCTGGTGCGGGATGGCGAGGAAGGCCGTGGGGGAAAAGTCCTTTTGCAGAGCGAGACAGACAGGGAAAGGTATGAGGCCCTTGCGGAGACCTACTTCAATAAATATCCCAATCTGGTACATGATAAAAACGCCGCATACATATGGGCTGATTTGGAGATTAAGGGACTGGCACAGCACACGAATAATGGGATTGTTTGTATGGGCTTTAATGGGATGTCCTATAATGACAATTCAAATTATAAGAACAATTGGAGCGTTCTGTTTTCGGGAGATACCTATAAGGCGGTTTTTGACTGGCTGCAGAACAACAGGGGAAGTATTGAAGAAATGCAGAAATTTGCTACATGGCAGGATGTGTTTAAGAGCATTGGCAGTCACTATGAGCGGGTATGGTCTGATGAAGAAGAAAAACAGGGGTATCTGAATAACTAATCGGCATATCCCCAATAAGCTACAGCCTGACAAAGCAGGGCAGGTATCCCCGGCGTTCCGGCAGATTGGGGAATCAGGGAGCAGGAGTGGCTTTGAGTGGAAGAGGAACCGCAGATAGGGAAATGAATTGTGAGGTGGACTCATGGGAATTTCGGCTTTAGGTGCAGTAAATTCTGTAAATACGAAACACAGTATGCCATTGAGCGGCAAGGGGCCTGACTGGTCTATCATTCCAAGTTCCGGGAAAAGCAGTAAATCAAAAGCTGAGTTTACTGACGAGATCAAGGGGCTGGCACGGAAGGCTGCGAATACTACAAGCAAGGCAGAACTGGAATATATCCATAGGCGGCGGACGGAACTATGTGCAGAGTATATGTCTGACGTGTCGCCCGACAGGAAGGCGCTGTACCGGCAGGCTGAAAATGCGCTGAAAGGGCAGGGTGGTAATCCGAAATGCAAGGGGAGCGGGGAACTGACACTGCTTTACTTCCTGGAGGCGGCAGACGGGAGGGCGGAGAACTTTGCCGAAAAGAAGTTTGCGCTGGCAGGGGGAGGAACGCTGACCTGCCCGATCCTGACAAGCGGGGGATATGGCGCGGATATTTACTATCAGGGTACAAAGGTGCTTACATATCTCGGTTCGGGATACGGGTGGGCTTGTGAGAGGACTCCGGCTGAACGGGAAAAGGAAAGGGAATTTTACGGAATCTATTTTAATGAGTACCGCTCCTTGAAGAATGGCAAAGGGGAGGAACTGGAAGCACTGCCGGATTATCTGGAGGATAAGCCGTCTTTTGACAGGAAAGCATAAATGGAGGCATTTGGGCAAGGCAGGGCAGGCATCCCGGCTTTCCGGCAGTTTGGGGACCGGGGAGCAGGAGATTATATCAAAATGGAGGAAATGTTGATGAAAAAAGAGGCAGGGTTCTTCTTAGCGATGATGTGCGTGTTGACATTAGTAGGATGTGGCACATCAAACAATGCGGAAAAAGCAGAGGACAAAATTTCACAGTCTGCTGTGGAAGAAAGCATGGCATCAGAGGAAATCAATGTTGTGTCAGCGTCAGGTGATACACAGGAGCCAGTGCAGGACTTTCAATCAGAAGTTGATGAGCCGTCACAGCCGGAAGAAGCGGATTATCAGAAAGATGCTGAGAAAGGTAATTCTGATATACAGGAAAAGGAAGAATGTTTAATGGATGTTACTGAAGCCGTGGAAGCAGAACAGGATAATCAAATAACTGTCCGGGAAGACATAATAAATGTAAATGAAATTAATGAGCAGGGTGGAATAATTGAATTTGCAGGAGATATGACATATAAAGAGTTTATAGATTTGGATTGGGTTTCAGATATTGATAACAGTTTGGATGAGGATACAAGCGTATATATCGTTAAGATATATTACCCGAATGGGTTTGAACATCATAAGGTTGGAAAAATTGAAAACTGCGAGGCAATAGGAGTATACCGTACAGATGATGGTGAGTATTTGGGCGGCAGTTTTAGAGAGAGAGGCACTCAAAGCTAAGAAGAAATGTAGAATACATTTTGTAGGATGAGATTGTGGCTGTTATCATAGGAATTCCCCCACGGAAGCATCTCACCAACAAGCCACAGCCCGACAAGGCAGGGCGGGCATCCCCGGCGTTCCGGCAGATAGGTGAATCGGGGAGTAGCGAGAGGAGGTGAAGGTCGGTATGGAATTTGACCGAGGAACATAAATAAAGCACCTTTGCATGGAGCAATAAAATGCTCGGACTTATCACGAGAGAGCAGGGGCGGTTCTGACCGACAGAGGAGCCGCAATATTAAAAATAATGGAGGAT
>BLLT01000364.1 GCA_011958945.1 Lachnospiraceae bacterium | reverse complement strand
ATTTTAATTTTAATGTCCGCAAAATCCGTCCTACATCCGCAGCCTGCCCTCTGCCAGTTGTAATCCGTGTGCGTCTGTTCCCTGCAAACCGGAAAAATTGCCATAAGTGCCTGAAATCTGATATTGCCTTGTCTGCCCGTCACTATATACAATTTCAATCATATCTCCAATAGACAGCCAGAATTGCTCCAAGCCCTGCCGATTGCCACTCGCTGCTGCTGCCCGCCGGATAACTGCCGCGGGAGATGGAGACGCCGTTCCTGCAAATTCAGTACAGTCAGAATTTCCTTCAGATAATCCATATCAGGTTTTTTATAGTCAAGCAATAAGGGGAATATGATATTTTGCTCAACATTTAATTCAGGTATGAGATTAAAAGCCTGAAAAATAAAACCGATATTGCAGCGGCGGAAAATGGTAAGTGCCCCATCTTTCATTGTAAATATTTCTTTACCGTCAATGAATACTTTGCCCGATGTCGGCATATCCAGCGCACCGATCATATTGAGAAGCGTGCTTTTTCCAGAGCCGGACTCTCCGACGACTGCAACAAACTCACCCTTAGAAACAGAAAAATTTACCTCTTTGAGTGCGTGAACGTCGGTTTCCCCCTCGCCATAGGTTTTACAGATAGAATTCCCTTCCAATAAGTTCATTTTGTACCTCCATTGTTTTTGTTTCTATAAACCAGTCCAAGCAGCAATTCAATTACGCATGATAAAAATAGCAGACCGCCGAACATTTTTGCAAATGGCTCTAAACCGCCAAATCCAAAAGTGAATATCACAAGCGCCATGCCGCCTCCTGCGACAAGCAGGGAAAGAATGATTAGAAGAACTTTCAGTCTGCTTTCCGCACACAAGGCGCCTATAAAGTATACGACACTTTCAATCAGCAGCAATACGCCCGAAAAAACAGGCATAATACTAATCAGGTAACGGAAATAAACAATGATTAAAATCCCGGACAGGATTGCCGCAGCCGTTACAAAAAGATTTAAAGTTACAATATGCTTTTCCTCCCTGCCCCTGCCGGAAAGAAAGTCCAAGATACCTAATGCGCCATTCAAAATGGCATAAGCCGCAGCCGCATAGATTATGCCGCCTTGTAGAAATTCCGGGAACAGAAGCGTTGCAAGCCCCATAGCCCCAAGCAAAGCAGCCCGTAAACCAGACCGCCTTGCAATCTTTTTGAATTGTAAAAAAAACATAGATGTTATCCTCCTTTCGTTCTATCAAGAAGAATAACATCTATTTCCTACTCCCAAGTGAATTGAAACTTACAATTTTGTAATTTTATCTGAATTTAGAAAAGTGATATTGAAAACACTTCCCTTGCCTAACTCGCTGTCTACGGTAATGTTTCCGCTGTGGGCTTTTGAGGATTGCTGTCCTTGTCCCTTTTTTTCCTGTATTCCTTGATAGCCTTGTTTCTAAGCGGTATACCGACACCAAGCAGAAGCACTACAAATAAAGCCGTAAACTCCATGTTCTCACCTCACATTTCTTTATTTTTCAATATCTTAATAGATACCAGTATGGAAATAACATACATTGCAATAACAAAAATGACAGCTAATAACATTAGCAGAACAGGGGAATTGATCACTGTAAAAAGCAGCTTATTTTCACCAACAGGATTTTTTGAAATGAGCAGCAAGGTTATCAAAAATCCTGCAACCGGGATATACATAAATACTCTGCCTTTGATAGAACCGTATTTGTAATATCCCGGAATCTGGAACACTGTGTAGAGTGCAAATAAGAATACTCCTGCAATAGCGGCAGTCACAATGTCAAATACGCCGACTGTTTCGCCCAGCACTTTTAAGACAAGCGGCTGTGCAATCAAAGAAATAATTAAGGAAATAAGCCCCATTGCAAGGACGAAAACATATCGTCCGATCACGAGTTCACTTTTACGAACAGGTAAAATACCAAACAGCCGTTCCATGTTATTTTTTTCTGCGATAGAAAAGGTATATCCTGTTGTCATGGCAATAAAGCACATGGCGAATGATACCCCTGTCAACAAAGAACGGTTGATTGCAGTAAACACAATCGGCAGAAGCAGGGTAAAACAAATTATCTTAAAATATGGTTTTACCAATGCAATATCCAATTTTGTGGATTTCAAAATATTACTCATAATCGTCACCTTTCTTGCTTGTAAACACTACAATTTCATCAATAGTGGCAGGCTCAACGGTCAGATCGGAGAAACCGCTAATATCTTCAGCTTTCATCAAAGCCTCAAATCCCGTAGGAAATGTACGAATACCAGCCGCCTTATTTTTCAGATTATCGGACAATTCCCGGATTCCACCTTTTACAATGCGGAACATATCTACAAAATCATCTTTACTGCCAGTAAAGAACAGCTCGCCATAACTGATGTAGGTAATATAATCAGCTGCCCGTTCCAAATCGCCGGTGATATGGGTAGAGAACAAAACACTATGCTCACCATCTTCAATATACTCTGAAAGAATTTTCAAAAGTTCATCTCTGGAAACAGGGTCAAGTCCGCTGGTCGGTTCGTCAAGGATCAGCAGTTTGGCGTCGTATGAAAACGCACAGGCAAGCATTAATTTCATCTGCATACCTTTGGAAAGTTCCTTTACCTTTTTGGTAGGTGCAATGTGAAATTTCTGTAACATATCCGTAAATTTCTGGCTGTTCCAATTTGGATAAAATACCGAAATAGATTTTTCAACCTGCGGCACTTTCCAATCATCACTGAAATAATTTGTATCGAAAACAACGCCCAGCTCTGACTTTACTTTTTGTTCTTCTGCGATATTGTCCAGCCCCATCACTTTGACTGTGCCGCCAGTACGCCCCAGCATATTCAAAATCAGTTTGATTGTCGTTGTTTTTCCAGAACCATTCGGGCCGATCAGGCCCATAATATATCCCTTTGGCAAAGTAAAGCTGATATTGTGAAGCTGAAAGGAATCAAAAGATTTTGAAAGATTTGTTACCTCTAAAAAATTAGACATCTGTTTTTACCTCCGTTAAAATGTCCAAAAGGCGATGTAATTCCTCTGTGGATAGATTTGCCATTTTTGCTGCCTTTATTGCTTCGGTAAGATTGTTTTCTACTTTGCAAATAAGCTGCTCCTTAATCAGTTCTGAACCAGACCCCATTACGAAACATCCGCGTCCCTGCACATTTTTAACAAAGCCCTCTTGTTCTAATTCTGTGTATGCTTTTGTCACTGTTAAGACGCTGATTTTTAAGTCTTTGGCAAGTGTTCTAAGAGAGGGCAAAGTTTCTTCGGCTTGAAGTTCGCCAGATAAAATAGCTGATTTGATCTGTTGTTTAATCTGTTCGTATATGGGAATGCCAGATATATTGGAAATAATCAGTTTCATTCCTACATCCTCCATGTGTTCCAACTGTTATGCTGTTATGTATAACAGTATAACACAGTGCTTTTCAAAAAGCAACATGACGCAAGAAAAATTCACAATAGGGAAAATTCACAATAGAATATACTTGACTCAGCCTCGTCCATGATTTCCGAAATGCTTTTCACCTGGAACTCCATACCGTCCTCAATGGGGACTGCTATGATGGAGGGCATCAGATTTTCAATGTCCTCCACATTCACGCCGGTCCTTCTGACGGTTGCATCTAAATCCATTGCAGACCGGGCTTTTGACACCCGAATCCTATAAGGCAA
>BLLT01000363.1 GCA_011958945.1 Lachnospiraceae bacterium | reverse complement strand
GTGCAAAGTCCTGGGCTGAACTGTTACCATTCCTCCAATTAAAATCAAGGAAAATATGTACAGACCACCATGAAAGTGCTATGATAGATGTATTACACAGGCTCGGAGGACTATCAGCGTTGAACACATATTATGAACTGGAGGAAAATTTCATTTCTCACCTTACCGGAGAGGACTATATTACACTGACCAATAGAATGCCCGGCGGCTTTTTTATATATCATGCTGACCATGAGGGAAAACTCATATATGCCAACCAGACCATGCTTCATATTTTCAATTGCTCCACCATGGAAGAATTCCGGGAATTAACCGGAAATTCCTTTAAGGGGATTGTCCACCCCGATGATTTGGAGTCAGTGGAACAAAGTATACAAAAGCAGATTCACCGCAATACAGGCGATTTAGATTATGTAGAATACCGTATTATCCAAAAAGGCGGCGGTATCCGTTGGCTGGAGGATTATGGCTACTTTTCCAAGGATGACCATGGCAAAGATATTTTTTATGTTTTTGTTGTAGATATTACGGAGCGCAAACAACTCCAGCTGGAAGAACAGGTTCGCCGGCTGGATATGATCGAAGGGCTCAGCATTGATTATGAATCCATTTTTTACGCAGATTTGGATACGGATAAGATACAAGCCTACCGGATCAGCCCCCGCTTTGCGAAAAAATTTAAAGATAACTATACCATCTGTACTTTCCAGGGGTTTGATACCGAGTACATTCAGACATGGGTTCTGCCGGAAGACCGGCATATTGTGAAACAGGCCACCCAGCCCGATTATATCCGCAGCAGGCTGGCCGAACACCAATTTTTCCATGTCAATTACCGGGTCGTACAGCACGGGAAGACAAAATATCTTCAGCTTAGGATCGTCAATGTAGGTGCCAGTGACCGCATTTCCCAAATTGTCATAGGCTACCGGAGCGTGGATGAAGAAATTATTTCGGAAATGGAACAGAAAAAAGCCCTTGCCGATGCCTTAACATTAGCCCAGTCCTCCAATATCGCCAAGAATGCCTTTCTTTCCAACATGTCACATGATATTCGGACTCCTATGAATGCTATTGTAGGTTTTTCTGCCCTCGCCAAAAAATACATTAATGACACGCAGAAAGTAAAAAATTATTTGGATATGATAGAAACATCCAGCGACCATCTTCTCCATTTGATAAACAATGTGTTGGAAATATCCAGTATCGAAGCCGGAAAAATTCATATGGAAGAGGACGAATGCAATCTTTTGGAAATTTTGCAGCAGGTTCAGGCCGCCATCCTTCCCAGGGCAGGGGCAAAGTCGATTGCCTTTTCCCTAAACATATCCGGCCTAAAGCATTATACGGTTTATACTGACAGACGGCGGCTGGGAGAAATTATATTGCGTCTTACGAATAATGCGGTAAAATACACAGAATCCAGAGGTTGGATAAAGCTTACCGTTATAGAATTGGAGAAAGAAGAGCCTGAACATTGTACCTATCAATTTTCTGTCGAAGATAACGGCGTAGGTATCGGAGAAACATTCCTAAAGCACATTTTTGAACCTTTTGAGCGGCAGCAGAATACAACATTCAGCGGTGTGCATGGTACCGGCCTTGGTCTGACCATTACGAAAAAGTATGTGGATATGATGGGGGGAACCATAGATATTAAGAGCAATGTGGGCCTTGGCAGCATCTTTACCGTGACGCTGCGGCTGCGCACCCGGAGTCACCAGGCTAAACCTTTCCTCCGTGCTAGGCCTGTTCCTATACCATCAACCTCACCACGTAAAATACTTTTAGTGGAAGATAACAAGCTCAATCTGGAAATCGAGGTAGAACTGCTGCAGGATATGGGATTCCTTGTGGATACTGCCACTGATGGAAGCATTGCGGTGGAAAAGATTCAAAATTCCCAGCCCGGCGATTATTCCTTGATACTTATGGATATCCAGATGCCCATCATGGATGGCTACCGTGCCACCATGGCCATACGCCAGCTGGAAAATCCTGCGCTGGCCTCCATCCCTATCGTGGCATTGTCCGCCAATACTTTAGAGGAGGACCGCATACGTTCCATGGAATGCGGCATGAATGCACACTTGGCAAAACCGGTAAATATGCCCCAGCTCATGGAAATGATAGAAAAAATATTGATTGCATTCTAAAACGAAGAACCTTCAAAATTCAAAAAAGGGCTATCCCTGAATTACGTTTTTCAGGACAGCCCTTTTTTATAATTTGATATTATTATCTCTTTACTTACCCATCTTCTTTGCAAAATCTGACATGGCCTCGGATATTTTTATCTGCTGCGGGCAGACCGCTTCGCAGCTTCTGCAGCCGATGCAGGCGTTAGGCTGCTTTTCATCCGGCACCGCCATTAGCGCCATCGGGGCAATGAAACCACCCCCTGTAAACCTGTCTTCATTATACAGTTCCAACAATTCCGGTATATTCAGTCCTTTCGGGCAATGGCTCACACAATAATGGCACGCCGTACAGGGCAGGATATTTTTTTCCAGCATTTCCCCTGCTATGCCAAGAAGCACTTCCATTTCCTTTTCCGTCAATGGTTGATCTTCGGAAAATGTATGTATATTTTCTTTCAGCTGTTCCATATTGGACATCCCGGACAAAACCACTTTCACCTCCGGTATCGCCTGAAGGAAGCGGAACGCCCATGCTGCTGCAGACTCTTCCTCCCTTAGTTCCTTCAGCTTCTGCGTATGTTCCTCTGAAAGGGATGTCAAACGTCCGCCCCGCAGCGGCTCCATGACCCAAACCGGAATCCCGTGCTCTTTTAGCAATTCCACCTTTTCCTTGGCATTCTGGAAATTCCAGTCCATCCAGTTTAACTGGATCTGGCAAAATTCCATCTGTTCCCCATAGGCATCCAAAAAGCGTTTCATGACATCATAACTGCCATGGGCGGAAAAACCGAGATGACGGATTCTCCCATTTTCCTTCTGCTTCATCAAATAAGGAAAAATACCATATTTTTCATCCAGATAGGCATCAATATTCATTTCGCACACATTGTGGAACAGATAAAAATCAAAATATTCCACACCGCATTTTTCCAACTGCTTTTCGAAAATTTCTTCTACTTTATCCATGTTGGCCAGGTCATACCCTGGGAATTTCGTGGCCAGGTAATAACTTTCCCTGGGATATCTGCCCAGCGCTTTCCCCATGACAAGCTCTGAATTCCCGCTGTGATACCCCCATGCCGTATCATAATAATTAATTCCCTGCTCCATCGCATAGGCTACCATTTCCATGGATGCTTCTTCATCAATCCTGGAATCATCCCCGTCAATTACCGGCAGACGCATAGCCCCTAGCCCCAAAGAAGAAAGTTTTATATCCTGAAAGTCCTTATAAATCATTGTGCTGTCCTCCTTTTCCTGTGGATAGGCCCTCGGAATTTTCCCTGTACCCGCCTTTGCGGCCAATTTCCCGCCAAATGCACACAGATTTCATCCGCATTCATCTCATAAACCTGTACACATCCGGCAAAAATATGCTCGCTAAATCAGGTACAAAGAGATTCTGAGAGATTATTTTTTGTTATGCCCATGCCTTTTATTATATCTGATACGCGTAAAAAAGACAAATAGTTTTCCTGTATAGAGTAAGTATAGGGGTAACAGTTCAGCCTGCGACTGCGCACGTGCTGCGCAGTTAGCAGCCAATG
>BLLT01000362.1 GCA_011958945.1 Lachnospiraceae bacterium | reverse complement strand
ACCGGGAATGCCGGAACTGCTGGAAGTGCCGGAGATACCGGGAATGCCGGAACTGCTGGAAGTGCCGGGGATACCGGGAACACTGAAAATGCAGGAAACACCGGAAACACCGGAAACACTGGAGCAGCAGGCACAGAAGCCAATTCGGATGGAAATAATGCAGGTGCAAGTGATACAGGCGGAAATAATGCTGATACAACCGGAAATACAGAAAACACCGGAACAGATACAGGGAATAGCGAAACCGCAGACCCGATGCCTTCAGAAACTGCAAACAGAAGAACAGCGGTCAGAAAGGTTTCGGCTGCGAACGAAAATGCTTCGGGAAGAAGAAATGGGCGCATGGCGGCGGAACGGATGATTAACATCCTTACATCAAACGAAATGATTTATCGGATGGGAGGCATGGCAGGCAATGATATAACCTTCATGACAACAGCCGTTAATACAAGTGCGGCCCCGGCAACAAGCAGCATACAGCCGGCAGACAATACCGCTCAGCCGGACAGCACAAGCCAAAGCCAGCCGGGTGGAAGCGGAAACGCAAGCGCCCAGCCGGACGGCACAGGCCAAAGCCAGCCGGGTGGAAGCGGAAACGCAAGCACCCAGCCGGACGGCACAGGCCAAAGCCAGCCGGGTGGAAGCACAAATGCTCAGCCGGACAGCACAAACCAAAGCCAGCCGGGCGGAAGCGGAAACGCAAACGCCCAGCCGGGCAACACAGGCCAAGGCCAGCCGGGCACAGGCACAAACATACAGCCGGACAGCACAGGCCAAGGCCAGCCGGATGAAAGCACAAACGCACAGCCGGACAACGTAAGCCAAGACCAGCCGGGAGCAAGTACGAACCAGCAGCCAGGCAGCGTAAACGGGCCAGCCGATGGTGCAAATGCGCAGCCGGACGGCACAAGCCAGCCGGCAGACGGCATAGCTTTGCAGGCCGATGCGATACAGGGGCAGGAAATTTGGACGGCTGAAAATACCGTGCTCACATGGAGCAGCGTGCAATATGCGGATGCCTACTATTTCACCCTGACAGATAAGGGCGGGATGGATGACGGAAGCGACAGGATAGCGGAATTTAAGATAGTGGAAACAAAAGACGAAGATGACCCCTCCGTTATACCTGCGGCAGCAGTATATGGAAAAGACGGAAACGGCGTTTGGCAGCAAGTGGGAACAACAGAAGCGGATTTGGCAGCAGGAACGGACTACACCTTTGATTTATCCCAGACTATGCCGGACTTCCAGCCTTACTCCAAGGTAGTGAGCGGAACATATGCGGTAGACAGCACCACCACCATTCCTTATTCGGTGGAACTGAAGACCAGCCTGAAAATAAGCATGCAGGACGGAATATTTACCTATACCCTGTCCTTGCCGGACAGCAACCGGCTGAATCCTCCGGCGGGCAGCCAATACGGCCAAAACAGTATCGCGAACAGCGACAGCGATAAATTGCGGTTTACGGATACGGTGAGCGTTTGGGCGGATATGGCACAGAATGAGGAACCCGATGAGGCTGACAAAAGCCAGGCTTACGTGAAGTCTGAAGAATACCTGGCAGAATTTAATAATTAACCGATAAAAAGCAAGTCAATGAAAAGAAACAAAAATAATTTAAGGAATTAAGAACAATCAGAAGAATCAAAAGAAAGGAGGGCAACATGTTTCGCCGGAAGCTGAAAAACATACGGATAAAAACAGAATCCAGAGCCGGTTCCTCCCTTATCATGGTAGTTTGCGTATCGGCGTTTCTGGTGGCATTTGCCCTCGCCATGGTCTATACGGGCAGTATGCTGATGGCCAGAGCCAACAGGCGGCTGGAGCAGGAACGCTGCTACCAGCTGGCCAGCAGCTTTGCTAAAGTTTTGGACGGGGAACTGGAGCGCTATGGCGGGCAGGATTTGGAAGCATTTAAGTTAGATACAACGTATAATAATAGCTTTTACCGCTTTGCATGCCAGTTCCTGGAAGATTCCAGATATCAGGAATATAATCCGGAACATCCGGAACTAACTACCTTTTACTACCGGCATACAGCCGATGCCGGGGATGATAACTACGGAAAGGCGACCATTATCCTTTATAAAGAAAATGACCAGGAAACGGATGTGATGACAGGAATGATTACAAACCCGGCGTCTTCTGGGGCAGGGGGAAGCGGAACTGACGCTAATCCCATAGAAACTGTCATGGCAAATATTTCCCGTTTCACTTTACATGTGGAAGTGGTGGCAGAACTGGATGGAATGACCTACAGTTACAGCACGGCCTACGATACACAGGTAAGGTACACGGAGAGGGCGGTGGAATTTACTGTGGATGGCGATACCATATATTGGGATGATGATAATAATAATTGGATAGCTAATAATGGAAATGAGTATGATGTACCGCCTAATGCATTGATAAGCTATAAAATATCCCCCAGCTTTGATGAATTAAGCGAATGTACCTTTACCAAAACCATTTCGGAAGGAGCAAATCCGGAAGCCGGAGGGGGAGGAGGTGTTGGCTCGTGAAAAAGCTAATAAAGTACAGGAAATCAGGGGAAACGCTGGTAGAAGTCATGGTATGCGCCGTCCTTTTCCTGATGATGGCGGCAGTGATGCAGGGAGCGATTTCTTTTAGCACCAATGCCCAGCATAAGAGCGAACAGATTCGGGAAAATAATGCGAAAATATGCAGAAGCCTTCGGACAACGGGAACAACAGAAAATGGAACTAAAACCTATACCTTCAAGGCAACCTCTATGGATGGGAGCGTGGAAGGCAAGGAAGTATTTACGATAAAAGTGCCCTTGGGCAAAAAAGAAGCCGCCTATCAGGATGGGCAGGGGAATGATCAGACGGTAGATTTTTACCTATACGGCCCTGTTACTGTCACGGCAGGAGGCGGAGGAACGGGAGGTGGCGGCTCTTGAAAAAGTATTCAATACGCCTTTCCCATAAGGTAAAAAGTAAGTCGGGGATGACTTTGGTGGAACTGGTAGTTTCCATGCTGTTAGTTGCCATTATTATGGCAATGGTAGTGGGCATTTTAAGCCCTGCCGCCAAAATATTCCTTCGGATGCAAAAGCTTCAATACGCCCAGCAGATTTTGGATAACACTGCCGCCCAATTGCAGGATATGGCGGGGGAAGCCACCAAATATGTGAAAATCTATGTGAATGGAAACAATATTGCAGGAGTCGGGGGCGCGGCATCAGGCTCTGCCCTGGAATTCGTGAACCCGGAAGGGTACATTACATTGATTTCCGCCGACGGAAGCCCGGCCATGGATTTGATGCTGGAGGATACTAAGATTGACACGGCAGAAGAAGTGAAGAAAGGCCGCCTGGTGGCCAGATATTATAACATAGCAAAAATAACAGGTACCGATACGTACCAATATAACTATACAAAGGGCGAAGTTCAGATAGCCCGTGCCATGGCCAGGATTTTTACCGATGGCTATTATATGGGGAATTACCTGGGAATCGAATTTACCTATCCGGCCGGTGCGGCAGCCGGCAGCCCGGTTACTTACCTGGAAGCGAAACTATCCCTTTATAATCATGAGGACCGAATGCCTGAGCATCTGGTGGCTCAGGAGGATGTGGTTTTAGATTTCCGGTACACGGTGGAGCGCGAGGATGAAGAGACCGCTGTGAACGGTCCATAGGGTTTAAGATTGAAAATTGAAAATTC
>BLLT01000361.1 GCA_011958945.1 Lachnospiraceae bacterium | reverse complement strand
ATAAGGGTTTTCAGTACGGAGTACTAGTGTCTAGGTTCAAACACAGTGATTATCCCGTAGAACACTTGGCGGCTGGTGCCATATTTTCACTCACAGCCTAGCGCACCGGTGCTTTCATGCCCTTATGCCTTCAAGGCGCAAGCATCTTCATTGCTTCATACCTTCCAGCCATTCCACATTCACCCTAACCCCATCTTCTCCATTTGCGCAAATCAGCAAACGTTTCCCCTCATACATTTCGTATCCAAGAACCCGGAAACTGCATCCCTTATATTCCATTACACTTCCTACTGGGTATTTCATAAATAATTCCTGCAAAGCGGCCTCCTTTTTGGTTTTATAACCCCGCATAATCGCTTTATGCCTGCTTTTGCATCCGGCAAAAAATATACTGCAAAAACAAATACAAAAAAACTCCGGCAGACTATCCATAGTTTTCCCGGAGTTTCCACTATTATTCTATTATTCTTTTATTCCTTCCATTTCACCACCGCCAGACAAATCCCCCGCTGCAAACAGCGGCCTATCTGCCTTGCAGCATTTTTCAAATCCCGTACCTGCCGCTATACCGAATGCATACATCCGCCACAGCCATGGCCATTGCAAAAAACGTCATACAGATAAGCAGCAATATTGCCGCCTTGTCATAAACAAACTGTACCTGCTGCCCTTCCTCTGCCATCCCTGCCGCCTTATGGTTGCCCACCAATACCTCCAGCCCCAGTAAAATGAAGATACACGGCCAGCACCTGAATATCACCTCATAGTCCAGCCCCGGCCAGAAAACGTGTATCAGGAACAAAACCCCAAACAGCAGCAGCATGCATCCAAAGGTAAATGTGCCTACTCTACGAATCCTTACGTTCTGTTTCTGCTCCATATACTATCCTTTCTTCCGATGACATCAAATCTGTTCCCCGTTCCTGCCCTTTATCCTCTTCTCCTTTTTGCGGCCCATTCCCGGCCGTCTCCCCCGTTTCCATAGCCGAAGCCCTTCCATTGCTTTCAGCCTTCCATGAATAACTGCCTTCTTCTTTCAAATCCTTAGGGTCCACATCTATAATGACTTCTTTCAATTCTTCCGATTTCCCCTTTATCATACGGAAACCGGCAATAATAATACCAATCCCCAGCAATACCCGCATAATTGTATTCTCAAACCGGCTCAGCACCCTGAATATAAACTCAGGAATCCAGGGCATAAATGCATACTTTAAGCCATTCCACAAAAGCAAAACCCCTACTCCAATCAAGATAATCGCAATGATATCCCTATACTTTTCCGTAATCTTATTTTCTTTGAAGAATATATCCAAATTAAACAGATAATCATCTTTTGTGTTCATAAATTCTTCATCCGGCATTCCCGCCAAGTTATGCACGTGAAAAAAGCTGTAAAACCATATCACCACGTCCACAAGCATTATTATACCCAAATTTAACAGCATCGAAACTGCCATTACTCCGCAAAACAGAGACATCAGGCTAATGCCCATTTTCATAAACCCAAGATACATCTCACCCGCACCGGGCAGAAAAGAAAAACAAAACGTTAGAAATCCACTTTTTCTCTTTCTTGTCATTACTCTATTCCTCCATTCCCAACCAATCGCTCAATCCACTCCATATCCTGTTACCGAACCGGCCGCCCAGTCCGGATTTCTCATTTTCTTCCTGTCTTAGCGCATCCCTTTTGGCTTCCTGATAGCGCTCTACATCTTTTTCTATCTGCCTTTCAATATGATTATCCTCCGCCATCCTATCCCCTGTAAAATCCATTGGTACCACTGTCAGGCTTATCACCGCCGCCGCTGCTGCCGCCGCGATTTTAAAACTGTAAATCCAAAACTGCCTTCTGGCCGACTCCCTGATATATTTTCCCGTGCCAGCCTTCCCCTGCGATTCCACTTGGTTTTCCCACAGGCTGTCCCCCACATGCACTGCCTCTTCCATAATCAACTCCTTCAAATATACCGGAGGCGCAATCATACCGCTTCTTTCCACTTCTTCAATCAAAGCTTCCAGTTCTTCGTCATCGAAATATTTATATCTCTCTTCTTTCATGCCTGCCTCTCCTTTCCATATATTTTCCGCAGCATATCCCTTGCCCTATATATCTGTGTTTGAACCGTTTTCAGATTCTCATTTCTTTCTTTCGCAATTTCATCGGCCTTCTTTTCCTCATAGTAAACGCTTTTTGCAATCCTGTCATAAGGCGGTTTTAACTTGCCGCAATAAAATAACAGCCTTTCCTTTACCTCCTTTTCCAGGCAGATTTCTTCCGGAGTGCCCCTGTCTTCGCTTTGCTGCTCGAAAAAAATATCTTCGGTAGGCACCGCCCTTCTCCCTGCCCCCCTCAAATAGTCAATACTTTTATTCGTTGCGATTCTGCACAGCCATGCTTTTTCATTCCCTCCTTCAAACCCGTCCAGATTCTTATACGCGGAAAGGAAAGTCTCCTGTGCCAAATCCTCCGCCGCAAAATAATCCCTAGTGACCTTATAGCATACAGAGAAAACAAGGTTCTGATAAGTATCAACCATCATGGAAAGCCGTGCTTCCTTATTTATTTTTTGAGTATTACCCATATGATGAATACTTCCACCCCTTCCTTTCTCTTTCTATCCCTTATAACGCCTTACCTCCCGATTTATCTTCAATTATTTTAAATTTTTTTCATTCTTTTGCAAATTACTGAGTTCTAAGCGGCCTCCGCAGCCAGATCCTATGGTGCCCACATCCTAAATATGCAAAAAACGGTACACTCCCATAAAGACAGCATACCGCCTGGTTTCCCATTTTCTTGCCAATTCAGATATCATTCCTGCTAAAATTATCCATATAATACCTTGTTTCCCCCAATGCCGCGAAACCCTCCCCAACACTCCCCAAAAGTGCCCCCATGCCTTCGCACTCAAACCTGAGCCCAGAGCAGGCCCGCCAACCCTACATATCGCTTTTCGGCTGCTTATCACCTTTTTGCTTCCTGCCTTCCTTATTCCCTTCCCCGGCAGCAGCCCCAAAACTGTCCACCAGCTTCTCTATCAGCAGTTTTTTCACATAAACATCAAAGCTAAGCATACAGATTATAGAAAACAGCCGCAAAAAATCCCTTTCTTTCTCCGGCGCATCCTGGAATGTACTTTCCGCCTCCTTGAACTTGCATTTCATATCTTCCTTCAGCAAATCCACATGTTTGCTCTCCAGCCCGAATACTTCGGAATAAATATCCCCCAAGTTAAAACCTTCCTTTTGGAAAAAGAGATCTGTCAAAGGATTCAGCAAAGCCTGTATATCATTAATCGTTAAAATCCCTTTATAATAATAAATAAATATCAGCAGCAATACATGCTCTTTGGAATACTTCTTTTTTACTGGCGGCGGCAGGAGGTTATTCTTCGCATAGTTATTAATCATCGTTTTCGTAAGAATTTTATCTTCCCCCGGATAGCGGACAGTGCTCCTAAGATGCTCTTCCATAAAAGTGGTGACCTGATCCATATATAAATCAATATTCGGAATGTCCTCCAGCTTGATATATTCAATCCTATCCAGGCTTTTTAATATACTGTTTAATAAGTCTTCTCTGTCAATCGTCATATCTATATTCCTATCCTCCATAGTCAAGCACCATAACTCAAGTTCCTAACCTGTTAGTAACAGTTCAGCCTTCCTGCTTCGCTGTCACTGAATCCGCCCATTTTAAAG
>BLLT01000360.1 GCA_011958945.1 Lachnospiraceae bacterium | reverse complement strand
TTAGCAGCCGCATGGAGCGGCGGTATCTGGCGGACGCTTCGGAGATGGAGAAGGAGCGGGAACGGCTGGAAGCAAGGAACCGGGAAATTGATGATATGTTCCTGAACCTGTATACCGACAAGGCGAAGGGAATCCTGTCGGAGCAGCGGTTTGTGAAGCTGACGGCGGCAATGGAGCGGGAACAGGGGGAAAACCAGAAGCAGCTAAAAGAACTGGCACTCTCCCTGCGCCGCTCCAATGAGCAGGAAAGAGATGTCCGTACCTTTATCCGGGAAATCCGGCAGTACGCCGCAGTCCGGGAATTGGACGAGGGTATCTTAAACCGCCTTATCAGCCGGATTCTGGTGGGTGAGGTGAAAAAGGTTGACGGGGAGAAGTTTCAGGAAATCAAAATCATTTATAACTTTGTCGGGGAGATACCGGCGGTAACAGAATAACGGCAATGCCCTTCTCTCTTTTTGGGGGAAGGGTTTTCTTTTTGCCCGTACACGAAAAAGAAGCCGGGTTCCCTATTCTCCGGCTTCCAGAAAAAACTGAGATTTATTTGATAGGTGTCCCAATGCGTTTATCCAATCTCCATTGTGGTGCCATTCCATCATCGGCATAATATTCGTCCATTGCTGTAATTTTATCGTTTTTTGTTTGAATAAACGAAGTCACATGAAAAGAAATACTTCTATCTTTGGGATAGATACGAACAACTGTAATAATTAAATCATTCACAATTTCTACTCTTTCAACGAGTCCGTCCCATTCTCCGGGGTACTCACAATTCGCAACAATATATTCATCCACCGTAAAATGCTCGTTGGTGCAATGCCAATTTACATAGGCTTCTGCATGAAAGTATTTTCTAATTTCTCTTTCATCTTGGGCAAGAACGGCTTTCCAAAATTGTTCTATATTCATAATTTTCTCCTTTAAATTGCGATTTCCCAGTATGTCAAACTGGAAATGGTTGAGAAAGACACTATATTGAAATCCAAAATCTTTGAATAATGCCACTTTTACTTAATCCCACTGTATCAACAATTTCATTTTCCATCACTCCACCGTTTTTAATAATCGTCCTTTGCGAAGCTACATTTCGCTTATCGCAGGTTACTAAAACCTTGCTTTCTCCAAACGCACGGCAAAAAGGTAAAACTAATCCCAGCATTTCAGACGCATAACCTTTTCGTCTTTCTGACGGACGAACACTATATCCAATATTACCCCCAAAATTTTTGAGAAAATCCGATAATGGGTGTCGAAAATCAATCATACCAACAACAAAATCGTCTTTTCGCCTTACCGCTAAAAACACTTCTGATGGAACATATCCGCTTTTATATTTTTCTCTTAATCTTCTCTCAAAGTCAATCCACTCATCAAATGATTGGACATCTTCAAGACCTGCACAACCATCAAAACTATCTCCACATTGTAACATTTCTTCTTTATATGACATGACTTGTTTTGCATATAGTTTAGATGGCCTAACCAACATCAATTCACGCATCACATTCATCCTCACAAATTTGAATTTATCTATACAAGGAAATACAATACCTCTCTTATATCTTTCCCACCGATATTATCATCCCGAAATACTTCTGAATAAATAAATCCGTTTTTTTCATAAAATTTTCTTGCTCTATGATTATCCTCCAAAACCCATAAAAGCACTTTACTAAATCCGCATTGTTTTAATTCTTTAATACACTTGTTAAGCAATAACCTACCGTATCCTTTTCCAATGTAATCAGGCAAAAAATATATGGAAACGATTTCTCCATATTCGCTGTATTTTTCCCATCTTGATTTACAGAAACTTGCAGTACCTATAAGACGCCCATGTTCTATCAGAACAAGGTTATTCATACCAATTTTATTGATACTATTAGCCCATTGCCCCGTTGGAATACTATTAAGATAGTTTTGAGGAATAATGTTTTTATATGCGTATTTCCAACTACTTTCATATATTTTGCTTATTTCAAGAGGATTATCATCTTTGGTGATGTATCTAATCTCCATTTCAACAACTCCTTAAATACCGATTTGTTCAAATCTATAAACTGGAATCTATCTATTTTCCATAATCAATTCTTTGCACTTCCATTCCTCACCCAGAATACAATATCTTTCTGTTGTATCAAGAACTACGTCGCTAAAACCGACTGCCTTATAACAGTAATAAGCTGGAAGATTATTCTCAAAAACACCCAATGATACTTTTTTTGCTCCATATATTTCAAATGCAAATTTTAGACCTAACTGGAGCATAGCTTTTCCATAGCCTTTTCCTCTCTTGTGAGGATTTATAATAACAAATCCAAAGCGTAATTCATCCAAAGATTCATCAGGATTCCTTAGTGTAAAAAAACCAACAATTCCAGTTTCATCAAATGCAGTAAACGGCATTAGAGATTCAACAAAGCAAAATTCATTTTGTGTTATTGGGTAATTACCAAGTACACCTGCTGTCCATTGATAAAATGCTTTTTCATCTTGACACCACGATAATATCGTATCTACATCCGAAGCTTTATATGGTCTTATTCTAATCATACATTTCTCCTTGCAAATTTGAAGCTGTTACCCTAAGACTTCCATGGTTTTTTCAAATTTATTTTGATAGTGCTTTTTACTTCTTGCAGATAATTTTTGAAAACTTCTTATCAGTTTATTTTTTACAAATTCCTTACCATCTTCAATCCCCATCCCTCTTTGAACATAAGCTAAATACAACAAACTTGGTAGACTGTCAAAATGTGAAATTGCATCAGCATCAGCAACGCATAATTCCTCGATACTATTTTTTTCAAGAGATATACTTCCTCTATGATTTTTAATACATTTTTGCACTAATAAAATTTTTTTGTCCTCATAACCATATTCTTTTAGAATACTATATGCCATTTCTGCTCCATGTATATGATGAAGTTCATACAAGCTGTATTCTGTGATAGATGCAATATCATGTAACCACGCTGCTATCATAACAATTTCCTTATCTGCTCCATATTCTTCTGCCAGAATTTCTGCATTTTTAACCACTGCAACAATATGATAATAACACCCCATGCCAAATTTATTTGTTTCTTTTTGGCATCTGTCATATATTTCCTGTTGTAAATTCTTCAAAATATCTTTTCGCATAGTGTCATCCCTGTAAATTCTGATTTGTTATTGCGTTCAGTTTAGCACATTTATAGAACATCTACAAGATTCCGTGTATGAAAAATCAAAAAGAATGAAATCTTCACTTGACAATGTGGCAAAGAACTGATGAGCCAGGATGAGCTTGCGGTGATGGACGGGGGGAAATGTATCCTCCAGCTGCGGAACGCCCGCCCGTTTTTGTCGGATAAGTATGACATCACCAGGCACCCCAATTTCCAGTACACCGCTGACGCGGACGATAAGAACGCCTTTGACATTGAAGCGTTTCTGTCCACCCGGCTCAAACCAAAACCCAACGAGGTCTACGATGTGTTTGAAGTTGACGTAGACACCGAGGGCGAATAATCCCGTTCCGCGAGAAAGGAGTGATCTTATCTACCCGTCAGGGTCCCTGAAACCTGCCTCGGTATCTGGGGCGTCATCAACCTGCTGGAAGGTTATGGCAATGACAACCCTGGGACCAATGATCATGTACGGTAAAGAAGCAAGCACCGAAAACAAGAGATAGACCGCCAGCACCACACTATTCCGAACCAAAGAAACCA
>BLLT01000359.1 GCA_011958945.1 Lachnospiraceae bacterium | reverse complement strand
ATAGAGGTATTGAGACTTTATCTTGCAGAAAAAGTCTTGGCAGCAAAGGCAAAATGGAAGCAATGAGATTTTATCATGCAGAAAAAAGTCTTGGCGGCAAAGCAAAATAGAGAACAAAGACTAAATAATACTTGAAAAACTTGGCATTATTTAATATAATCAAAGAAGCTGGGTAAATCGAAAATTAGTCGATATTTTTAAAACAATTTAAAGGAGGACTTTAGAAATGGCTAAAGCTAAATTTGAAAGAAACAAACCCCATTGTAATATTGGTACCATTGGTCACGTTGACCATGGCAAAACTACTTTGACAGCTGCAATCACAAAAACATTGAATGTAAGATTAGGTACAGGTGAAGCTGTTGCATTCGATATGATTGATAAAGCTCCTGAAGAGAGAGAACGTGGTATCACAATTTCTACAGCTCACGTTGAGTATGAAACAGAGAAGAGACATTATGCACACGTTGACTGCCCTGGGCATGCTGACTATGTAAAGAACATGATCACAGGTGCTGCTCAGATGGATGGCGCTATCCTCGTTGTTGCTGCTACAGACGGTGTTATGGCTCAGACAAAAGAGCACATCTTGCTTTCCCGTCAGGTAGGCGTTCCTTATATCGTAGTATTCATGAACAAATGCGATATGGTAGACGATGCAGAATTGCTTGAACTGGTTGAAATGGAAATCAGGGAGTTACTGTCCGAGTACGAATTCCCGGGCGATGACATTCCGGTTATCCAGGGTTCCGCGCTGAAAGCTTTGGAAGATCCTTCCTGCGAATGGGGCGACAAGATTATTGAACTGATGACAGCTGTTGACGATTATGTTCCGAATCCGCAGCGTGATACAGATAAGCCTTTCCTTATGCCTGTAGAAGACGTATTTACTATTACAGGCCGTGGTACGGTTGCTACAGGCCGTGTTGAGCGTGGTACACTTCACCTCAATGAGGAAGTTGAAATCGTTGGTATCAAAGAAGAAACAAAGAAAACTGTTGTTACGGGTATTGAAATGTTCCGTAAGATGCTTGACGAAGCTCAGGCAGGCGATAACATTGGTGCATTGCTCCGTGGTGTTCAGAGAACTGAAATCGAAAGAGGACAGGTTCTTTCCAAACCCGGCTCTGTAAAATGCCATAAGAAATTTACCGCTCAGGTTTACGTTCTGACCAAAGATGAAGGTGGACGTCATACTCCTTTCTTCAACAACTACAGACCTCAGTTCTACTTCAGAACAACTGACGTAACTGGTGTATGTAATTTACCGGAAGGTACAGAAATGTGCATGCCTGGTGATAACGTAGAGATGACGATTGAATTGATTCATCCCATCGCTATGGAGCAGGGTCTTACGTTTGCTATCCGTGAGGGCGGCAGAACTGTTGGATCTGGAAGGGTTGCTACTATCATTGAGTAATTATAATTTATTCAGTAAAATCAAGGCTTTCGGAGATTTCTCCGAAAGCCTTTTTACGTGATGAAACAGCTAAAAATTCTCTTGTGGTTCTAATATGGTTCTAAAAGATTTGCTCATCAGGAAAATATATGAAAATATTTACTAATAGTTCTCTACCGGAATGTTAAATGAGTTCATCAGACTGTCTATCCATATGTTGTATTCGTCACTGTCAATTTTTTCAGTCTCCAGTTCCTTGTTCAATTCATTCCAGCGAGATACAAGAGATGCAATCTGTGGACTTTCTATGTTGATAGATGCCACTAAACGTCTTGTAGCCGTATTGACGGAGGTGGAACATTCTACAGGAATACCTGCTTTTATTAATTCCATGATTACCTTTAAAATATCTGAATATGTGTTAATGCTCAACTCTTCGTTGGGTTTAATCGTATATCCAAAAAATAATTCCTCTTTAATACCAATAATAGAACAGAATTTTTGTATTACTTCCATAGGCGGTTCACTATAACCGTTTTCGTAATTAGAATAAGTCGGAACAGACAGTTCCAATTTCGCAGCCATTTCTTTTTGGGACATATCAGCCCCTATACGGAATGACTTTAAACGCTTGTCTACATGTAAATAATGCGCTATTCGCATATTCTCACCTCACATTGGATTTTTAATTATTATACCACAATTTTAATGAAAATAAATAGAAATATTCAAATTTTAATATTTTTGCTTGACATATCGAAAAACAAATATTATTATAAAAATACAAGAAATTAAATATTTCTATTAAAATTCAAATTGCAAGGAGGGTTAAATGAAGTCAAATTACATGATGGGTGCGGAAGATGTGGCTAATGAGTTGGGAATTTCCAAAGGACACGCTTATAAGGTCATTCGCCAGCTTAATGAGGAATTGGAGAAATCCGGCTTCATTATTGTGGTGGGGAAAGTTCCCAGAGCATTTTGGGAAAAGAAGTTCTACGGTTATCAAACAGTGCAGACAGCATAAGGAGGGAAAACGGATGCCGGCATATAAGGATGAAAAAAGGAATACTTGGTTAAGCCTGTTCTACTATGAGGATTGGCAGGGTAACAAGAAGAAAAAGCAAAAACGTGGGTTTAAAACAAAGAAAGAAGCATTGGAGTGGGAAAATAATTTCAAATTATCCGCTAATGCCAATATGGATATGGCATTGGGAGCATTTGTTGAGATTTATTTTCGTGATAAGGAAGGCGAGCTGAAAGAACGTTCAATCAAGAATAAAAGATACATGATAGAAGCTCATATTCTTCCGTATTTTGAAAATAAGAAAATGAATGAGATTACTCCGTCAGATATTATCCAGTGGCAGAACACAATGAGGGAAAAAGGGTATGCGCAGACCTATCTTCGCATGGTGCAAAATCAAATCACTGCATTATTCACTCATGCAAGCAGTATTTACAATTTGTCGAACAATCCTTGCAAGAGAGTGAAAAAGATGGGAAAGCCGGATGCTGATAAACTGGACTTTTGGACAAAAGAGGAATACGACAAATTTATTGATACAATTGAGGCTGGAAGTCGCTATTACGTGATTTTTGAAATTCTGTTTTGGACGGGAATTAGGGAAGGAGAACTACTTGCCTTGACAAAATCAGATGTAGATTTTCAGAATAACCGTATGAGCATCACAAAGACCTATTATCGGACGGAAAGGCGTGATGTAATTACAGCACCCAAAACCGAACAATCTGTGCGAGTGATTGAATTGCCGGAGTTCTTAACACAGGAAATAAAAGAATATGTAGATAAGTTATATGAATTGCCGAATGATGAACGCATTTTTCCTATTGTTGCAGAAGCATTGCAGCATAAATTGAAGCGTCAAGCGGAAAAGGCAGGAGTGAAAAGGATACGAGTCCATGATATTCGTCACAGCAGTGTAGCGTATCTCATCAATCAGGGCGTACAACCGTTGATTATCAAAGAACGGTTAGGGCATAAGGATATAAAAATCACATTGAACACGTATGGGCATTTGTATCCTAACCAACAAAGGCAAGTGGCGGATATGTTGAACCAACAAAAAATAAGTCCTAACAGCGGCAACTGTCAGGACTTATGATAACTGGAAAACCTCTGTTATCAGTAATCACGATACAAGTATAGCAGAGGTTTCTTCCAACGACAATGATTTTTTGAAAATGGAGGGCATGATGGAAGAAACAAAAAATGGGTTACAGATGATAAAAATGTCGGAGATACAGTCGCAGGAAGTTTCTTGGTTGTGGTATCCGTTTATCCCCTATGGAAAGCTGACAATCATTCAAGGCGATCCGGGTGATGGAAAAACAAC
>BLLT01000358.1 GCA_011958945.1 Lachnospiraceae bacterium | reverse complement strand
TTCCGCCTACTGCGACTAAAGAGATTCAGTACCTTAACGCTAAAGGTGCTTTGACTTATACCGATATTGCTGGCGACCCTGTTTTGTATGGCAACTTGCCGCCGCGTGAAATTTCTATGAAGGATGTTTTCCGTTCTGGTGATTCGTCTAAGAAGTTTAAGATTGCTGAGGGTCAGTGGTATCGTTATGCGCCTTCGTATGTTTCTCCTGCTTATCACCTTCTTGAAGGCTTCCCATTCATTCAGGAACCGCCTTCTGGTGATTTGCAAGAACGCGTACTTATTCGCCACCATGATTATGACCAGTGTTTCCAGTCCGTTCAGTTGTTGCAGTGGAATAGTCAGGTTAAATTTAATGTGACCGTTTATCGCAATCTGCCGACCACTCGCGATTCAATCATGACTTCGTGATAAAAGATTGAGTGTGAGGTTATAACGCCGAAGCGGTAAAAATTTTAATTTTTGCCGCTGAGGGGTTGACCAAGCGAAGCGCGGTAGGTTTTCTGCTTAGGAGTTTAATCATGTTTCAGACTTTTATTTCTCGCCATAATTCAAACTTTTTTTCTGATAAGCTGGTTCTCACTTCTGTTACTCCAGCTTCTTCGGCACCTGTTTTACAGACACCTAAAGCTACATCGTCAACGTTATATTTTGATAGTTTGACGGTTAATGCTGGTAATGGTGGTTTTCTTCATTGCATTCAGATGGATACATCTGTCAACGCCGCTAATCAGGTTGTTTCTGTTGGTGCTGATATTGCTTTTGATGCCGACCCTAAATTTTTTGCCTGTTTGGTTCGCTTTGAGTCTTCTTCGGTTCCGACTACCCTCCCGACTGCCTATGATGTTTATCCTTTGGATGGTCGCCATGATGGTGGTTATTATACCGTCAAGGACTGTGTGACTATTGACGTCCTTCCCCGTACGCCGGGCAATAATGTTTATGTTGGTTTCATGGTTTGGTCTAACTTTACCGCTACTAAATGCCGCGGATTGGTTTCGCTGAATCAGGTTATTAAAGAGATTATTTGTCTCCAGCCACTTAAGTGAGGTGATTTATGTTTGGTGCTATTGCTGGCGGTATTGCTTCTGCTCTTGCTGGTGGCGCCATGTCTAAATTGTTTGGAGGCGGTCAAAAAGCCGCCTCCGGTGGCATTCAAGGTGATGTGCTTGCTACCGATAACAATACTGTAGGCATGGGTGATGCTGGTATTAAATCTGCCATTCAAGGCTCTAATGTTCCTAACCCTGATGAGGCCGTCCCTAGTTTTGTTTCTGGTGCTATGGCTAAAGCTGGTAAAGGACTTCTTGAAGGTACGTTGCAGGCTGGCACTTCTGCCGTTTCTGATAAGTTGCTTGATTTGGTTGGACTTGGTGGCAAGTCTGCCGCTGATAAAGGAAAGGATACTCGTGATTATCTTGCTGCTGCATTTCCTGAGCTTAATGCTTGGGAGCGTGCTGGTGCTGATGCTTCCTCTGCTGGTATGGTTGACGCCGGATTTGAGAATCAAAAAGAGCTTACTAAAATGCAACTGGACAATCAGAAAGAGATTGCCGAGATGCAAAATGAGACTCAAAAAGAGATTGCTGGCATTCAGTCGGCGACTTCACGCCAGAATACGAAAGACCAGGTATATGCACAAAATGAGATGCTTGCTTATCAACAGAAGGAGTCTACTGCTCGCGTTGCGTCTATTATGGAAAACACCAATCTTTCCAAGCAACAGCAGGTTTCCGAGATTATGCGCCAAATGCTTACTCAAGCTCAAACGGCTGGTCAGTATTTTACCAATGACCAAATCAAAGAAATGACTCGCAAGGTTAGTGCTGAGGTTGACTTAGTTCATCAGCAAACGCAGAATCAGCGGTATGGCTCTTCTCATATTGGCGCTACTGCAAAGGATATTTCTAATGTCGTCACTGATGCTGCTTCTGGTGTGGTTGATATTTTTCATGGTATTGATAAAGCTGTTGCCGATACTTGGAACAATTTCTGGAAAGACGGTAAAGCTGATGGTATTGGCTCTAATTTGTCTAGGAAATAACCGTCAGGATTGACACCCTCCCAATTGTATGTTTTCATGCCTCCAAATCTTGGAGGCTTTTTTATGGTTCGTTCTTATTACCCTTCTGAATGTCACGCTGATTATTTTGACTTTGAGCGTATCGAGGCTCTTAAACCTGCTATTGAGGCTTGTGGCATTTCTACTCTTTCTCAATCCCCAATGCTTGGCTTCCATAAGCAGATGGATAACCGCATCAAGCTCTTGGAAGAGATTCTGTCTTTTCGTATGCAGGGCGTTGAGTTCGATAATGGTGATATGTATGTTGACGGCCATAAGGCTGCTTCTGACGTTCGTGATGAGTTTGTATCTGTTACTGAGAAGTTAATGGATGAATTGGCACAATGCTACAATGTGCTCCCCCAACTTGATATTAATAACACTATAGACCACCGCCCCGAAGGGGACGAAAAATGGTTTTTAGAGAACGAGAAGACGGTTACGCAGTTTTGCCGCAAGCTGGCTGCTGAACGCCCTCTTAAGGATATTCGCGATGAGTATAATTACCCCAAAAAGAAAGGTATTAAGGATGAGTGTTCAAGATTGCTGGAGGCCTCCACTATGAAATCGCGTAGAGGCTTTGCTATTCAGCGTTTGATGAATGCAATGCGACAGGCTCATGCTGATGGTTGGTTTATCGTTTTTGACACTCTCACGTTGGCTGACGACCGATTAGAGGCGTTTTATGATAATCCCAATGCTTTGCGTGACTATTTTCGTGATATTGGTCGTATGGTTCTTGCTGCCGAGGGTCGCAAGGCTAATGATTCACACGCCGACTGCTATCAGTATTTTTGTGTGCCTGAGTATGGTACAGCTAATGGCCGTCTTCATTTCCATGCGGTGCACTTTATGCGGACACTTCCTACAGGTAGCGTTGACCCTAATTTTGGTCGTCGGGTACGCAATCGCCGCCAGTTAAATAGCTTGCAAAATACGTGGCCTTATGGTTACAGTATGCCCATCGCAGTTCGCTACACGCAGGACGCTTTTTCACGTTCTGGTTGGTTGTGGCCTGTTGATGCTAAAGGTGAGCCGCTTAAAGCTACCAGTTATATGGCTGTTGGTTTCTATGTGGCTAAATACGTTAACAAAAAGTCAGATATGGACCTTGCTGCTAAAGGTCTAGGAGCTAAAGAATGGAACAACTCACTAAAAACCAAGCTGTCGCTACTTCCCAAGAAGCTGTTCAGAATCAGAATGAGCCGCAACTTCGGGATGAAAATGCTCACAATGACAAATCTGTCCACGGAGTGCTTAATCCAACTTACCAAGCTGGGTTACGACGCGACGCCGTTCAACCAGATATTGAAGCAGAACGCAAAAAGAGAGATGAGATTGAGGCTGGGAAAAGTTACTGTAGCCGACGTTTTGGCGGCGCAACCTGTGACGACAAATCTGCTCAAATTTATGCGCGCTTCGATAAAAATGATTGGCGTATCCAACCTGCAGAGTTTTATCGCTTCCATGACGCAGAAGTTAACACTTTCGGATATTTCTGATGAGTCGAAAAATTATCTTGATAAAGCAGGAATTACTACTGCTTGTTTACGAATTAAATCGAAGTGGACTGCTGGCGGAAAATGAGAAAATTCGACCTATCCTTGCGCAGCTCGAGAAGCTCTTACTTTGCGACCTTTCGCCATCAACTAACGATTCTGTCAAAAACTGACGCGTTGGATGAGGAGAAGTGGCTTAATATGCTTGGCACGTTCGTCAAGGACTGGTTTAGATA
>BLLT01000357.1 GCA_011958945.1 Lachnospiraceae bacterium | reverse complement strand
GGTAAAGCGTATGGTGGAGGACGGACATTGCGTGGGTAATCATACCTATCACCATCTTGATATGTCGCAGATATCCGATATGCCATCTTTCCGTAAAGAAATGGAAGATGTGGAAAAATTGTTTTATCAGATAACAGGAAAGGAACTTACAAAATACTACCGACCCCCTCAGGGCAAGTATAGCACGGAGAACTTGAAAATGGCTAAGGAGATGGGATATCAGACTTTTTTCTGGAGTCTGGCCTATGTGGACTGGTATCAGGATAAACAGCCTTCCAGGGAGGAAGCCATGGAAAAACTGACGGGCCGTATCCATCCTGGGGCAATCGTACTGCTTCACAGCACTTCTAAGACAAACGGGGAAGTATTGGATGAACTGTTGGGGAAGTGGGAAGAGATGGGGTATCGGTTTGAGGCGTTATCGGATTTGGCGGATTAAGGATTGCTTTTGTTCTAAAGCAGGATTATATGGCATAATTTGGAATAAGAGAATAAAGGACAATGGATGGGATGGGGAAGATTACTGCGAATCAGAAGTTACAGTTGATACGTTCTATACGGGAGGAAAGCCTGGACAATCGGATGAAAATGCGGCATAGGGAGCGGCTGCTGTATGGAACGGAGAGCAAAACGGGCGATGAAATGCCTTTGTATAGCAAGGGATATTATGGGGGCGGGGAGAAGGAATTATATGCTTTGGAAGAGGGGGGGATTCCGGTAACGGGGAATTCTCTTTCCTCTTTTAAGATTCGGCTGGTATTGGCAGCCGCCCTTTTTTGCGTGTATCTGGTGGCCGATGCAGGAGAGGGAAGGATCGGGGGCATTTCTACGGAGGAGATGCGGGAAGAGATGAATAAGGATTTTGATGCCGGACTGGAAGAAGTAGTATTTGATTTTGAGGACAGTTTCCCGTATACTCTATTTAAGTAGGTATGTCCGGAGATTTTATTCTTTTATAATCGAAAGACAGATGTAAACAGCAAATTACTGAAAGCGAACATGGGAGGCCTGAACAAGGCTGAGTCTCCTATGTGCGCAAAGTGTATGCGCAAAACGTTACGCATGGAGGAATTATGAGTAAACTTGCATTAAGAGATGAGATACTGCTTCAGGTGGAGAAACCGGCGCGTTATATCGGAAATGAAGTCAATGCAGTCATTAAGGATAAATCGCAGGTGGATGTGCGTGTGGCGATGTGCTTTCCCGATGTGTATGAAATCGGTATGTCCCATTTGGGGATTCAGATTCTGTATGATATGTTTAACAAATTCGATGATGTATGGTGTGAGCGGGTGTATTCGCCCTGGGTGGATTTGGATAAAAAAATGAGGGAGGAAAGTATCCCTCTTTTTGCGTTGGAATCCCAGGAACCTGTGAAGGATATGGATTTTCTGGCCATTACCATTCAATACGAAATGTGCTACACTAATATTTTGCAGATTCTTGACTTAGCCCACATTCCCCTGCGGGCAACGGACAGGGATTGGAGTCACCCTATCGTGATTGGGGGCGGGCCATGTGTTTATAATCCGGAGCCCATAGCACCCTTTTTCGATATATTTTATATCGGCGAGGGCGAAACCCGTTACCGGGATTTGCTGGATCTGTATAAGGAATGCAGGAAACAGGAAATGTCCAGGGAGGAGTTCCTTCGGGCAGCGGCAAAAGTTCCCGGCATGTATGTGCCCTTATTTTATCAGGTGGAATATCATGAGGATGGAACCATCCGCTCTATGAAACCTACGCAGGAAGGGATTCCGGAACGGATTGTGAAGGAAGTGGAGATGGACGTTTCCCATACCTATTATCCTGAAAAACCGGTGGTTCCTTTTATTAAAGTGACCCAGGACAGGGTAGTGCTGGAAATACAAAGGGGCTGTATCCGCGGCTGCCGTTTCTGCCAGGCCGGGCAGATATACCGCCCGGTGAGGGAAAGGGATTTGGACATGTTAAAGAACTATGCCCTTGCCATGCTGCAAAATACAGGGCATGAGGAAATTTCGTTAAGTTCCTTAAGTTCCAGCGATTATTCCAAGCTGCCGGAATTAATTGATTTTTTGATAGAAAAGTGCGGGGAGAAAAAAATTAACATTTCCCTCCCTTCCCTTCGGATCGATGCCTTTTCGCTGGATATGATGAGCAAAGTACAGGATGTGAAAAAAAGCAGCCTCACTTTTGCACCTGAGGCAGGAAGCCAGCGGCTGCGGAATGTGATTAATAAAGGGCTTACAGAAGAGGTGATTTTAAATGGGGCTGCCCTTGCTTTCCAGGGCGGCTGGACAAGGGTGAAGCTTTACTTCATGCTTGGCCTGCCCACCGAAACGGAGGAGGATATCAGAGGGATTGCCGAACTGTCCAATAAGATCGCCGCTGTCTTTTATGAAACCGTTCCGAAGGAAAAAAGAGTTAACGGAAGAGTACAGATTGTTGCCAGTACCTCTTTCTTTATCCCCAAGCCCTTTACCCCTTTCCAGTGGGCTTCTATGTGCACGAAAGAGGAATTCCTTGAAAAAGCGTATGCTACCCGTACAGCCATCAAAGGGCAGCTGAACCAGAAGAGCATAAAATATAATTGGCACGAAGCGGATATCAGCGTCCTGGAAGGCGTATTTGCCAGGGGTGACCGGAAAATTGCCGATGTGATAGAAAGAGCTTACGAAAAGGGGTGCATTTTTGATGCCTGGAGCGAATTCTTTCAAGGGGAACTCTGGATGGACGCCTTTGATGAACTGGGAATTGATATTGATTTCTATACCACGAGAAAACGGGAACTGGAGGAAATATTCCCTTGGGATTTCCTGGATTGCGGTGTGAGCAAAGAATTTTTAAAGAGGGAATGGAAAAAAGCATTGGAGGAAACGGTCTCCCCTAACTGCCGGGCCAAATGCCAGGGATGCGGCGCCAACCGTTTCGGCGGCGGGGTTTGCTTTTATGATCAGCCCCGTGCAGAGGAGACAAGCCGTTATGCGGCACACGGTTCTCGCAGCGAGTAGGGGAAAGGCCATTCACCTATTCGCTCGAAAATAACTATGCTTTAAATTACGAAAGGATGCGGAAACTGAAATGAAAGCAAGGATTAAATTTGCCAAATGGGGGGCAATGCGTTTTATCGGACATCTGGATGTTATGAGATATTTCCAGAAAGCACTCCGCAGAGCAGACATTGATGTCGCTTATTCGGAAGGGTTCAGCCCTCACCAGATTATGTCCTTTGCGGCCCCCCTGGGCGTGGGGCTTACCAGCAATGGGGAATATCTGGATGTGGAAATAAAAACACATGCCGGCGCAGAAGATATGAAAAAGCGGCTCAATGAAACTATGGTGGAAGGACTGGAAATCCTTAGCGTAACCAGGCTTCCGGAAGGCGCCAAAAACGCTATGGCCAGCGTTGCTGCGGCCAAG
This sequence comes from Lachnospiraceae bacterium, assembly GCA_011958945.1. GTDB lineage: Bacteria > Bacillota > Clostridia > Lachnospirales > Lachnospiraceae > Kineothrix. The sequence goes on along the minus strand of BLLT01000357.1, from coordinate 411 downwards.
TATACGGTCCGCTTCCGGAAAGGTTACGAGCCGGAATTTGACTGGAAAAGCCGCTTCCTGGATTTTTGCAGCAGCCCTTCCATTGTGGTGACCAAAAAAACGAAAAAGAGCCAGGCCACCTTGGATTTGAAGCCTTTTATTTATCACCTATCCCTATCGGAAGAGGAAAAAGACGGGGCCGTTCATATGCTGGTAAATGCCAGCAGTTCCGGGAACGTGAAACCCGGGTTGGTGATGGAAGCCTTTTTAAAGGCAAACGGGGCAGAACTTTCCCCATTTGCCTTAGAAATTGTCCGTGAAGATACCTATGCTGACACCGGGGAAGAAGGTGCGCCCCATTTCGTTCCGTTGGATGCTATAGGAATGGAGTTTTAAGAGATATGGGGATAAGATTGAAAATTGAAAATTTTC
>BLLT01000356.1 GCA_011958945.1 Lachnospiraceae bacterium | reverse complement strand
AATAACATAAAAAACAACATAAAAACAACAAAAAATATGTTGGATTGATTGACTTTTGGAAAAAATATGTTTATAATGAAGCATAGGTAAGTGGAATAAGAGTAAAAGGCAAAGTAAGGAAAGGGAATAAATCGAAAAAAGATTCAACAGGCATTCACAAATTATGCCATGGGAAAAGCCCGGCAATGCCGGGCCGCAGAAGATGTACAGAAATAGGGTTAAAAAAGGAAGCAGCGGAAGGAGAAACAGGAGTTATGGGGTTATATCAATACGAGGTTACGGATATCAAGAAAACAGAAAGGATAGACAGGCTGGTAGCCCATCTGTTTGCCAAGATGCCGGAAATCGAATCGGCCAGGGCGAAGCTGATTACGGAATCCTATAAGGAAACGGAAAATGAGCCAATCATTATACGGCGGGCGAAAGCATTTGCCCATATTTTAGAGAATATACCGATTATTATCCGGGAGGATGAACTGGTGGTAGGAAGCAGTACCATTGCCCCCAGGGGATGCCAGACATATCCGGAATTTTCTTATGAATGGCTGGAAGGGGAATTCGATACGGTGGCAGCCCGCAGCGCTGACCCTTTTTACATATCGGAACAGGCGAAACGTGAAATCAAAGAAGCAAACGGCTACTGGAAGGGGAAAACCACAAGCGATCTGGCCACTTCCTATATGGAGCCGGAGACGCTGACTGCCATGGCTCACAATATGTTCACCCCGGGAAATTATTTTTATAATGGAGTGGGGCATGTGACGGTGCAGTATGAGAAGGTTCTGGCGATCGGTTATGAGGGAATCCGTGCCGAAGCGCAGAAGCTGCTTTCCGAATGCGATTTTGGCGACGGGGATTATGCGAGAAAATCCCGTTTTCTCCAAGCGGTTATCATAAGCTGCAATGCGGTTATCGCTTATGCTGACCGATATGCGGAGCTGGCAAAGCAGATGGCATCGGAGTGCAGGGATGCCGCTAGGCGGGCGGAACTGTTAAAAATCAGTGAAAATTGCAGCAAAGTGCCTGCCAGGGGGGCGGAAAGCTTTTATGAGGCCTGCCAGTCTTTCTGGTTCGTGCAGCAGCTTTTGCAGTTGGAATCCAGCGGGCATTCCATTTCCCCGGGGCGCTTTGACCAGTATATGTACCCTTATTATGAGGCGGACAGGAAGAAAGGGGTACTGAGCAGGGAATTCGCTCAGGAACTGATTGATTGTATTTGGGTAAAACTAAACGATTTGAATAAATGCAGGGATGCGGCTTCCGCAGAGGGCTTTGCGGGCTACAGCCTGTTCCAGAACCTGATTGCCGGAGGGCAGAACGGGGATGGGGTGGATGTGACCAACGATTTGTCCTTTATGACCATTCAGGCTTCCATGCATGTGCAGCTGCCCCAGCCCTCCTTTTCGGTCAGGGTATGGAACGGCACGCCTCATGAGTTCCTGATTAAGGCGGCGGAACTGACCAGGACGGGCGTGGGACTTCCTGCTTATTATAATGACGAGGTGATTATCCCGGCGCTGTTAAACAGAGGGCTGACTTTAAAGGATGCGCGGGAATATAATATTATCGGCTGTGTGGAACCCCAGAAGGCGGGGAAAACGGAGGGGTGGCACGATGCGGCATTTTTCAATATGTGCCGTCCGATGGAACTGGTATTTTCCCAGGGGATGGATAAGGGCGTCCAGGTGGGCGTGGTGACCAAGCCTGTGGAAGAAATGAAGGATTTTGAAGAATTTTACGATGCTTATAAAGAGCAGATGAACTATATGATTAAACTGTTGGTGAATGCGGACAATGCCATTGATGTGGCCCATGCCCAAAGGTGTCCGCTGCCGTTCCTTTCCTGCATGGTGGACGACTGTATGAAGCGGGGACTGACCGTTCAGGAAGGCGGGGCCGTTTATAACTTTACCGGCCCTCAGGGCTTTGGCGTGGCGAATATGGCGGATGCGCTGTATGCGGTGAAAACGCTTGTGTTTGAGGAGCATAAGGCCACATTGAAGGAGTTTAAGGAGGCGCTGGCTACCAATTACGGGAAAGGCCTGACAAAAGAAATGATAGGGGATATGACGGCCCAGATTGCTTCCGGGCTGAAAGCGGCAGGGCAGGAAATCGGGGAAAAAGAAATTGCCGCTATTATGAAGACGGTAATCGAAACCTCCCAGATGCCCGCAATAAAGGAAAACGGGGAGAGGCTGTTAAAATTAATCGATGAGGTGCCCAAATTTGGAAATGACATTCCTGAAGTGGATGCTTTTGCCAGGGATGTGGCTTATACTTATACAAGGCCTTTGCAGGAATACAAAAATCCAAGGGGCGGTATTTATCAGGCCGGGCTTTATCCGGTGTCGGCCAATGTGCCTTTGGGGGCGCAGACGGGGGCGACCCCTGATGGCAGGCTGGCCGGTACGCCGGTGGCGGACGGGGTATCCCCTTCGGCAGGCAAGGATGTGAACGGCCCTACGGCGGCAGCCAATTCGGTAGCAAGGCTGGACCATTACATCGCTTCCAACGGAACGCTTTTTAACCAGAAGTTCCATCCTTCCGCCCTGAGCGGCAGGGAAGGGCTGGAAAAATTCGTGGCGTTGATACGGGCATATTTTGACCAGAAGGGCAGCCATATGCAGTTTAATGTAGTCAGCAGGGAGACGCTGCTGGATGCCCAGAAGAATCCGGAGAAATATAAACATTTGGTTGTAAGGGTGGCAGGATACAGCGCGCTGTTTACTACTTTGTCCCGTTCCCTGCAGGATGATATTATCAACAGGACGGAGCAGGGGTTCGGCGTATAAGGCGGCAGGACGGGCGCAGCCTGGCCAGGGGGCTTTGGAACTGCAGGCGATTTGGGCAGGCTGCATGTAAATGATAAAAGCTGAGAAATGAGAGAACGATAAAATGGAAGCATATAGGCAGACAAAAGGGCGTATTTTTGATATCCAGAAATTTTCCATCCATGACGGCGACGGTATCCGCACCATTGTATTTTTAAAGGGCTGTGTGCTCAGGTGCAGATGGTGCTGCAACCCGGAATCCCAGGAATATGCCATTCAGACGATGAAGGTTTCGGGGGAATCCAAAATTATCGGCCGGGATGTGACGGTAGATGAAGTGATGGAGATAGTGGAGCAGGATAGGCCATACTATTACCGTTCCGGGGGAGGGCTTACGCTGTCAGGCGGGGAGAGCCTTTGCCAGCCGGAGTTCGCCAGGGATTTGCTGCGCGGGGCGAAGGAGAGGGGCATTAATACGGCCATGGAGAGTATGGCATGTGCGAAATACGAAGTGATTGAAAGCATTTTGCCTTATCTGGACCATTATTTGCTGGATATTAAGCATATGAATCCGGCCAAGCATAAGGAATTTACGGGAAAAAGCAATGAACTGATGCTGGAAAATGCCAAAAAGATTGCATGCTCCGGCCAGGTCAGGCTGAGCATACGGATACCGGTGATTCCCACGTTTAACGACAGCGAGGAAGAAATCCGGGCCATAGCCAGGTATGCGAAGGAACTGGATGAGGAAGCCTGCAGGATAGGCGGGCATAGGACGGGAATCTCCTGTTCGGGAATGGAAAAATATGAGACGGGAAGCTATGGAATAGAAAAGATACACCTTCTTCCCTACCATCGGCTGGGGCAGGATAAATATGACGGTTTGGACAGGAAGTATCTGATGAAAGAGATACTTCCGCCTGGGGCAGAGCAGATGGAAGGGCTGAAACGGGCGGCGGAACAGGAATCCGGGCTGGCGTGTCAGATTGGCGGATGATAAGCCATCGTTTTTTAAGGGGCTCCTTAAGCATTTTATCTTCCTCACGGC
>BLLT01000355.1 GCA_011958945.1 Lachnospiraceae bacterium | reverse complement strand
ACACCTCCCGGATGATATGCTATACTTCTTATACTAAAATGAATTGCAAAAAAAGATGGCATAGGGAAAAGATGGTATAGAATGTGCGAAATGTGAAAGGTTGTCCTATACATGGACAGCTTTTTACGTGTATGAACAAAACGGTGAGGGAAAGTGGACAAATATGATTCGAATCAATCAGATAAATTTAAAAGCAGGGCCGGCATTGGCTGAAAGGGAAGAGGAACTGCTGAAAAGCAAAATAAAAAGACTATTAAAGTTAAAGGATAAAGAAGAGTTTACATATGAAATCGTAAAGCGTTCTTTGGATGCGAGAAAGAAACCTGTGATTTTCTATTCTTATACGGTAGATGTAGAAGGCTTGAATGAAAATGAAGTGATAAAGAGGGCAAAAGGCAGCCAAATAAGCGTGGTGGAGCCTGCCAGATATCGATTTCCGTCTTCCGGCGGGGAAAGATTGAAAATTGAAGATTTTCAATCTGTTTTGGAAAGGAGCATGGTTATAAAAAAGGAGCACAGGCCGGTTATTATAGGAACTGGGCCCGCGGGGCTGTTTTGCGGGTATATGCTGGCAATTCATGGGTATCGTCCCATTTTACTGGAACGGGGAATGGACGTGGAGCACAGATGTGAAAAGGTAGAGGAGTTCTGGAAAACGGGGAGGCTGGATACGGAGTGCAATATACAGTTCGGGGAAGGGGGCGCCGGCACTTTTTCCGATGGAAAGCTGAATACCTTAGTGAAGGATAAGGATGGCAGAAGCCGGCAAGTCCTATCCATTTTTGTCACATCAGGTGCGCCAAAAGATATTTTATATGATGGGAAGCCCCATATCGGAACGGATATTTTGACAAATGTGGTAAAAAATATGCGCGAAACGATCATCGCCCATGGCGGAGAAGTACATTTTAATACGAAGGTGACGGACTTGTGCATAGAGAACGGCCGGATAAAAGCTTTAATAGTGGAAAAAAGGGAAAAAGGGAAAAAGGGAGAAGGAAAAAAAGCGAGGATAGAAACGGATGTGGCCGTGCTGGCTATTGGGCATAGCGCCAGGGATACCTTTCAAATGTTGTATGAAAGAAAGGTATCTATGGAAGCGAAAGCTTTTGCCGTAGGGCTGAGGGCGGAGCATCCGCAGGAACTGATAGATTCGATTCAGTATGGTATGGAACGGCCGGGATACCTTCCTCCGGCAGCATATAAAGTAACAGCAAAGGCAAAGGATGGGAGAGGGGTATATTCTTTTTGCATGTGTCCGGGCGGCTATGTGGTAAATGCTTCTTCCGAGGAAGGCCATTTGGCGGTAAACGGAATGAGTTATAGCAGGAGGGATGGGCAAAATGCCAATAGCGCGATTATCGTATCCGTTACGCCAAAGGATTATGGAAGTTCCCATCCTTTGGGAGGGATAGAATTCCAGCGAAGACTGGAGGAGCGGGCATACGAAATAGGAAATGGGAAGGTGCCCGTGGAATACTACGGGGATTTTAAAAGGGCTGTATGGGGGGAGAAAAAAGATACAGGCTATGACGGCACATATGGACAATATATGCCCCGGATAAAAGGGCAGTGGCAGTTTGCAAAAGCCCATAATATTATGCCGGATGCGCTGAACCGGGCTTTTGTGGAAGGTATGGAGGCATTTGGCAGGAAGATTCCGGGCTTTGCGGCGGATGGAGTCATATTATCGGGGATAGAGAGCAGGACTTCTTCTCCGGTGAGAATCCATAGGGGGGAAAATGGACAGTCGGAAATTGGAGGTTTGTTCCCATGCGGGGAAGGCGCCGGTTATGCGGGCGGTATTATGTCAGCAGCAATGGACGGCATTCGGATAGCAGAGCAAATAGCCAGGGAATATCAGACGCAAAGGAGTAAAGTGATTTGTGATGAAAAGTGACGGGAATTGTGGGAAGTATAGGGAATTGTTAAAGGATAAGAAGAGAATCGTGGTCAAAATCGGTTCGTCTTCGCTGCAGCATCCGGAAACCGGGGATTTGGATTATACGAAATTGGATGTTCTTGTACGGGAACTTTGCAATATGAGAAACCGTGGGATGGATGTAGTGCTGGTGACTTCCGGGGCAATCGCCGTGGGAAAGAAAGCGGTGCATCTAAAAGAATTCGGCCAGGCCGGGGATAAGGAGATCGCGGAAAAGCAGGCATGCGCTGCAGTGGGCCAGGCCAGGCTGATGATGATTTACCAAAAGATTTTTGCGGAATATAATCAGGTGGCTGCCCAGATACTATTGACAAAGAATACAATCGTGGATAACCTAAACCGCTATAATGCCCATAACACCTTTTCGGAGCTGTTTAAGCTGGGGGTTATCCCTATTGTGAATGAAAATGATACGGTCGCTACTTACGAAATCGAATTTGGCGATAACGATAGCCTTTCCGCTATTGTGGCAGCTTTGGTGGGGGCTGATTTGCTGATACTTCTTTCGGATATTGATGGGCTGTATACCGATGACCCAAGAAAAAATAAGAATGCCCGGTTTATACGGATAGTGGAGGAACTAAGCGATGAATTGATGGAAATGGGAAAACCCTCTACCGGAAGCGATGTGGGAACCGGAGGAATGAATACGAAACTGATTGCGGCGAAAATAGCCACGTGCTCGCATATTGACATGGTAATTGCCAATAGCAAAGATATTAAAGTGCTGCACCGTATTTTGGATGGGCAGGACATCGGCACTCTGTTTGTAGGCCGGCAGGATACTTATTTTGATTTGCCGGGCTTTGTGGAGCAGATGCATTCCTAAGAATAAGAAAAGGAAGAGAGGAAGATGGACAATGGATAGTTTGGAAAAGAAGATTGCACGGATTAATGAACTTTATCACAAAGCTAAGGCGGAAGGCCTGACGGAAGAAGAAAAAAAGGAGCAGGCGTCCTTGCGGAGTGAGTACATCGCCAACATACGCGCAAATCTCAGGGGGCAGCTGAATAATATAGATATTCAGGAAAAGGATGGTACCGTTACGAATTTGGGGGAAAGGTATGGAGACAAAAGCACGCATTAGGCAAAGGATGCTGGCCTTGCGGGATGCCATGCAGATACAGGAGCGGAAAGGAAAAAGCGCTAAGATCATGGCACGGGTGACGGAAACATTATGGTATAAGGAAGCGGATATTTTACTCGCCTATATATCTTACAGGAGCGAGGTGGATACGGAAAGCCTGATACAAAATGCTTTTGCGGAGGGAAAAAAGGTCTATTGTCCCAGGGTGGAAGGCGAAGGGATGAATTTTTATGAAATCCTTTCCAGTGAGGAGTTAGAGGAAGGATACCGTGGAATTAAAGAACCGCAGGGCAGGGACGAAAGGCGCTTTCAATTAGATAAAAGCCAGGGGAAAAAATGCCTGATGATTCTGCCGGGGAGCGCATTCGATGAGGAAGGAAATCGGATAGGCTACGGAAAGGGTTATTATGACAGATACCTGGAAAAAAGCAGCGGATATCAGGAAAGAAGCAATGGTAGCCGGGAAAGAAGCAGCGACAGATGCCAGGGAAAAAATGACAGCGGATGTGAGAAAAGTAATGGCAGTCAATATCCGAAAAGCGGCAATAAAGGATACCCATTCATAAAGACAATAGGAGTATGCTTCGCATGTCAGCTGCTAAGAGAAATCCCAGCGGATATTCATGATAAAAAGGTGGATATGGTAATAACGGAAACAGAATGTGTAGAAATGAGGTAAAGATTGAAAATTTTCAATTCCAAGTTTGTGTCTGCGCGGCACCCGCAAACTTGATAAGCGTAAAGCCCCGGAAATGCCGGGTTACAAAAGCCGCGCAGAAATGGAGTAAAGTATGGGT
>BLLT01000354.1 GCA_011958945.1 Lachnospiraceae bacterium | reverse complement strand
GATTACACAATGAATTATTCTACAGAGGTAAAGCAAAAACTATTATCCATTATTACAGGGATGGATTCTTACCGTTGGTTGTTTACAAAGAATCCAGAAACGGATTTTTCACGTAAAAAGAAGTGGTCATTTGAAGGGATAATGAAGTTTATGCTTACAATGGGGGGCAAAGCATTAAGGGATGGATTGCTGGAATATTTTGATTTTGACAGTCCCACGCCATCGGATTCAGCATTTAACCAGCGCAGGGCACAGATATTGCCAGAAGCATTTGAGTTCTTATTTCAAGAATTCACTAAATCTTTTAATGATAATGCTACATATAAAGGACTTAGATTAATTGCCTGTGATGGTTCGGATTTATGCATTGCCTGCAACCCTAAAGATGGAACAACCTATTTTCAACCGCTTCCTGACAGCAAAGGCTTCAACCAGCTGCATTTAAACGCTTTTTATGATTTATGCGGCAGAAGGTACACAGATGCAATTATCCAACCTGCCCGATTGGAAAATGAAAATAGTGCCATGTGTGAATTGATTGACAGATACCGTGGCCAGCCTGCTGTTTTTATCGCAGACAGGGGTTATGAGAACTACAATATATTTGCTCATGCGGGACATAAAGGAATGTATTACTTAATACGCGTCAAAGATGTAACAAGTAATGGAATAGCTTCGAAACTAACAATGCTGCCAGAGGGTGATGAATTTGACGAATGGGTTAATCTTACACACACAAAAAAGCTGACAAATGAAGTAAAAGCAAATCCCCAAAAATACAGAATTATTATGAAAAAAACACCTTTTGATTATCTTGACCTGCATTTTAATAAGTTTTACGAAATAAAAATGAGAGTAGTGCGTTTTCCAATCTCGCAAGACTCTTATGAATGTATTATTACAAATCTGCCACAAGAAAAATTTAGTTCTGGTGAAATCAAACAGCTATATGCGAAACGCTGGGGAATAGAAACCCCTTTTCGCGAGTTAAAATATGCATTAGGATTAACACGGTTTCATGCAAAGAAACCAGAATATATTGTGCAGGAAATATGGTCAAGAATGACTCTGTATAATTTCTGTGGGATTATAGCGACTAATGTGGTTGTCAAGCAGAAAGTTGGCTGCAAATATATATATCAGCTGAATTATACCCGTGCGATGCGAATTTGCTGTCATTTTCTATCAATAAAAGAAGAAAAAGCTCCACCCGATGTACACATGCAACAATGGCGATTACATGTACAAAAAATTATTGTCTTCTTTGGTCCAAAATGTGAATCTATGATACCAACTACAACACTTCCAACACCTCCCAACAGTGCAGCAACTGTCATCATAATAATTGCCATCTGCTGTGGATAGCCAAGATCCAAAAGCCTTGGCATCATCTGTGCCATAACACCCGTTGCAAACAATGCCATAATGCCACAGGATATGCTGACCAGCCATACTTCCTTTGTTTTAAGAAGTCTGTTATTAGTCCAGATAGAGTTTTTGCTTAATTCAATCCCTTCTTTCAGATCTTTTTCAGCTTCTTCTCTAGTCATAGTTTTGTCATTATCTGGGTAACATCCTTTTTGTTCCGGATAGTCAGAAACGAAAAATGCACATATGATTACACAGGCGAGTGTTATTGCAGCATATATATAATGAGTTCCGACCATTCCGATATTACCAGATAGGGCGCTGTAGATCACAATACCAAAACCTGAACCAATTGGCAGGCCAATCGTTGTCCATCCAATTACAGCGCCTTTTTTTCTTGGGAACCAGTTGGACGTAATAATTGCATTAAACTGCTGAGGCCATACAGTTGCAATTACCGCCAAAAAAAAGAAAAAAACCATAAACTGCGTAGATGTTGTAATGTGTGGATATATAAAGAGACATATTGCATAAATCACTCCTATAATCATAGCGCCTCTTTTGGCTGATCTCCTATGTAGTAAATGCCCAAAGATGACCATAAGAATAATCGTAACCCATCCGTAAATTGAACGCAGTGAAAGAAGATTAGCATAATTCCATCCGTATTTCTCGCAAAATGCCGGAAGCGATAGGTTGTTAATGCTGTCACTTACAGCAGTGGTAATAAAAAATGTGAGCATGCCATAGATGATAAATATCCACCCTTGTTTTCCAAAATTGCCGTTGCTTTTATTATTTGAGGTAGCCTTTGTGTTTTCTACCGATACTTTTCCTTTGTTATTTGTCATAACAATACCTCCAATCTCATTTGCTTATGATTTTGAGTAAGATTATACATACACAATTAAGCTCTTATGTTAGATCCATAGCGAAGGGTTTGAGCGGAATTCCTGCTTCATTAAACAAATTCAGCTCATAATAGTTTGTTTCCGCAAAGTTTAGGTGCAGTTGTTCAGACAGCAGAAGATCACCCGTAATCTTCCAGTAATCATTTCCTACCTCTACATGGTATTTGTCCGGAGAAAGTTCTTTACTGCCAGAATATATACTGAGTGCTTTTACAGTATCCCCACGGAGCTCAAACTGTGAAACATTTCGAAATGTTATCAAAATACCTGTTCCGTCACATTGAAAACCTACAGGTTCCGGCGCATCACTGGTAATTTCATGCTTTCCGTATACATGATTTTCAGCCAGATATGCCAGACGCTGCCCAACTGGACGTTTGTTTTTAGGATGAATGTCAAAGCGCATTCCCACATCTCCGATTGAGGCTAACCATACATTTGGAATGGTTTTAGATACGGTATCTTGCGCCCTGCGAAGTACTGGATAGTGCTCTGCTGTGGATGCAAGCCATGCTTCAAAAGGAGGAAGCTGAACAAGTAAAAATGGTAACTCTTCGTGCCAGAGTTCACGCCAATCCTGAATCAACGCAGTCATCATACATTCATACAGATGAGCTTTAGGGTCATCATTTTCTCCCTGATAATATAGAAAACCTCGGATAGCATAAGGAGCCAGCTTCTTAAGCATATATTCATATAATCCAGAAGGCCTCCAGGAATCCATGGGTCCACAGGTAATAGTCGGTATTCCTCCAAAGGTTTCCATAATTGCTAACTGCTGCTCTCTTGGTACCACACGCATGGCAACCTCGTTGAAGCCTTCAAATGGATTAGTCCGATCATTAACAATATTGTGTTTATAAGCAGCTTTATACTGGTCAATATCCAAATTATTCAGTTGCTGTTCGTAACTTGACCACCATTCGAAACCAGCTGTCTTTACGGATTTCTCTGACATCCATGCGCAGGCAGGTGTTCCACCCCAGTTGCAGCCAATAATCCCCACCGGAACATTCAAACATCCCTGCAGTTCTTTTGCAAAGTAGTAAGAAACTGCGGAATAGTATTCCAGGTTTTCTGCATCACAACGTCTCCAATATCCAAATCGACTGTAGTCATAATCTTCATACTGACCTTCGTAACATACCTCCGGATAATCAAAAAAACGAATATCCGGATTTTCAACTGTTTTCAGTGCTTCTTCATAATTTTCTTCGTAGCGCATATAGAATTCCATATTCGACTGGCCTCCAGCTAGCCATACTTCCCCAACCGCCACATTGTCATAGCGGAGAGTCTCTTGCCCACTCCGGATAAGAAGCTGTTCATGCGCAGACACTTCCAAAGGGGAGAGTACAGCTTTCCACTCTCCTTGTTCATTTGCGATACAAGTCGAAGATTTGTCTTGAATAGAAATATCTATAAGAGTTTCTGGTGTTGCTGTTCCCCATATCACAAAAGGTTTTGCTGTCTGAATGACCATATTATCACCAAATACAAGACCTGTTTTCAGCATTTCTCATTCCTCCTCGCTCTCAATGCACAATATTATTTAACTCAAACTTCCCACATTAAAAA
>BLLT01000353.1 GCA_011958945.1 Lachnospiraceae bacterium | reverse complement strand
GGGAAGCCGAAAGGCTGAACTGTTGCTGCTGTTCACAGGTCAGGAATGCGCCAAACTGTGTATTCCGCGGGAAAATGTGCGGCTTGAAAATCAAAAATCCAGCTGCGAAGCAAATTTAGCATGGATTTTTTCCTGTTGCTGGAACGGAGCGAACAGTAACGAACTGTTACCGGTCCGGTCAAAAAATTTTCATAGATGCTTGACAATATGCGATGTTTATCGTATAGTAATAAAGGCTATTCTAACAGGGGAATGGCCGGGCCGAAGACAGTAGGTGCTGCATTGGCAGCGTAAGCGAAAACGCCTACCGAGGAAAAGAGTGGACTTGTTCTGACTTTATACCTTTCTGTCTTTGGGATTTTCCAGGCGGGAAGGTTTTTTTGTAGATATAGAAAACTCCTTTCGGCAAAGAAGGGCTGGCAGGAATGCCGGTTCCGTACAAATCTATAAGGAGGTAAAGAAAGTGGCAAAAATTGAATTGAAGCAGCCTGTTGTTCAGGAAATTTCCGAAAACATTAAGGATGCACAGTCGATTGTTCTTGTGGATTACCGCGGCCTTACGGTAGAACAGGACACAAGGCTTCGTAAGGAACTGCGTGAAGCAGGGATTACTTACAAGGTTTACAAAAACACGATGATGAATTTCGCGTTTAAGGGAACTGATTATGAAGCGCTTACTCCATATTTGGAAGGCCCCAGCGCAATTGCAATTTCTAATTCGGATGCAACAGCACCGGCAAGGATCTTGTGTAAATTTGCGAAGGAAGCCAGCAAACTGGAAGTAAAAGGCGGGATGGTTGAAGGTATTGCTTATGATGCGGCAGGAATCATGGATATCGCGAAGATTCCTTCAAGGGAAGAACTTATTTCCAAGCTGCTCGGAAGCTTGCAGTCTCCGATTACAAACTTCGCACGCGTTATGAACCAGCTGGCAGAAAAAGGCGGTGCAGCTGCATGTGAAGTTCCAGAAGCGCAGGCAGAGGCTGCTGCAGAAGAAGCAGCACCGGCAGAAGCGCCCGCAGAGGCGGCACCGGCGGAAGAAACTCCGGCAGAGTAAAGAACTGCATTGACGGGATGCCCATAGGATGGACAGCCCAATACAACGGAATACAATGTAAAATATAAATTTAATCATGGAGGTAAACAATAATGGCAAAATTAACAGCTCAGGAACTTATTGATGCTATCAAAGAGTTAACAGTTTTAGAATTAAATGATTTAGTAAAAGCATGTGAAGAAGAATTTGGCGTATCCGCAGCAGCAGGTGTGGTAGTTGCAGCAGCAGCTGATGCAGGCGCAGCAGAAGAAGAAAAGACAGAATTCGATGTAGAACTTACAGAAGTAGGCCCGAACAAAGTTAAAGTTATCAAAGTAGTTCGTGAAGCTACAGGCCTCGGACTGAAAGAAGCAAAAGACCTTGTTGATTCCGCTCCTAAGATGGTGAAGGAAGCCGTATCCAAGGAAGAAGCTGAAGAAGTGAAGAGTAAACTGGAAGCAGAAGGCGCTAAAGCTACCATTAAATAATCGGAGCGAAATGAGTGGCGGAGGGAAAGGGTTATCCCATAGGGGGTTGAAACTTCCCAGGCCACATCCATCGGATAAAAGAACCGGTACAAGGACGCACCACATAGGTGTTCCGGGTATCGGTTCTTTTTAGTTGACAAAAGGTGCTTTAAAAGCGGCCTTAAAAAGTTAGGCTCGTTTGATTCCGCTTGATTCCCGGAAAAAACTCTTGACGCCTCCAATTATTTGTAGTAGAATGGATGATGCACTATTGTGGTAAGGTGTCCTTACTCTAATTTTATGCGGGTCAAGATGCGCGGCAGATGCCCCATATCTGGGCAAACGTGACACTTGATTCATAGCTTTCGGGAATAAGAACACAGCGAAATTAGAGTACCAGATATGTAAATCACCGGTAAATAGGCTCAAAATCATAAAGAACGGGGTGAAATGTCAATGGAAAAAAACAGAATACGTCCCATTGCCGCAGGCAAAAATATACGTATGAGTTATTCACGGCAAAAAGAGGTTTTGGAAATGCCAAACCTGATAGAAGTACAGAAGTACTCCTATAGATGGTTTCTCGAAGAGGGCTTGAAAGAAGTCTTTGACGATATTTCTCCGATCGCGGATTACAGCGGCCATTTGAGCCTGGAATTCGTGGACTTCGAATTGTGTGAAAAGGAAGTAAAGTATTCGATTGAAAAATGCAAAGAACGAGATGCAACTTATGCGGCGCCGTTAAAGGTTAAGGTTCGCCTTTATAATAAAGAAAAAGAAGAAATCAGCGAACACGAAATCTTTATGGGGGATCTTCCGTTGATGACCGAAACGGGAACGTTCGTAATCAATGGGGCGGAGCGTGTCATCGTAAGCCAGCTGGTTCGTTCCCCTGGCATTTATTATGCGATTGGGCATGATAAAATAGGAAAAAGGCTTTTTTCTTCCACAGTAATCCCTAACCGCGGTGCCTGGCTTGAATACGAGACGGATTCCAATGATGTTTTTTATGTACGGGTAGATAGGACAAGGAAAGTGCCGATAACTGTGCTGATCAGGGCATTGGGAGTAGGTACCAATGATGAAATCAGGGCATTGTTCGGCGATGAACCGAAGATTGAAGCAAGCTTTGGGAAAGACACTGCTGAAAATTATCAGGAGGGTCTTTTGGAGCTGTACAAAAAAATACGTCCGGGCGAACCTCTGAGCGTGGAAAGTGCGGAAAGCTTAATTACCGCAATGTTTTTTGACCCCAGAAGATATGATTTGGCAAAAGTCGGAAGATATAAATTCAATAAAAAGCTTGCATTTAAGAATAGAATAAGAGGCCATGTGCTGGCAGAAGATGTGGTGGATACATCTACAGGGGAGATACTGGCAGAGGCCGGAACAAAGGTGAAGGCGGAATTGGCGGATGCTATCCAAAATGCAGCGATTCCCTATGTTTATATACAGACGGAAGAGAAAAATGTTAAGGTTCTTTCCAATATGATGGTGGATATTACGAATTTTGTGGATTGCAACCCCAGGGAACTGGGAATCACGGAATTGGTTTATTATCCGGTTCTGGCGCAGATTCTGGATGATTACAGCGATAACCCGGAAGAACTGGCAGAAGCCATACAGAAGAACGTGCATGAACTGATACCGAAGCACATTACGAAGGAAGATATTATTGCTTCCATAAATTATAATATTCACTTGGAATACGGCATCGGAAACTCTGATGATATTGACCATTTGGGCAACAGGCGCATCAGGGCGGTAGGTGAACTGCTCCAGAACCAGTACAGGATCGGTCTGTCCAGGCTGGAAAGGGTAGTCCGTGAAAGGATGACAACTCATGATGCTGAAGAGATTTCCCCGCAGGTATTGATTAACATCAAACCAGTACAGGCTGCGGTGAAGGAATTTTTTGGTTCTTCCCAGCTTTCCCAGTTTATGGATCAGAATAATCCGTTGGGTGAGCTGACCCACAAGAGACGTCTTTCCGCATTGGGGCCAGGCGGTCTGTCCAGGGACCGTGCGGGATTTGAGGTGCGTGATGTTCACTATTCCCATTATGGGAGAATGTGCCCTATTGAGACGCCGGAAGGTCCTAACATCGGTTTGATTAACTCTTTGGCAAGCTATGCAAGGATTAATGAGTATGGTTTTGTAGAGGCACCATACCGTAAGATTGATAAATCCGATCCGGTTAATCCTCGCGTTACGGATGAAGTTATTTATATGACTGCGGATGAAGAAGATAATTACCATGTGGCCCAGGCTAATGAATTATTGGATGAGAATGGGCATTTCGTAAGAAATTCCGTGTCCGGCCGCTATAAAGAGGAGACTTCCGAATATCCCAAG
>BLLT01000352.1 GCA_011958945.1 Lachnospiraceae bacterium | reverse complement strand
GCCTTTTTATGCACACGGGCGTCCAAATGAAATGTGTCAGCAAGCTGACGGACGCCCGGCGCACGAGTAGGAGAAGATGGCTCTTCCCTGATCGATTTTTACACGATACTATATGCGGTATTTTCCCCTTTTATTTCCACAAAATATATGCTATACTACAAAATGGATTTTTGAAACACAGATGTGGAAAGGATGTAAACAATGGCAAAAACAGATACCTATGATGCCTCAAAAATAACAGTTTTAGAAGGGCTGGAAGCGGTCAGGAAACGGCCGGGAATGTATATCGGGAGTGTTTCCTATAAAGGGCTGAACCATCTCATCTATGAAATTGTGGATAATGCCGTGGACGAGCATCTGGCAGGCTATTGCGATAAGATAAAGGTTACACTGGAAGCGGATGGTTCGGCTACCGTGGAAGATAATGGCCGCGGCATTCCTGTGGGGATGCACGAAAAAGGGGTGAGTGCGGAACGTCTTGTATTTACCACCCTGCATGCCGGGGGAAAGTTCGACAATTCCGCTTATAAAACAAGCGGCGGGTTACATGGCGTAGGTTCTTCCGTAGTGAATGCCTTGTCCACCTATTTGACCGTCCAGGTAAAAAACGGTGGTTTTATTTACGAAGATAAATATGAGAGGGGAAATCCGGTGATTGAATTAGAAGACGGGCTGCTTCCCATCATTGGAAAAACCCGGGAGACCGGAACCAAGGTGAACTTTCTTCCTGACGATACAATTTTTGACAGAACCCGTTTTAAAGAGGATGAAGTGAAAAGCCGCCTGCATGAGACGGCCTATTTAAATCCCACGTTAACCATCATTTACGAAGATAAGCGAAAAACTCCGGCAGAGCGTATGGAGTACAGGGAACCGGAAGGCATAGTTGGCTTTATCAAGGATATGAACAAGTCCAAGGAAGCAGTTCACGATGTGATTTATTATAAAGGGGAAAACGAAAATATCTCCGTGGAAGTAGCATTTCAGTATGTAAATGAGTTCCACGAAAATGTACTGGGCTTCTGCAATAACATCTACAATGCGGAAGGCGGTACTCATCTGACCGGGTATAAAACGATGTTCACCAACGTAATCAATACTTATGCCCGGGAACTAAATATTTTAAAAGAAAAAGATGTGAATTTTACCGGAGCGGACGTGCGCAACGGCATGACGGCAGTAGTTTCTATCAAGCACCCTGATCCCAGGTTTGAAGGGCAGACAAAGACAAAGCTGGACAACCAAGATGCGGCAAAGGTAGTCAGCAAGGTAACGGGAGAAGAGATTGTCCGTTATTTTGACCGCAATTTAGAAACCTTAAAGAGTGTGATTTCCTGTGCGGAAAAGGCTGCAAAGATACGTAAAACGGAAGAAAAAGCGAAGACGAATATGCTCACCAAGCAGAAATTTTCCTTCGATTCCAACGGAAAGCTGGCCAACTGCGAATCCAGGGATGCCTCCAAATGCGAAATATTCATCGTAGAGGGCGATTCTGCTGGGGGAAGCGCAAAGACTGCAAGAAACCGTGCCTTCCAGGCCATCCTGCCCATTCGGGGAAAGATTTTGAATGTGGAAAAGGCCAGCATCGACAAAGTACTGGCAAATGCAGAAATAAAGACTATGATTAACGCTTTTGGCTGCGGTTTTTCGGAAGGCTACGGCAATGATTTCGATATTTCCAAGCTGCGTTATGACAAAATTATCATCATGGCGGATGCGGATGTGGACGGCGCCCATATTTCCACCTTACTGTTAACCTTATTTTACCGCTTCATGCCGGAACTCATCTACGAAGGCCATGTATACATAGCCATGCCTCCCCTATATAAGGCCATGCCCGCCAAAGGTGCGGAAGAATATTTATATGATGATAAGGCGTTGGAAAAATACCGCAAACGCCACAAGGGGCCTTTTACCTTGCAGCGTTACAAAGGCCTTGGGGAAATGGACGCCGAACAGCTATGGGAAACCACGCTGAACCCGGAGACGAGACTATTAAAACTAGTAGAAATCGAAGATGCCCGCATGGCTTCCGAAGTAACTGAAATGCTCATGGGCACCGAAGTGCCACCGCGCAAAGCATTCATTTACGAACATGCCACCGATGCGGAACTGGATATTTAAAAGGATACTGAATGGGAACCTGCGGTACTGGAATAGGAGGACTCTGCCATGGAAGACAGCAGAATTATAAAAACGGAATATTCGGAAGTGATGCAGAAATCATATATTGATTATGCAATGAGCGTCATTATTGCAAGGGCACTGCCGGATGTAAGGGATGGGTTAAAACCAGTGCAGAGAAGGACTCTGTATGATATGCATGAATTGGGCATCCGCTATGACAGGCCTTACCGGAAAAGCGCCCGTATTGTAGGTGACACCATGGGTAAATATCATCCCCACGGGGACAGTTCCATCTATGAAGCCCTGGTGGTGATGACCCAGGAATTTAAAAAAGGGATGCCGCTGATCGACGGCCATGGAAACTTCGGCAATATCGAGGGGGACGGGGCCGCAGCCATGCGTTATACGGAAGCCAGGCTGGAGAAAGTTACCCAGGAGGCTTTTCTTTCCGATTTGGATAAGGATGTGGTGGATTTTATCCCTAACTTTGACGAGACGGAAAAAGAGCCTGCGGTGCTCCCGGTAAAAGTGCCCAATCTCCTTGTAAACGGCTCCGAAGGCATTGCCGTAGGTATGGCTACCAGCATTCCTCCCCATAATCTGGCAGAGGTTATTGATGCGGCCAAAGCTTATATGAAAGACCCGGAAATTACGACAAAAGAACTTATGAAGTATGTGAAAGGCCCCGATTTCCCTACCGGGGGAATTGTGATTAATAAAGATGATCTTCTTTCCATATATGAAACCGGAATGGGTAAAATAAAAATCAGGGGTAAGGTGGAAATAGAAAAGGCCAAAGGCGGAAAGACCAACCTTGTCATTACCGAAATCCCTTATCCTATGATTGGCGCCAATATCGGGAAATTCCTTTCCGATGTGGCCGGGCTGGCTGAAACAAAGAAGACCCAGGATATTGTGGATATTTCCAATCAGTCCTCCAAGGAAGGAATCCGCATTGTCATTGAGCTGAAAAAAGATGCGGATGTAAAGAACTTTATCAACATGCTTTATAAAAAAACCCGCCTGGAGGACACCTTCGGGGTAAATATGCTGGCCATCTCCGGAGGCAGGCCGGAAACTATGGGGTTAAAACAGGTTATCAAGGCTAACGTTGATTTTCAGTTTGAAGTAGCCGGAAGGAAATATAAGACCCTTCTGGAAAAAGAACTGGAACGGAAAGAAATACAGGAAGGGCTGATAAAAGCCTGCAATGTCATCGATTTAATCATTGAAATCCTCCGGGGCAGCAAAGACCGGGCAATGGTAAAAAGCTGCCTTACGGAAGGGAAGATAGATGGCATAAAATTCAGATCAAAAGAATCCAAAGTTATGGCGGCGCAGCTGCGATTTACGGAGAAACAGGCAAATGCCATACTGGATATGCGTTTATATAAATTAATCGGCCTGGAGTTAGAAGCTTTAATCAAGGAACATGAGGAAACCATGGCTAATATTTACCGGTATGAAGATATATTGGAGCGCAGGGATTCCATGGCCCAGGTAATTATGAATGAATTGGATGCCATAAAAAAAGAATATGGCCAGCCCCGGCGTACTGTAGTGGAAAACGGGGAAGAAGCCGTTTATGAGGAAAAGAAAATAGAAGAAATGGAAGTGATGTGCCTCATTGACCGTTTCGGTTATGTAAAAACCATCGATATGTCCGCTTATGAAAGAAACAAAGAAGCGGCTGACGGGGAAAACAAATATGTCTTCCCCTGCAAAAATACAGGGCGTATCTGCGTCTTTAC
>BLLT01000351.1 GCA_011958945.1 Lachnospiraceae bacterium | reverse complement strand
CAATTCATTGGCTGCTAACCGCGCAGCAAGTGCACCGTTTTCTCTTCTGTCAAAAAACCTCTTTACACCTTATTATATAGTATTCAAAACCACATGGCAAGTCAGATGTTTGAAAAAGCATAGAATCCGGAACAGGGAAGCCGAAAGGCTGAACTGTTATCCCTGTTGCGGAATCCGGCAGCGTCTCTATTTACTTTATAACTTTAGTATGGTAAAATAACAATATATTTCATCTGTAAATCTTTATGCAGAAGGGTAAATTTGAGCGCAAAAGGCAGCGCAGAAATGGGGATAAGGAATGAACAAAAAAATAAGGACAGATGCTGTAGATTATCTGTTTGACGCTATTCTCAGCCTGAAAGACAAAGAAGAATGTTACACTTTTTTTGAAGACATATGCACCGTCAACGAATTATTGTCTCTCTCTCAGCGGTTTGAAGTTGCATCCATGCTGAGGAACCATAAAACTTATCTGGAAATCGCCGATAAGACCGGGGCATCCACGGCCACCATCAGCCGCGTCAACCGCTCTTTAAATTACGGGAATGACGGCTATGAAATGGTGTTTACAAGAATGGAAAACAAAGAATCCGGCTAAATCGAGCAGGGAAAACTTTCTTTCCCTGCTCGCCGCACGGTTTCCATACCACCTTATATGAAACCGAAATTACTCCACAACTTCCTCTATCATTTTAGTTCCGGCAGAGTTCATATTACACTGGCCCTGGAAGATAGCATTTTCATCCACAATCAGGCTTCTCGTCTGAATGTTGCCCATAATGCGGCCTGTGGATGCCACTTCTGTCCTTCCGCCTGAAACCAAGTCGCCTTCTACGGTTCCCGCTATCATGATATCCGCACCTTTAATATTCCCAACTACCATTCCGGTATCGCCAATTACCAGCGCCCCTTCGGAACTTACATCACCTTTTACCTTGCCGTCAATGCGTACTGCTTCATTGGAAGTAATCGTTCCTTCCACTACCATATCTGCTCCGATAATGCTTCCTATCCTTGCATTTACATTTGCCGTTTTTTTATTTTTACTCCCCAACATGTTATCCTCCTATTCCAATTTCGTCTATTCTTTATTTGGTTAACCGTTAATTTCAATCATTTCCATCGGCTCTATATATGTATCGTCTTTGCTGATACTATAGCCCAGTTCCGCATTATCTTCCCCGACAACATATAAAATAGCGCCTCTGGTTATTTCATTTCCAGCTTTTACTACCGGAGTACCATTATTGCGGTAAATAGAAATGTAACCGTTTCCGTGGTCTATACTGACCACATTCCCGTAATCTACATCCACATCCACAGATAAAACTGTCCCTGTACCGGAAGCTATTACATTAATCCCTTCTGATGCAGCAAAAATGACTTCCTTCCTGTCTTCATGGGCGCGCATACCCTCATCCTCATCGTCATCCGCTGTTTCTTCCGTTTTTAACTGTGCTGTTCCACTTAAAGGAAAGCCTCTGGGTATATGGGCCTCCTCCTCTTCCGCAGCCAGTGCCTGTTGTACTTGCGCATGTTGATCTACGGTATCGTTCAAATTATTTATCTGCTCCGCCATCTCCTCCTTTTCCGCCTTCAGCCCTTCTGCCTCTGCCTCCAGCTGCTCTATTTCTTCCTGTAGCTTCACAATCTGATCTGCCTGCAGCCTGAACCGTTCCAATGAATCGGATAAAGTAATCACACTATAGACTACATAGCAGACAACGCCTACCAGAAGAAGAAAAGACCCTAACATTACTGTTCCTGCCAATCCGGCATTGATATGAAATTCTTTTCTTTGGTTCCTTGCCGAATCGGAGATTATCATTACTGTATAACTTTTCTTACTTTTTCGCGTTTTCAGCTTCATAAAATAAGTCACCTCCAGTAAACTCTTCCTATTTTACCATAAATAACTCACAAAATACAACTTTTATTTGAAAATTATATAACGATTTTGTAACAGTTCAAGGCTTTAAAAACATCCAACAAACTAATGCACTGTCATGTTCATGTGTCAGTACATAAGTTTCATGTCCCCATACTTAATCCATTTCTTTTTCCTCATAAATTCAGAAATGAGAAAAGCCAACAGGCCGGGAAGCAAAAAATGCATCAGGATTATCTGGAATAACGCATTGCCGGAAGACATCCCTCCTCCTGTCATTGTCTGATAGGCGTTAATCTGCCCTACCAGCCCTGCCGTTCCCATGCCAGACCCTGTGGGGTTGTTTGTCATCCCAAATACAATGGTGGAAACCGGCCCCAGAATTGCACTGGTTGCAATGGCAGGCAGCCAGATTATCGGTTTTTTCACGATATTCCCGATTTGAAGCATGCTCGTTCCAAGCCCCTGGGCCAACAGGCCGTTCACTTTATTTTCACGGAAAGATGCAACAGCAAACCCCACCATATTAGCACAGCAGCCAACCGTAGCCGCCCCCGCTGCAATCCCATCAAGCCCAAGAATAATGCCAAGAGCCGCCGAACTGATAGGCAGCGTAAGGATAATCCCCATCAGAACCGATACTACAATCCCCATCAAAAAAGGAGCCTGAATCGTTCCCCAATTTATAATAGAGCCCAGCCATGTCATAAAAGCCGAAATCGGCGGCCCTAATATGAGCCCTATTGCCGCCCCCGATACAATACAGGCAAAAGGAGTAACCAAAATATCCACCTTGGTTTTTCCCGCTACCAGACGCCCTATGTAAATCCCCACAATTGCGGCGATAAATGCCCCTAAAGGCTCCCCTGGGCCTGCAAAACATATCACCCCATCCACCAGAATGGAACCGCCGATAATTTTACTTGCAAATGCCCCTGTCATGCCAGTGACAGCTGCCGACACCATCACTAACGGGCCTGCTTTCAGCTTTACGGCCACACCGCAGCCAATTCCTGCCCCAGTCACCGCTGCAGCCACTTTTCCAATAAGGAACAGATAATTCCCCATCTCTCCTGATATTAAATTCCCTATCTGCTGGATAATCGTACCTATAATAAGCGTGGCAAACAGCCCTGAGGCCATCCCGCTCAATCCGTCAATAAAAATCTCATTCAAAAACCCTTTTAATTTTTTCATCCCTTATCGCCTTCCATAGCATTTTCTCTTTCTGAGTTATCAGTATTGCAGCCCTCAATATCAAGCTGCTGTCCATTTTCCCATAAACGCAGAAAAAACACTTACTCGAAAGCAAGTGTTTTTCCCATGTAAAAGGGGAATTTTACATTGGATTGTTTTCAATCCTTTTTTAATTTACCATGGATATTCCCATTTGTATTTGCATAATTGCCTTTTTATTTGTGCAAATCTATTTTAATATAAAAAAGCACATTTTAGCGTCAAATAGTAAATTTATTCCTTTACATTTCGATTGAAATATGCTATTCTAAATACATCGTTAAATCTCTAACGATATATATATAATTTTTTGGAGGTATCTGAAATGAACAAAGGTACAGTAAAATGGTTTAATAACCAAAAAGGCTACGGCTTCATCTCTGATGAGCAGGGTAATGATGTATTCGTACATTATTCTGGACTTAATATGGAAGGCTTCAAATCTCTTGAAGAAGGCGCTGCTGTTGAGTTCGATGTTATTAATGGCGAAAAAGGCCCTCAGGCTGTGAACGTAACAAAGTTATAATAAAAAATTATAACCAACATTAATCGGTATCAACATGTGCCTTCTTATATAGATAATTTTTCTTCTATTGTAATAGATATTTTATTTTTATATATGTATCTCGTTATGGTAGATCTTGGTTAGGCTTTGTAATATGGTAACAGATTTGGTAACGGATTAAGGAGAGAACCTATCTTTGCATCGGATAGGTTTTTTTTGTGCTTTTTTATATTATAGGAAATTACGCCAC
>BLLT01000350.1 GCA_011958945.1 Lachnospiraceae bacterium | reverse complement strand
GTGCAAAGTCCTGGGCTGAACTGTTACTTGGAATAGTTTCTTTTAAAATAAAACCATTGAAAACCCCCGCTATTTCATATATACTATTACCAAATGATCCGCCAAATTTTTTCATTTTTGGCACAATCACCACACATTTCAACGGATGAAAGCAAATCATACTTTTTCCATCCCAAGCTTTGTGTAACTACATAAGAAAGCGCACCGTATGCGCAGAAATGAGGAGAAATGAATTACGAAAACTTATACCAGACCTTACAGCCCCAGGAAAAATCCGTAAAGGACAGCCTCGCATCCCTCCAGAAGCTTTTCAAAGCGGCTTCCCGGGAAACCGAAAGCGGGGATATCAAAAGCCTGACCCGGGATATCGGCTCTATGGCGGAAGCGGCCCTTGCCCTTTCCTCCGCATTAGAGGATATCAAAGACAACCTGGGCTCTTTTGATACGAAAACCTATTTTGAAAGCGGGGATTTCGCAGCACAGATGCTGGAAGCCTGCCAGGAAAAAGGCGTGGATGTGCGCGGTGATTTTCCTGTCTATGAAATGTTCCCTTACCGTGTAAAACTGGATACTGAAAATCAGGACGTATATCTGGATCGGAAAAAAGTACAGTGCATGCGCCCGCAAAGCCTTGTATCCACTATCCAAAACGGCCAGGAAAAACTCAACAAGGCTCCTTTCAACGCCCTTACTTTCGCCGGCGAGTTGTCTGATGCCTACGAACTGGCCATATTAAAGCTAAAAAAGAACCCTGAATCGGACATTTACCTAACCAGCCTTTATAAATTCCTGGCTCCCATGAGCCGTTTCCGGAAAGATTATGACCAGCAAAGCTTCGCTTTTGACTTGGCCAGGCTGTTTATCTCCGGAATCAAGGAGACAAAAAACGGAAAGAAATTCCAGTTTGGCCCCAGCAGGAACAGCAACAAATGCATCCGTATCCTGAATGCAGATGGCAAGGAAGAATTCCTGGCCACTATCCGTTTTTATCAGGAGCAGAACTTAGATTGATGTTTTATGCCGCCCTAAACGTTATGGCGGGAAAAATAAATCCTCTGCCAGTTTGTGTTTGCGCTGCATCTACAAACTTGGGGAGTGTAAATCCCTGGCAAAGCCAGGTTCAAAAGCAGCGAAGAAATGGGGATAATTATGATAAATACATTTGATAAGCCCCCGGAAGTTCCCGGCCGGGCGGAAGCTTTGGAGCCTTACAGCATCCTTTCTGCGGAAAAGCTTACTTGCGGAATCCGGTTTCTCACGGATTTTTGGAGGGAAAAATATTTTCAGGAATTTATCCGAAACGGCGGCAGCAAAATTAAATTTATATGTGGACGGCCAGGCAGCGGCAAGACTCATTTCCTGCGCCTGATTACTTCCATTGCCCGGGAAGAAAACTACAAAACCGTTCAGTTTTCCGCCAAGGATATTTGGATGCACGATTTTAAGGAAATTTACATAGAAATTTTCCGTCAATGCGATATTATGGAATGCCTGAAAGCGGCCAGCCGCCATCTCATACAGGAGATGGGCTTCGATTACCGCGATATCCCGGAAGGCATGAAATTTATCGACTATCTTTCCCAAAACAATATGGGGGATGCCCTGAATAAGCGAGAAATCCGTTCCCAGCTTCGGCAGATTTTTCTGGATAATCCCATGCTGGACAATAATTTTGCGCTGGCATGCAGCATGCTTACCGGGAGTATTTTAGGCTATCCCGTCCTGGAAGAACAGAACCGCGATTTGCTGCTGGCCTGGCTGGAAGGCGACCGTTCGGTCAAGCTTTCCCAGCTGCGTGCGCTGGATTTCTACCCCAGCCGGATTACCAAATATAATGCCAGGCATATGCTCCGTTCTTTGGCCGAACTGGTGCGTATGGGCGGTTACTCCGGCCTGTTCATTGCTGTGGATAATCTGGAAATCTTAATCAGCCGTTCCAGCTTAGAGCCGCTGCATTACACGAAAATGAAGCGGGAAGATACCTATGAAAGTATCCGCCAGCTGATTGATGATATCGACAGTATGAAAAATATTATGTTTGTCTATGCATTTGACCGGGAATTGATTGACAATGAAAATGCCGGGCTGAAATCCTATCAGGCCCTTTGGATGCGGATTCAGAATGAAATCTTGGGGGAACGTTTCAACCGTTTTGCCGATATGGTGGATTTGGATCGGCTGGCAGCGCAGGAATACACTCCTGAGGTCATCGTTTCCATTTCCAGAAGCCTTGCCGATTTACAGAAAAATACTCCCATTACCCCATTGAATGCGGACACTGCAAAAGATATTATTGCCCAGGCACGGACCGGGGCTGTAGGCATCCCACAGCTGATTCAAATCGCTATGCAGGAGGTACAAGCAGATGTATGATATCGAAGCCAGACACATCATAGAAGCCTTGCGTTCAGGCATCCCCTCCCGCGCTATCGGCCAATATTTTTCCGAAGCACGGCCTAGGATTATGAAAGAAATCTCGGGCCGCCTGGACATGGTCTGCGAGCAGGGAAAATCAAGCGGGATGATTATCAGCGGAAAATACGGGGAAGGGAAGACACATTTGCTGAACACGGTTTTTAATTTGGCCCATTCCAACAATATGGTTGTTTCCTATCTTTCCCTCAGCAAGGAAACCCCTATGGATAAGCTTTACCTTGTTTACCAGAAAATTATCCAAAATACTTATCTGCCCAAACGCCAGCAGCCAGGCTTCATGCACGAAGTGGAAAGAATATCCGCCGGCAGCCCCATCGCCAATGAAATGCTGCTTTATGCGGCCAAGCATTTGGAAACGGACAAGCTATATTATCTCTTCCGCTCTTACCTGAATACGGAAGATCCGGATGAAAAATTCCTTTTACAGGCGGATTTAGAAGGGGATTTCATTGCCAATGCCCCTTTGAAAAAAATTTACCGGCGCATTTTTAATCAGCCCGTAAAATATAATACGAATTTTACAAAGACAAAGCATTGCGGCGACTATTTTTCCTTTATGAGCCATTTGTTCACTCAAATGGGCTACCACGGCTGGGTGCTGCTCATAGATGAAACGGAACTGATGGGGCGTCTTAGCAAAAAGGCCCGCCTGAACGCTTACCGCAATATGGCCCGTTTCCTTCTTCCGGAAATGTGCCCGGAGGCATCTTTTACCATTTTTGCCCTTAGCGCTTCTTATGGGGAAGATGTGATCGAAGGGAAGCATGAATATGAAAATTTGGAGGCCGTCTACCCTGACGAAATCGAGCCCGCCAAAACCGTACTGGACCTTTTGGCCAAAGCCCCTCAGCTTTTGCCTCTAACTACGGAAGAAATTAACGAAGTGTTGTATAAAATACAGGATTTTCATGGCAAAGCCTATAACTGGACGCCGAACCTGCCCGTTTCCTCCTTAGTGGAGTCCGCCCAGTCCGGCGGGTATCTTCTCCGCACCAAAATCCGTGCGGCCATTGAATTTTTAGACCAGCTCTATCAATACGGGAAGACCGGGAAGACTACTATCAATGAACTGGGGGAGGAAACTTTTACGGAAGATGTGCCTTCGCTTGAGGATTTTGAATAAGGTTTCTCACCGAGGAGATTTATGTATTTTGGAAGAAGGCACTGTCCTCTAGTACTCTGTATCTGAAATTCCTGTGTAAATTTCTGAGGATATTTTTTCGAGAGTGCATGTCAAAAAGCGGAGTCGTAGTGGTGCTACGACGAGCATTTTTGATATGTGCTATCGGGAAAATAGACCAGAATATTTGCACAAGGAATTTTGATACAGAGTACTAGGTGTCACAATCCCTTTGACCTATCTGCTCCTTGCCCCTTTAGGGAACTGGGGCGCTGCCCTTCTGGCAGGTTAGCAGCCAATGGATTGGAGCAGCCAGGAATCCGCCCCTTTGCAGCAGGCA
>BLLT01000349.1 GCA_011958945.1 Lachnospiraceae bacterium | reverse complement strand
CCGGGGTTTTTTTTGCGCAGGGGCGCAAGAGGAAATCAGCCGTTTCACGGCATGCGCCCCGCGCGGCGGGCAGAGAAAAAGGCATTCTCCGCCCGATGGAAAGGCAGTGGCGCAAGAGGAAATCAGGAAAGAGAGGAGACAGGATGATGGATAAGCATGTTTACAGGGATGTGGCGGTAAAGGATATAGATGAGTCTTGTATTGGCAGGACGGTGAAGGCAGCAGGGTGGGTAGAAAATATCCGGGATCATGGGGGAGTGTGCTTTTTGGATTTGCGGGATATGTACGGTGTGCTTCAAGTGGTCATCCGGGATGGGGAGATGTTAAAAGGGATTACGAAAGAAGCCTCTGTCTCTGTGGAAGGCCCTATACAGCAGAGGGATGAGGAAACCTACAATCCCAGGATTCCTACGGGTACAGTGGAGTTGGAGGCCCATAAGATTACCGTTTTGGGGAAGGTTTACAGGCAGCTTCCCTTTGAGGTGATGACGTCGAAAGAGACGAGGGAGGATGTGCGGTTAAAATACCGTTATTTGGATCTTAGAAATGCTAAGGTAAAGGAAAACATCATATTCCGCTCCAAAGTCATTGCTTTTCTGAGGGAAAAAATGACGGAAATGGGTTTCCTGGAAATCCAGACACCGATTCTATGCGCATCTTCTCCGGAAGGGGCAAGGGATTATATCGTGCCCTCCAGGCGGTTTAAGGGAAAATTTTATGCGCTTCCCCAGGCGCCCCAGCAATATAAACAGCTGTTGATGGTGTCCGGATTTGATAAATATTTTCAGATTGCCCCCTGTTTTAGGGATGAGGATGCCCGGGCGGACCGTTCCCCGGGGGAATTTTACCAGCTGGATTTTGAAATGAGTTTTGCGACTCAGGAAGATGTATTTCGGATAGGGGAGGAAGTTTTATCCGCCACATTTGAGAAGTTCGCCCCGGAAGGGTTTCAGGTGACAAAGGCGCCTTACCCGGTCATCAGCTATCGGCAGGCGATGCTGGAATTCGGTACGGATAAACCGGATTTGCGCAATCCGCTGAGGATTGTGGACGTGACGGAATTTTTCCAGCGCTGTACTTTCCGGCCCTTTCTCGGGAAGACGGTAAGGGCCGTAAAGGTACATGAGGAAATGTCCAAAGGATTCCATGAAAAGCTGCTGGCATTTGCGGTTTCCTTAGGGATGGGCGGCCTGGGGTACCTGGAAGTGGAAGAGGGCCTAAGCTATAAAGGACCCATTGACAAATTTATACCGGAAGAGATGAAAGGGGAACTGGCGGACTTGACAAAGCTTTGCCCGGGGGATACGATTTTCTTTATAGCGGATAAAGAAGAGAGGGCAAACTATTATGCAGGGCAGATTCGTCAGGAACTGGGGGTTAAATTGGATTTGTGCGAGAAAAATGCATTCCGTTTCTGCTATGTGAATGATTTTCCCATGTTCGAATTGGATGAGGAGACGAAGCAAATCGGCTTCACCCATAACCCTTTTTCCATGCCCCAGGGCGGTTTAAAGGCATTGGAGGAGGAAGAAGCGCTGGATATCCTTGCCTATCAGTATGATATCGTATGCAATGGGGTGGAACTGTCCTCCGGGGCGGTGAGAAACCACGATATGCAGATTATGGTGAAGGCGTTTGAAATTGCAGGATATGACGAAGAAACGCTGAAAAGTAAGTTCGGCGCGCTGTATCAGGCTTTCCAGTTTGGTGCGCCGCCCCATGCGGGGATGGCGCCTGGAATCGACCGGATGATTATGCTGCTGCGGGGGGAAGAGAATATCAGGGAGGTCATCGCTTTTCCTATGAGCGGTTCAGGACAGGATTTAATGTGCGGCGCGCCTGGGGAAGTGACGGAGACTCAGCTTCGGGAAGTGCATATTAAGGTACGGGGATAGCAGGCAGGCTGCGGGAATATTCCGGCAGGGTTATCCGTTTTACAGATACCTATGAAAAGATAGTAGGAGGAGAATGGAGATGGCAAACGTAATTAGTGATGAGACGATAGAGTATGTTGGGATTTTAGCTAAGCTGGAGCTTTCCGGGGAAGAGAAGGAGCAGGCTAAGGCGGATATGGGAAAGATGTTAGACTATATTGACAAACTGGCGGAATTGGATACTTCCCAGGCGGAGCCTATGTCACATCTATTTGGGGTGCAAAATGTATTCCGGGATGACGTAGTGACGAACGGGGATATGCGTGAAGATATGCTGAAAAATGCGCCAGGGGAGAAGGACGGGATGTTTGTGGTGCCGCGGACATTTGAATAGGTATAGTGAGGAATTGCGAGGGACTGGGAGCAGACTAAGGTAAGGAGACTGGCGCTGGAATTGCCTGGAAGGTGGCAGGGAAGAGATGGGGGATATGGGAATGCCGGCCCGGCAGTCAGGCCGGGCAGGAAATAGGAAGGAGCGTGGATTTGGGCATGGATTTGTTGGAATTGACGGCTGTGGAGCTTTCGGGGAAGATAAAGGCCGGGGAAGCTACGGTGATGGAAGCGGCAGCGGCAGTTTTGAAGAGAATAAAGGAGAAGGATGGGGCGTATCGGTGTTATATCACGGTGGATGAGGATGCTGTGATGGAAAGGGCAAAGGAGATACAGGAAAAGATTAATAAGGGCCATTTGACAGGGCCGCTTGCCGGAGTGCCGGTGGCGGTGAAAGATAATATATGTACGAAAGGGATGCTTACTACCTGCGCCTCAAAGATGCTGGGGAATTTTGTACCAGTGTATACGGCGGAAGCCGTTTTGCGGCTGGAGGAAGCGGGGGCGCTGATGATTGGGAAGACGAATATGGATGAGTTTGCCATGGGTTCCACAACGGAGACCTCCGCTTACGGGGAAACGAAAAACCCTTGGAACACAGGAAGGGTTCCAGGGGGGTCTTCCGGAGGTTCTGCGGCAGCGGTGGCCGCCAGGGAGTGTTTTGCGGCGCTGGGCTCGGATACGGGGGGCTCTATCCGCCAGCCCGCATCTTTTTGCGGAGTAGTAGGGATAAAGCCTACCTATGGTACGGTATCCAGATATGGGCTGATTGCCTATGGCTCTTCTTTGGACCAGATAGGGCCTATCGGTAAGGATGTGACGGACTGTGCGGCATTGCTGGAAGTGATTGCTTCTTATGATAAAAAGGATTCTACTTCCTTAAAGCGGGAGGATACGAATTTTACATCGGCCTTGGTGGACGATGTGGAAGGGATGAAAATCGGTATTCCCAGGGAGTATTTTGGGGATGGACTGGAGACCGAAGTAAAGGAAGCGGTGCTAGGGGCGGCACATATGCTGGAGGAAAAAGGCGCCGTCCTGGAGGAATTCGATTTGAGCCTGGCAGAATATGCGATTCCGGCTTATTATACTATCGCCGCGGCGGAAGCCAGTTCCAATTTGGAGCGGTTTGATGGAATTAAATATGGTTACCGCACAGAGGATTATGAAGGGCTTCATCTTATGTATAAAAAAAGCCGCTCCCAGGGCTTTGGCGCAGAGGTGAAGCGAAGGATTATGCTTGGCTCGTTTGTATTAAGTTCCGGTTATTATGATGCCTACTATTTGAAGGCGCTTAAGGTAAAAGCTTTGATAAAGCAAGCGTTTGATGAAGCCTTTGCCAAATATGATTTGATTTTAGGGCCTACGGCACCTACTACGGCGCCGGTATTGGGAAAGAGTCTGGCGGATCCGATAAAGATGTATCTGGGGGATATTTATACGGTTTCGGCGAACCTGGCGGGATTGCCGGGAATCAGCCTTCCCTGCGGGAAGGATTCGGAAGGGATGCCTATCGGGCTGCAGTTGATGGGGGATTGTTTGAAAGAAAAGGATATCATTCGTGCGGCGTACGCTTATGAGAAAGCCAGGGGACCTTTTGGCAGCGCAGAAACGGAGTAAAGATTGAAAATTGAAAATTTTCAATC
>BLLT01000348.1 GCA_011958945.1 Lachnospiraceae bacterium | reverse complement strand
AGGGAAGCCGAAGGCTGAACTGTTACAAGTACGTGAAAAAAGCGTGAAAATCAGTTGACGAATGGGAAAACTTGTGCTATAGTTAACAAACAAGATTCATTGAGGTCTTTTTTTTATGCTCAAATTTGGAGGGAAAATAAATGCGTACGAGAATTACATTGGCATGTACAGAATGCAAACAGAGGAATTATAACACCACGAAGGATAAGAAAACACATCCGGAAAGAATGGAGTTAAGGAAATATTGCAGATTCTGCAGGAAACATACTCCGCACAAAGAAACAAAATAAGACTGGAAAGGGCATGGTTATTAACATGGGAGGTTCCGCAAAAACAGATAAGACACCGAAACCGAGTTTTTTCAAAGGTGTGAAAACTGAATTTAAGAAGATTGCCTGGCCGGACAAGGATTCACTTGTGAAGCAGTCCGTTGCGGTTGTATGCATCTCGGTTGTGGTTGGAGTGATTATCGCTATATTGGATTTCCTTTTCCAGTATGGCATAGATTTCTTGACAACATTATAGAGTGAGGGTGAATAGATGGCAGAGGCAAACTGGTATGTAGTTCATACCTATTCTGGATATGAAAATAAAGTCAAAGCCAATATTGATAAAATGAGAGAGAACAGGCATCTGGAGGAAGAGATTCTTGAAGTCCGTGTTCCTATGCAGGATGTTGTAGAGATGAAGAACGGGGCCAAAAAGACTGTCCAGAAAAAACTGTTCCCAGGATATGTCCTTATCAATATGGTGATGAATGATGACACATGGTATGTGGTCAGGAATACGAGAGGTGTTACAGGATTCGTAGGGCCGGGAAGCAAGCCGGTGCCGCTTACGGAAACGGAGATGAGGCCGCTTGGAATTAAGTCCGAGAATGTCACTGTGGATTTTGGCGAAGGGGATACGATTGCAGTAATCGCCGGAGTGTGGAAAGACACGGTGGGAATGGTCCAGAGGATGGATTACGGAAAGCAGACGGCAACGATAAATGTAGACTTGTTTGGAAGGGAAACCCCGGTCGAAATAGGTTTCGAAGAAGTAAGAAAAATGCAGTAAAATGGTCGAGAAAAGGTATTTATGCCGGAAATCCGGCTTAAATATAGCGGCGGCTTTTATGCGGCTGGGAGTTCCCGGGGGAAACCTTTAAGGGATGGCCGGCGGGCAAAACAGCGCCGCGGCAGCAAGATGAAAGCCCCCGGAATACAGACGGGGCAGTGGGAGCAGCGCCGTACTGGGCGGATGCGCCATACCACAATATTTTAGGAGGTAGCCAAGATGGCAAAGAAAGTAGAAGGATATATTAAGTTACAGATTCCTGCCGGAAAAGCAACACCGGCTCCACCGGTTGGTCCTGCACTTGGACAGCATGGTGTAAATATCGTTGAATTTACCAAACAGTTCAACGCAAGGACAGCGGATAAAGGCGATACGATTATTCCGGTTGTTATTACGGTATACGCAGACAGAAGTTTCAGTTTTGTGACTAAGACTCCTCCTGCAGCAGTACTTCTGAAGAAAGCATGCAACATTAAATCAGGTTCTGCAGTACCGAACAAGACGAAAGTTGCATCCATTTCCAAAGATAAGGTGAGGGAAATTGCGGAAATGAAAATGCCGGATTTGAACGCAGCATCCATCGAAGCGGCGATGAGCATGATTGCAGGTACGGCAAGAAGTATGGGAATCACAGTAGAAGATTAATCACAATAGAATTGGGAGGCAGCTTGGGGGAAGCCCTGGTAGAGGACTGCCGGTTGAACCATAGGAGGATTTAACGATGAAACATGGAAAAAAATATAATGAGGCCGCAAAGCAGGTAGACCGCACTGTTCAGTATGAGCCTATCGAAGCGATTGGGCTTGCGAAGAAAACGGCAACTGCAAAATTTGACGAAACGATCGAAGTCCACATCAGGACAGGGTGTGACGGACGTCATGCGGAGCAGCAGATTCGTGGTGCCGTTGTACTGCCGAACGGTACCGGTAAGGAAGTAAAGGTATTGGTATTTGCCAAAGGCGATAAGCTTACGGAAGCAGAAGCGGCAGGCGCGGATTTCGTAGGCGGGGATGAACTTATCCCGAAAATCCAGAACGAAGGCTGGCTGGAGTTCGATGTTGTAGTAGCTACACCCGATATGATGGGCGTGGTAGGACGTCTCGGTAAGACATTAGGACCGAAAGGCTTGATGCCGAACCCTAAGGCCGGAACCGTAACTATGGATGTTACCAAGGCGATTAAGGATATCAAAGCCGGTAAGATTGAATACAGGTTGGACAAATCCAATATTATTCACGTTCCGATTGGAAAAGCATCCTTTACGGAAGAACAGCTGGAGCAGAACTTTAATGCCCTTATGGAAGCTATTGTAAAGGCAAGGCCGTCAGCAGTGAAGGGCCAGTTCTTAAGAAGCATTACTTTATCTTCTACAATGGGCCCCGGCGTAAAGGTAAACGTTACAAAATTCTAATGGAATACATTTTTATCAGACGAATGTTAAGACCATCTGTGCGGGAAACCTGGCAGATGGTCTTTGTAACATAGGGGGAAGAGGGGCATCTTGTAAGGTACAAAAAGTGCAGAAAAAACATTTTTGGGCCTGGGAGTATATATGAAGAAAAAGAAGAGGAAAAAGAGAAAAAACCATTTTCTTAACATTATGCTGACGTTCGGCGGAGTTTTTACAGGCGTGATGATTCTGGGCATTTTCGCCTTTTTGTTATTGTGGAAAATAGGGGATGAAAAGGCCGATGGGAACAGCCTGGATAAGCCGGCAGAAGCTGTTTCAAATATGGTGGTGGAAACCATCCCGGAACAGGAAGAAAACCTCCCGGATCAGGAACAGTATATAGAAGAGACGCTTCCGGAAGAGCCAAAAGGAAAGTATGACGATATCCTTTCCAACCCGGAGTATATGCTGGAAAACAATATTTATGCAAAAGAAACGGCTAAAGAAAAAGAAGTAACCATAGCCTTTGCAGGGGATATTTTGTTCGACCCGTATTATAGTGTTATGTCCCGCCTTTTGCAAAGGGAAAACGGGATTCATGACAGCATATCGGAAGATCTAATGAATGAGATGATCAGCGCCGATATTATGATGATTAACAATGAATTTCCTTATTCCGGCAGAGGCACCCCTACGGAAGGAAAGCAATTCACGTTCCGTGCAAAGCCGGAGTATGCTTCTATTTTGCAGGAAATGGGTGTGGATATCGTATCTTTGGCAAACAATCATGCTTATGATTATGGGGAAGAGGCTTTCTTGGACACGCTGGATACGCTGTCGGGAATAGAAATGCCCTATGTAGGGGCCGGGCGTAACCTGGAAGAGGCGGCTTGTCCCGTTTATTTCATTGCAGGGGATATGAAAATAGCCATAGTGTCAGCCACGCAGATTGAACGTTTGGACAATCCGGACACCAAAGGGGCTACCGATGCGACTCCTGGGGTATTCCGCTGCCTGGATCCGGCTAAATTGCTGGAAGTGGTGAAGGAAGCAAAGGAAAACAGTGATTTTGTCATTGTGTATATCCACTGGGGAACGGAAAATACGGCGGAAATCGATTGGTTACAGCGGGATCAGGCGCCTAAAATCGCCGATGCGGGAGCTGATTTGATTATCGGTGACCATCCCCACTGCTTACAGCCTATCGATTATGTGAACGGAATCCCTGTAGTATACAGCCTGGGGAACTTTTGGTTCAACTCCAAAGAAGTGGACACATGCCTGGTGAAAGCGGTTATTGATGAAAGCGGTTTGCGTTCCCTGCAGTTTGTTCCTGCATTGCAAAAGGGGTGTACTACCACTATGCTGCATGACGGGGAAAAAGAGAGGGTATTAAATTATATGCGTTCCATTTCTCCGGGAGTGAACATTGATGAAGAGGGGTTTGTAACAGGGAAGCCGAAAGGCTGA
>BLLT01000347.1 GCA_011958945.1 Lachnospiraceae bacterium | reverse complement strand
GAAGCCGAAGGCTGAACTGTTACAGATTTTTTTATAGTAATTTTAAAGAAATTGAAAAAAAAACATTTTTGTGTATAATGGTATGAGTAGGCTGCAAAAGCAACTCAGAAATAGAGAAAAATATGAAAAATGAGGTTTTGAGATGATAAGTGCAAACAATGTTACACTGAGATTAGGAAAAAAAGCATTATTTGAAGATGTAAACATTAAATTTACCGAAGGAAACTGCTATGGCCTTATCGGCGCTAACGGGGCCGGCAAGTCCACATTCCTTAAAATACTCTCCGGTAAGCTGGAAACAACAACAGGGGATATTTTCATTACCCCGGGGCAGCGTATGTCCGTGCTGGAACAGGACCATTTCAAATATGACGAATATAACGTTATGGATGTTGTCATCATGGGCAATGAGAGGCTTTACCAGATTATGAAGGAAAAGGATGCCATTTATGCCAAGGAAGACTTCACCGATGAAGACGGCATTCGCGCCAGCGAACTGGAAGGGGAATTTGCCGAAATGAACGGCTGGGAAGCGGAATCGGATGCCGCTATGCTGCTCAACGGCCTGGGCATCGGCACGGATCTTCATTACTCTACCATGAACACACTAAACGGCAATGAAAAGGTAAAGATTCTCCTGGCCAAAGCACTCTTTGGCAACCCGGACATCCTCCTTTTAGATGAACCTACCAACCACCTGGATCTGGATGCCATTGCATGGCTGGAGGATTTCCTTATCGACTTTGACAATACCGTTATCGTTGTATCCCATGACCGTTATTTCTTAAATAAGGTTTGTACCCATATTGCGGACATCGATTACGGCAAAATCCAGCTTTATGCCGGCAACTATGATTTCTGGTATGAATCCAGCCAGCTTTTGGTTAAGCAGATGAAAGAAGCCAATAAGAAAAAAGAGGAAAAAATCAAGGAACTGCAGGAATTTATTTCCCGTTTTTCCGCCAATGCTTCCAAATCCAAACAGGCCACCAGCAGAAAGCGTGCCCTGGAAAAAATTGAGTTGGACGAAATCAAGCCTTCCAGCCGGAAATATCCATACATTGATTTTCGCCCTGACCGGGAAATCGGCAACGAAGTACTCTCTGTAGAAGGCCTCTCCAAGACTATAGACGGGGTAAAGGTTTTGGATAACCTCACCTTTACAGTTGGGCATAACGATAAAATCGCCTTTGTAGGCGGCAATGAATTGGCGAAAACTACCCTGTTCCAAATATTAATGGACGAAATGGAGCCCGATGAAGGTTCCTACAAATGGGGGGTAACCACTTCCCAGGCTTATTTCCCCAAGGACAGCACCAAGGAATTCGATAACGATTATACGATTGTGGACTGGCTCACCGGCTACTCTCCCGTCAAGGACGTTACCTATGTCCGCGGATTCTTAGGGCGCATGCTTTTTGCCGGGGAGGACGGCGTGAAGAAGGTGAATATCCTTTCCGGCGGGGAAAAGGTGAGATGCCTTCTTTCCAAAATGATGATTAGCGGTGCTAACTGTCTGATTTTGGATGAACCTACCAACCATCTGGACATGGAATCCATCACCGCGCTGAATAATGGAATGATAAAGTTCCCCGGCATCGAACTCTTTGCCTGCCATGACCATCAGTTCGTACAGACCACGGCTAACCGGATTATGGAAATCCTTCCCAATGGGCAGCTGGTGGATAAAATTACCACTTATGATGAATATCTGGCCAGCGATGAAATGGCAAGAAAGAGGACCGTGTATACGAATAAAAATGTAGAGGATGACAACTAATATCCTTTATTGGAAAATCTGCAGCAGGAATTTTTAAACTTCCAGAAAGAATAAATCAGGAGATGTGTTTCTTATGAATATCGTAGATTTGCATGTGCATTCTAATAAATCGGACGGAAGCATGAGCCCTTCCCAGCTGGTAGGGCTGGCGGCGGAAAAAGGCCTTTGTGCCTTTGCCCTTACAGACCATGATACAACGGAAGGTATCCCGGAAGCTATGGAGGCGGCCAGGCGGTATAACGATGCCTTAGCGCAAGGGATGATTCCTGCCCTTTCCAATAAGCTGCCGGACAAAGATGCTGCTTTGCCCGGCGGCCGACAGAAAGGGATGCCGCCACTTCCCCTGGAGGTCATTCCCGGCATTGAATTCTCCACCGAATACCAGGGGAAAGATATCCACATCCTGGGGCTCTATATTGACTGCGAAGCCCCTTTTTTTAAAGCACAAATCCAGGATTTTGTAGATTCCCGCATTCTCCGCAACCGGAAGATGTGCGCTAATCTACAGGATGCAGGCATTGATATTTCCTATGAAAAATTATTGGAAGCCTATCCTGGTTCTGTGATTACCAGAGGGCATTATGCGCGATACATGTTGGATCATGGATACGTGAAGAGCATGCCGGAAGCTTTTGAAAAATATATCGGTGACCATGCCAAATGCTACGTACCCAGGGAAAAAGTAACCCCATCCCAGGCGATCCATCTCATCCTGAAAGCGAAAGGGCTTCCCATCCTTGCACACCCCCCTCTTTATCATATGGGCGATGCGGAATTGGATACTCTGGTAAGCCTCTTAGCGGAGGATGGGCTGATAGGCATCGAGGCGATTTACAGCACCTATCAGCCATCGGACGAACGGCAGATGCGCTCCCTCGCCAAAAAATATGGCCTGTGCATCAGCGGCGGTTCCGATTTTCATGGAGCCACCAAACCGAATTTGGAAATGGGCAACGGATATGGCAGCCTACGCGTTCCGGAAGACATACTCCTGCAGCTGAAAATGCGCCGGGAACAATAAGTGTATTTAAGTGCGGCAGCCAAGCAGCCCGCCCGCCGCGAAGGCAGATAAAAAATACCGGAAAAGATATCATCATACATGGGAGAGACAGATAATGAACAATACGGCGAAAACGAAAATATTTTTTACAGATTTGGACGGCACCCTACTAACTGACGGCAAAGAAGTTACACCTGCCACTAAAGATACTTTACAAAAATGGACATCTGCCGGCAATAAGCTGGTTCTAAGTTCCGGCAGGGCTATTGAAAGCGTAAACAACGTGCGCATCTCCTTAGGACTGGATTTTCCCGGCATGTACCTGATTGGCTCCAACGGCGGTGAAATTTTCGATTGCGCAGGCGAACAGATGATATCCCGGACTCCGCTTACCTTCCGGCAGGTTTCCCTGGCTATGGAGATAGCCAAAAAAGAAGGTGTCCATTGCCATACCTATACGGATACCCATATCATAAGCCCTGCAGATGATGAGGAACTTCTCTACTACCGCCATGCCATCCATACCCCGGTCATTATCTGCGAGGATGTTTTGAGCGTCTTGGATAAAGAACCATGTAAATGCATCGCCATAGAATTGCATGATAAAAATAAACTGGAGCATTTCCGCCAGACGCTTCTCCCCCTTGTGGAAGGCGAACTGAATCTGCTCTACTCCAACGACAAATACCTGGAAATCTTTCCTGCCTCTTCCGGCAAAGGTGCTGCCGTCCGCAAATTATGCGGCATGCTGGATATTCCTTTGGCCAATTCCCTGGCTGCCGGAGATGAAGCCAACGATATTTCCATGATTCAGTCCGCTTCCATAGGAATCGCCATGAAAAATGCCAAAGAAAATGTAAAGCAGACCGCCGATGTCATTACTCAAACGGACAACAATCATGACGGCCTTGTTCCTATTCTGTTGCAATATATTTAAACGCAAAACTGCTTTCGTACATTGAAAAGTCTCTTAAAAGCTGAACAGTAACGAGCTGTTACGATGGAATTGAAAAAAATGTAAAATAAAGGTTGACAAATCTATAAGTTTTATGTAGAATACTTAATGGTGATACGC
The DNA here is from genome assembly GCA_011958945.1 of Lachnospiraceae bacterium. Classification (GTDB taxonomy): domain Bacteria; phylum Bacillota; class Clostridia; order Lachnospirales; family Lachnospiraceae; genus Kineothrix. Next base: position 80 of record BLLT01000347.1, on the reverse strand, counting down.
GAGAGCGTTGATACCGATAAAGCAAATGCGCGAGTGGCTCAGTTGGTGGAGCGCGACCTTGCCAAGGTCGAGGCCGCGGG
>BLLT01000346.1 GCA_011958945.1 Lachnospiraceae bacterium | reverse complement strand
CAAATGCTAATGTATCCATTTGAAGCCGAAAGCGTCGCCTATACTGTCTGCCAACATTACGGGCTTGACACGTCGGACTACTCTTTCGGCTATGTCGCTGGGTGGAGCAGCGGGCGGGAGCTGTCCGAGCTGAAAAGCTCCCTTGAAACGATACGCAGCGCAGCCGCCGAGATTATCAATTCCATAGACGAGAACTTAGCGGAGCTGCAAAAGGCACAGGACAAGGAGCAGACCGCCGGACAGGAGCAGCCCACCAGAGAGGGACAGGAAGCCGCGCCGGAGAAGCCGGATCCGGAAGCAGCCGCACCGGGAAAATCCGGCGCACAGGAAAAAGCGGGCGCAGCCCCGAAAGAAGCCTTTACCCCGGAAACGATTTACAGAGTGCGCCGGAACCCTTACAGCGACAGCCGGGAAAACAGCTACCTCTTGCAAGCCTATGTGACACAGGAGAACGGGCGGGCGAAAATGGGCGACGTGCTTTATACGGGAACGCCGGAGAAATGCCGCGAGCTTATGGGGCAGCTCAAAAGCGGCGAGCTGACCGAGGGCGACGTGAAGCAGCTTTACGCAAAGGCACAGGAAACGGCGCAGACCGCCGGACAGGACAAAGACACCTTTTCCATTTACCAGATAAAGGGCGGGGACGAAACAAGGGATTTCCGCTTTGAGCCATACGACCGCCTGCAGGCGGCGGGAAATGTGGTTGACAGGGCGAACTATGAGCTTGTCTATTCCGCGCCCCTTGCGCCGGAAACTTCCCTTGAAGATATTTACACCTGTTTCAATATCGACCACCCCAAAGATTTTAAGGGACACAGCCTTTCCGTTTCCGACGTGGTAGTGCTTCATCAGGACGGACAGGACGCGGCGCATTTCGTTGACAGTGTAGGTTTTCGGGAAGTGCCGGAGTTTTTACAGGAGCAAAAGCAGCTTACCCCGGACGACTTGGAAACGGGCGAAACTGTCAAGACACCGAGGGGGACTTTCCATGTGACCGCCATGAGCCGGGAGCAGATAGAAGCCGCCGGATATGGCTTTCACCACCAGTCGGACGACGGAAAGTATCTGATTATGGGGAATGGGACGCGGGCGTTTGCCGTTGCCGCAGAACAGGCGCAGCGGGACAATCCCTTGAAAACCGCCGAGCAGACCACAGAGCAGAACGGGAACATGATTGACGGTATCATCAACAACACCCCCACCGTTGACGAACTGGAAGCAAAGGTAAAGGCGGGCGAGCAGATTTCCCTTGTTGACCTGGCTAACGCTGTCAAAGCCGACAAGGAGCGCGGCAAGGGAGCGAAGCCGGAAAAGAAACCCTCTATCCGGGCGCAGCTTAGAGCCGACAAGGAAAAGGCACAGAAGAAAAACGCAAAGCAGAAGTCACAGGACTTGGAAAGGAGCTGACCCATGCCGGAACAGAGCAAATTTGAAAACATGGATTTGTTTGCTTCCCTTGAAGCGATTATGAAGCAGAACACAGGCTTTTACCAGAGCGACTTAGACATTGACAAAGAGATTATCGCAAAGGCGGCGGCAAGCCCCCACAGGGAGGACAAAACACTTTTGTGGTTCTGCCGCCCGTCCGGGACGCACTGTTTCCGGGAGCGCGACGTTTTCCTCAAAGACACCGCGCCCCACAACACATGGCGTTTCTACATGGAGCAGACAAGCGACCGCGTTCTTGCCTATGCAATCGAGCTGACGGGAAAGGAGCGCGGGAAAATCAAGGGCAATCTGTACGAACTGGACTACTCTAAACATTATGAGCGCGTCAAGGAAAAGGAGCTGCCCGCCGATACGGTGAAGCTGATTTATGAGCATGGGGAAAGGGTACAGGAAGCCGGGAGATATTTTGACGGAACCCCAGACCCGCAGCTTGGGAAATTTGAACGCTTTGAAGCCGTACCCAACGACCCGGACGCGCTGCAATCGCTCTTACAGGAAGAACGGCGCAGCCGGGAGCAGCTTTCGCCGGGGGATTTCAAGGCGCATATTGCCGCTTTGCGGGACGGGCTGATTGAAACGGAAGCGCGGCGCATTGTGCGGGAAATGAAGCGGCATTACGAGCCGAACAGCCCGAACAAGACCCATTTCATGGCAGAGCTTTCCCCGGCGTTCATGCGGCTTGCAGCCACAAAGGACACTGACCGCCTTTTCTCCATGCTGCCCTACAAGACCCTTTCCTTTTCCAAAATCGAGGGCAGACATGGGACGTATGCGCTGATTGACAAGGGGGAGAACCGGGACAGGGAGATAAGGAAGCCCCGCCCCTCTATCCGGGCGCAGCTTAAAGCAGACAAGGCAAAGACCGCCCCGAAAAAGGCGGCGGCAAAAACAAAAAATCACGATATGGAGGTATGAGCATGATTAGACTGACTGTTGAAGAAACAAACCTTTTGAGCATTTACAACGAGGGCGGCAAGCGGGCTTTGATTGAGAATGTCAACGCCGCGCTGCCCTACATGGACGCGGATATGCGGGAGCTTGCAAAGCGCACCCTTTCCAAAGTGGACGCTTTGACCGAAGCGGAATTTGCAGAGCTTCCCATTTACGCCGCTGATGAAGTATGAACGGGGTTAAGCGGCTGACGCCGCCCCAGAGCCGGAAAGTCAACGCCCTTGTGCGCCGGACGTGCTGCAATTATGATAACGGGAACTGTATCTTACTGGACGACGGGGACGAGTGCGTATGTCCGCAGCTCATTTCCTATTCGCTTCTCTGCAAGTGGTTCCGGGTTGCGGTGCTTCCCGCCGACAGGCTGCTTTATGCGGAGCTTTACCAGACAGGGGATAAGAAGAAATGTACCGAGTGCGGCGCGTTCTTTGCGTCAACCTCTAACAGTGTCAAATACTGCCCCGTCTGCCGGAAACGTATCACCCGCAGACAAGCCGCCGAGCGCATGAGGAAAAGACGCGCCCCTGTTACGCAGTAGGCGCGGAAAATCCCTTGATTTACAGGGCTTTCCGGGCGTGAAAATCGGATAGGCGATACTTTATACCTTTACCCCCCAAAATGGCGTTCTACTGCGTAACATTCACGAAAACAGCACCCATAAAAAGACAGGGCGCGGAAGTCATATACTGGCTTCCGCGCCCTGTTCTTTTTTTGCCTATCTGACATTTCCCTTTTCCATTTCTTCAAGCGGGAACTGCGGGAGGGCTTCTATCAGCTTCTTTGTGATGGACTGGCGCATATCTTCGTTGATTTCCTGTTTCGTGCTTCCGTCCGGCTGTCTGACCGCTACCGTCGATAGCCTGTCGATTTCGTCCTTGTAGCACTCCACGACTTTCTCCACCGCCCATTTTTCCCCGGCAACGGCGGCGCGTATGGTTTCATATTCCGGCATTTTCTGGTTTTCCATGCTCAACGCTCCTCTGCTTTTTGATAGCCCTATCATAGCACAGCGGCGGGGATTTTGCTATCCTTATCCGCGCTCTGTTCCCTTTTCCCGTTCCGGCTGCCTGTCTGCCTGTAAAATGCTGTCAATGTTCTGCTTGATAATATCGTATTCCCGGACTTTCTTTTTCAGCTTCCCATAGTCGGCATAAAGGGCTTCTTTCTGCGCTTGGAGGGCTTCATATTCCGATTGCAGCGCGGCAAGGTTCGGGAGCTTTGCAATGCCCGCCGCTTTCAGCGACCTTGCGGCGGCTTCATGTAGGATAATCGCCTGTTCCTGTCCGGCGCGGTACTTCTCCCTGTTCCTTGCCTTGCGGTATGCGTCATAGACGGGCTTTGTCTTTTGGTAGGTGGAAACATTCTTGATAAGCACCGCCATGTCCGCAAGCCGCTTTTCCGCGTCCTTCAATGCGTCTGCCGCCTGTCCGCTTTCCGCTGCCATTTCTTCAATCCGGCTGACTAAATCCGCGTACTGTTCAATCTTATGTTCCGTCAAGAAATTCATGGTCTTTGCTGCCTGTTTCAGATTGTGGATTTTCGCCCACTGTTCATAGCCCT
>BLLT01000345.1 GCA_011958945.1 Lachnospiraceae bacterium | reverse complement strand
TTGTGGCGTAATTTCCTATAAGGTAAAAACAACCCGCCTGTTTCCAGGCGGGCCGCTTTTTTACTTTGTTATTTCATCTGTTCTTCCTGCTTCTTGATCATCCTACGAACCATTTCGCCGCCGATAGATCCAGCTTCCTTAGAAGTCAGGTCACCATTGTAACCTTCTTTCAAGTTAACACCTAACTCAGAAGCAACCTCTGTCTTAAAACGATCCATAGCTGCCTTAGCTTCAGGAACTTCTACTCTATTAGATTTGCTGCTTGCCATTCTAATTCACCTCCAATTTCGTCTTTCTAGCTTTCGCTATCTATATTCGAGATAAGCGGTTTCAATCCACATGCTTATCCCGAACACTTAATACTTTGCATCCGTTCTAAGCCAGAACCGAATCACTTATCTTGATGTTAGTATTTACGAAGCTGAACGAAATATTAAGGTAAGTTTTACCAAGCAAAAAAAACAGCAAAAAACAAATTCAGACTAAACAAATACCGCTTCTTTCATCCCACATTTCCTGGACAGATATTGAATTACATCTTTTCTTGTAATAATTCCTATAAAGCAATCACTGTCATCGATGACAGGAACAAAATTCTGGTTTAAAATCTTACTAATCAGGTCTTCTATATTGGCATCCGCCTCCACCGGCTCATTATCCCTTTTCCTTTTCACATCCATTATAGGCACATCTTCGGCTTCATTTAAGCTCAAATCATACTGTTCCTTCACTTCCCACAGCAAATCCCCTTCGGTTATCGTTCCCAGGTACGTTCCGTCCAAATGGTCGATGATGGGAACCTCTGTATACTTATTATATTCCATTTTATCCAACGTCTCACCCAGCGTATCATTGTCATAAATATAAGTAACTTCGCTTTTCGGTGTTAAAAAAAATAATATGTTCATCCAAACAACCATATCCTTTCCGCAATCTTCATTGCGCAGACACTATATTAAGAATTTATTTTTCACACTGCCCCTTTTATTTTTTAAAATGGCCATAAACTACCTTTTCCGCCAAAGCCGCCGCCGCATCTTCCCCTTGGAATTTCTCCACAATGGCAAGTCCAAAATCCACGGCGCATCCCATCCCTCTTCCTGTAATGATAAAATCCGAACTTTCCACTGGGTTCTTCGTCACTTCTGCCCCTTCCAGGTGGCTTTCGAATTCTGGGAAGCAGCACGCCTTACGTCCTTTCAGCATACCTTTGTGTCCAAAAATACTAGGGGCTGCACAAATAGCGCCAAGCAGCTTCTTTTCCCCATAAAAAGCATCCACCATATCCATCAATGGGCCGAACGCCTCCAGGTTCTTCGTTCCCGGCATCCCTCCCGGCAGGACAATCATATCTGCCGTTCCAAAATCCACTTCATCAAAAAGCTTGTCCATCTGGACAGTTATCCCATGGGAACTGGTCACCTGGCGTTCTTCCGTAACGGATACCATATCCGTCTCAATCCCTGCCCGCCTAAGCAGATCTACCACGGCCAAAGCCTCAATCTCCTCATACCCCGGCGCAAAAAAAACACATACTTTACTCATCTTGTCCCTCTCATTCTGCCGTTTCTAACGGCTTTATTTTATAAATTATTATATTTCCCGCCCGGAAATTTTTTTCCACTTTTTCATGCTTTTATTTTACCACTTTATGGGGGAATTTAAAAGGAAATAAATCTTATAACAGTATAAAAAAAGAATAAATCGGGGTCGTGGGGGGTGCATTCTTTGAGGGGGTGGGTAGAATGTAAGGGGTGTTTGGAGGACCCGTCTTTAGGATTTAACACCATATTTTTGAGACTTCCTGTAGTTTTATTTTTTATAGCACCCAAAATGAAAATTATTTTCTGAGGCCTAAGCGGTCGATTTTTGATAATTCAATAGATTTTACTAATTATCTATGATATCTTTACATTGTATCTAAACTTATGCCGATCTCAAAGAGGAATATATAACATTAAAAGCATTACTCGCTGTGGCAGGTGTCACTCTGACAGAGATTGATAAAATCAAAGAATAAATATCCATGTGACCAACACATAAAACAAAGTGTAAAGTCTACTGTGATATTATCAGGGACTTTACACTTTTTATTTCAGAAGGAATCACCCCTGCATAAATCCGTAATCGTTTTCACCCTCTCCCAATCAACACATTACTCCCCTCAAAAGCAAACCCATATCTCCTGATCTGCTCCAGCGCGATTCCCCTGCTTCGCAACACCGCCTCATACCGCTTCTCCTCTATCTGCTGCAAGGCAAATCTGACGCCATCCTCCAGCGTCTCCTTCTTTTTCGCATGAACCACTTTAAATTCCATAATATAAGCGGCATCCCCTGCTTTCTTTGGTTCTATCATTATATCGTAGCGGCCCAGACCGCTCTCTTTATTAGATGTTATGAGATAACGATCCTGCACCCCTGCCCGAAGCCCCAGCACAAACCCATGGTAAAACCGTTCCGGCTGCGCCTTCTCCGAGGGCTTTCTCCCCGTATCAAAACTGCTGAACATCTCCTCTGAAACCTCGTTAATATAATCGTTCATCCCCTCCAGATCATCGGAAAACAGCGCCCGTACAAACCCGTTGTACATTTCCAGACATCCGCCGAACCAGCTTCTGATGATCTGCAGGAACATATAGCGGACTTCCCTGTTGGTCAGTTTCAGCTCGTACTCCATCTCCATCTGTTCTTCGTTCAGCTCCGCCGACAGGGCTTTCAGATACCCGCTGGCGAGCAACAGGCTCCACAATGCTCCCTCCCCTTTATCCAACTCATTAAACACGATCTGTTCATCCAGAAACGCGCGGAAAGTCCCTCCCTGCAACAGTTCCTCCATGGTCATTTTAAGCGCCGGACTGCCCTCTTTCACCAGCTTTCCCACCAGAGAATTGGAACTGGTGTTTACCCAGTAAGGTCGTGCAATGCCGCCTGTATCCAGATAATTTATAATAGACCACGGATTGTAGATATCTCTCCAATCTCCAAAGACAAACCCATCATACCACATCTTCACCTCATCCTTCCGGTCAACCATAGCGAATTCATCCAGAGCGGCAAACACTTCCTCTTCCGTAAAACCAAAACTGTTCCCATATTCCGAAGAAGAGACGCTTACCACTTTCAAATTATTCAGATCCGAAAACATGGACTCTTTGCTGACTCTGGTGATTCCCGTCATCACAGCCCGCTCTATATAAGGATTTGTCTTAAAGGTAGAATTAAAGAGGCTTCTGGTAAAAGCCACCAGTTCTTCCCAGTATCCATAGACATACGCCTCCTGCATTGGCGTATCATATTCATCCAGCAGAATGATCGCTTTCTTTCCATAATACCGCATCAGAAAACCCGACAGCGCCTTCAGGGCATCTGCTGCAATCTGAGCGTCCATGTCAAAGGATACTCTGCGGTAAAATTCTTTTTCATTCTCCTTCAAAATTCCGCTGTCCAGAAGAAAATCAAAATGATTGTACAACTCCGTAATGAGAAAAAATATCTTCTTCTGCGCACCCGGGAATGTGGTCTCCTTCACAGAAGCAAAGCTTAAAAAGATCACCGGGTATGTCCCCTGAAGCCTCCGGTATTTCTCTTCTCTCCAGACATCCAAGCCCTCAAACAGATCGCCCCGCCCCGCATACTCCACAGAAAAAAAGTTTTCCAGCATGCTCATGGTTAAGGTCTTCCCGAAACGCCTTGGGCGGGTGATCAGCGTGACATCATCTCCATTTTCCCACCATTCTTTTATAAAGTTCGTCTTATCCACATAAAAATATCTATTTTCCCTTATTTTCTCAAAACTCTGTATTCCGATCCCTACCGTTCTCGGCATATCTGTCCCCTTTCCGGCAATCCCACACTGTACTCTCAAGTCATCCGCTTTACTAATCAATATCATAGCACATAACTGCGGATTTTACACTATATTTCTGTCCGGGTTTCTACTGCCTTGTAACAGTTCAGCCTTCGGCTTCCCTG
>BLLT01000344.1 GCA_011958945.1 Lachnospiraceae bacterium | reverse complement strand
TGCATTTTTTCAGGGAGCTTCCGGGCTTCCTTTTTTGTGCTTTGGGGAAGGAAGGTGAGGGGAGTGGCATCAAGGATACAGGGCATAACGGTGGAAATCGGCGGCGATACCACGAAACTCACCACTGCCTTAAAATCGGTCAACACTGACATCCGCATCACGCAGTCACAGCTACGGGATGTGAACAACCTCCTGAAACTGGACCCCGGCAATACGGAATTGCTGGCACAGAAGCACAGGCTCCTTGCGCAGGCGGTTGCGGAAACGAAGGAGAAGCTGGAAACCCTGAAAGCCGCTGCAGAACAGGCAAATGAGGCACTGGCAAAAGGGGAGATCACACAGGAGCAGTACGATGGCCTGCAGCGTGAGATTATCGAGACCGAGGAAAAATTAAAAAGCCTCGAACAGCAGGCGAACCAGTCTGCGGTGGCGGTGCAGAAGATCGCCGCCGTGGGTGAGGATTTAAAGAACTTAGGGGATAAGATTTCCGGTGTAGGGACTACCCTCACCAAAAGCGTGACCACGCCCATTGTGGGGCTTGGCACGGTGGCGGTAAAGACGGCGGCAGATTTTGATTCCGCCATGAGCCAGGTGGCGGCGGTTTCCGGGGCAACGGGAAGTGACCTGGATGCCCTCCGGGATAAGGCAAGGGAGATGGGCAGCAAGACCAAGTTCTCCGCATCCGAAGCGGCAGAGGCCATGAATTATATGGCAATGGCAGGCTGGAAGACTTCTGATATGCTTTCCGGCATTGAGGGCATTATGAATTTGGCGGCGGCGTCCGGGGAGGACTTGGCAAGCACATCCGATATCGTGACGGATGCGCTCACTGCTTTTGGCCTTACCGCAGCCGATTCCGGGCATTTCGCGGATATCCTTGCGGCGGCCAGTTCTAATGCCAACACGAATGTTTCCATGATGGGTGAGACCTTCAAATACTGTGCGCCTATTGCCGGGGCTTTGGGATTCTCTGCGGAAGATACCGCAGAGGCGATTGGCTTAATGGGCAATGCGGGCATCAAGTCCACGCAGGCCGGTACCGCGCTCCGTACCATCATGAGCAACCTTTCCGGGGAAGTGAAGATATGCGGTTCGAGCATTGGTGAAGTCACCATTGCCACCACCAATGCAGACGGGAGCATGAGGGATTTGAGCGCCATCCTCGCTGACTGCCGGACGGCTTTCGGCGGCCTGTCTGAATCAGAGAAAGCAGCGGCGGCAGAGGCTTTGGTGGGTAAAAATGCCATGTCAGGATTCCTCGCACTGATGAACGCCGCCCCTGCGGATATCGAGAAGGTGAGTAGCGCCATAGCAAACTGTGACGGGAAGTCGGCGGAAATGGCGGCTACCATGCAGGATAACCTTGCCGGACAGCTTACCATTTTAAAGAGCCAGTTGGAGGAGCTTGCCATTTCTTTCGGTGAAATCCTCATGCCCGCCATCCGCCAGATCGTCACATGGGTGCAGGGCTTTGTGGATAAGCTGAACAGCATGGACGAGGGCACCAAGAACACCATCGTCACCATCGGCCTGCTTGCGGCGGCAATCGGCCCTGTGCTTATCGTGATCGGGAAAGTGGTCTCTGCGGTGGGCAGCATCATGACATTCATCCCCACACTGATCGGCGGCATTTCCAGTATCGGCGGAGGGCTTAGTGCTTTATGGGGCATCCTTGCGGCGAACCCCGTCACTTTAGTGATCGCTGCCATTGCCGCATTGATAGCCATTTTCGTGGCACTGTGGAATAACTGCGAGGGCTTCCGGGAGTTCTGGATCAATTTATGGAATGTCATCAAAGAAGCGGCTGTTGCGGTATGGAATGGCCTGAAAGACTTCTTTTCCAACATCTGGAATGCCATTACCGGGGCGGCGCAGTCCATCTGGAACGGTCTAAAAGACTTTTTCAGCGGCTTATGGGATGGTATCAAGAATATTTTCCAGACGGTGCTGGATGTGATAAAGACGCTCATCGTGGCGCGGTTCGAGTTTTATAAGCTGATCATTACAACCGTGCTGAATGTGATACAGACGGTGGTCTCCACGGTATGGAATGCGATAAAAACTGTGATTGAAACTGTCACGAATGCCATCGGCTCTTTCCTTTCCAGTGCATGGGAAGCAATACGGAATACCGTCACCACGGTAATGGAGGCGATCAGAAACGTCATTACCACAGTATGGGAGGCAATCAAAACCGCAGTGACGGCGGTGCTTTCTGCCATTAAGGATGTGGTGGTCTCTGCGTGGGAAGCAATTAAAAATGCTATTTCCACAGCAATGGAGGCGATAAAGTCTGCTGTCACGGCGGCATGGGAAGCCATTAAGAGCGCGGTGTCCGCAGCAATCGAAGCCATAAAAAATGTGGCTGTGGCGGCATGGGAGGCGATAAAGTCAGCGGTCATTTCCATTATGGAGGCGATCAAGAGCGCCATTACCGCCGCATGGGAAGCCATCAAATCCGCAGTAAGTTCTGTGGTCAATGCAATAAAGGAAGTCATCACCAGTGTGTGGAATGCCATCAAGTCCACAGTTACCAGTATTGTGGGCGGCTTAAAGGATGCGGTGGTAAATGTGTTCAACAGCCTGCTCTCCGGCATCAAGAATGCCATGAGCGGAATCACGAATGCTGTAAAGAGCGGCTTTGAGGGTGCAATTAACTTCATCAAGGGGCTGCCCTCACAGGCATTGCAGTGGGGCAAGGATATCATCGGCGGGCTGATTAACGGCATCAAGTCCAAAATCAGCAGCCTTGTGGACAGCGTGAAGGATGTGGCGGGGACAATCGCCTCCTTCCTGCATTTCTCCGAGCCGGACGAGGGACCGCTTTCCAACTTCCACACCTTTATGCCGGATATGATCGATTTACTCGGAAAAGGCATCCGTGGGAATTTAGGGAAGCTGACCGGCCCCATGAAGGAACTGGCCGGAATGCTTATCCCCACAACAGGGGCAATGGAAAGCATCTCATCAGCCAGGAATGGTGGGAACGGAAGTGCTTCTCTGGCGGCAAGGCTGGATGCCATGTATGAAGTGGTGACAAAGTATCTGCCCAGGTTAGCGAACAGCCAGGTAGTGCTTGACTCCGGCGCACTTGTCGGGGAACTGTCTGACGGGCTGAACCGGGAGCTGGGAAAGGCGTATTCATGATAAGGAAATTCAGACTCATTAACGGGGAAGGGGTGTCATGGGATTTGAACGCACGGACATCCTTCCTCCATTCCATTGGCGGCTTCGGCTATAAGGACGGGACGCAGTATGAACAGATCGGCACGGACTTCATCCCTCTGGAGGAGTTATTTTCTCAGGGCGTGATGACCGGGCGCATCTTCTTTGGCGGCAGGGATGCCTATGTGAATTACAGGGCATTCTCCCGGTTCGTCCGGGCAGTGCCTTTGACTTTGGTGTATGAAATGGAAGAAGCGTTCCGCGTCCCGGTGCGGATGACGGAGATTGCTAAGAGTGAGTTAATCACTGGCGGCGCAGGCTTAGACTGCGAGGTGGCTTTCACGGCAACCGGGCTGTTTTATAAGAATGTTTCCGGCTACAGCGGCACACTCTCCATTGGCGGGAAAATCTATCCATACGAATACACCTATGCCTATGCGGATGTGACGCAGAACACGCTGATGATCGACAGCGACAGCCACGGGGACAGCCCATGTAAAGTGACTGTATACGGCCTCTGCACGAACCCGGTATGGAAGCACTATGTGAATAATGTCCTGTACGAAACGGGAAGGTATGAGGGGAATATCCCGGACGGGCATAAGCTGGTCATCGACACCACGCAGATTCCCTACAGCATCACGGAGCGGGGCGTCAGTGACGAGGTGGTGGCGGACAGGTACCAGATGTGCGATTTTACCACGGAGCGGTTCTTCCACCTGCAGTACGGCAGCAACCGCATTTCCGTGGTGCATGAGGGGCTGAACATCTTAAATGTGATGGTGGAAGGGAGGATCAGCTATGAGACCGTATAACG
>BLLT01000343.1 GCA_011958945.1 Lachnospiraceae bacterium | reverse complement strand
TTGCTCAAGGCGACATGGAATTGCGATGGGGAAGCGGTTGCCGCCGGTGTGGATAAGGTTCATATGAATAACACATCTATTTTTACCTATAATGATGAGAATGCGCTGAGCCTTGTTATAACTTTGGCATATTACAATGCGATGAATGAATATAAATTGGTTCGTGAAATGCCCTCGGGAAAGGGATATGCGGATATTATATTCCTGCCGAGGAAACAATCGGACAAACCGCAATAAGCATCTTGACATTCCTATGAAAATGGCATTATAATATCGGCATATCGTGATAAGGAAAAGACAGTGACGAAGACAGTAAGCATTTTTTGAAATCCAAAGCGAGCCGGAGAAGGTGGAAGACCGGTGAAAGTAGGGGATGCCGAATATCACTTCCGAGTCGCGGGCTGAACATTTTCTTCTATATTTAAAGCGGCCTTTGCGCAGGGCTTTAGTTTGGGAAGAAGAACAGTAAGTGCCGACGGTATTCCTCCGTTAAGGGAAAACATATCATCTGCTTTTAGACCGTATGGGAATAATTCACGAAATGAGAAGAAAAAGCAGCCTGTTCCGCAGACGGGCAATGTGAATTGACTTCATATATATGGAGGAAATGCGACAAAGCAGAGGTATGACGTAACAGGTGGTAATACGGATTTTAACCCCGTCCTTTTACAGGACGGGGTTTTTTGCGTAGGTGTGCACAAGGAAATTGGCGGTTTGCGGCGTGTGTATGCGCCGCGGGTAAGGGGAGAGGAATTTTCCCCGCTGGATTTTGGCCAACAACCAACACAGAAAGGATGGAAATTATGTATCAGAAAGTATCGACTAATCTCAATTTTGTGGAACGGGAGAAGGAGACGGAGAAATTTTGGAGGGAGGAGGACATCTTTAAGAAGAGCATGGAAAATCGTAAAGATGGCCCGACTTATACTTTTTATGACGGGCCTCCCACTGCAAACGGGAAACCCCATATCGGCCATGTGCTGACCCGGGTAATTAAGGATATGATTCCCAGATACCGCACCATGAAAGGGTATATGGTTCCCAGAAAGGCCGGGTGGGATACCCACGGGCTTCCGGTGGAACTGGAAGTGGAGAGGCAGCTGGGCTTGGACGGGAAGGAACAAATAGAAGGATACGGCCTGGACCCCTTCATTTCCAAATGCAAGGAAAGCGTCTGGAAATATAAAGGGATGTGGGAAGACTTCTCCGGAACGGTAGGCTTCTGGGCGGATATGGACGACCCGTATGTAACCTATCATGATGATTATATTGAGTCCGAGTGGTGGGCATTAAAGCAAATCTGGGATAAGGGGCTGCTTTATAAAGGGTTTAAAATCGTGCCTTACTGCCCGCGCTGCGGAACCCCCTTGTCCTCCCATGAAGTGGCTCAGGGGTATAAGGATGTAAAAGAACGTTCTGCCGTGGCCCGCTTTAAGGTAAAGGGCGAGGAGGCTTATATCCTGGCATGGACAACCACCCCCTGGACGCTGCCTTCCAATGTGGCTCTTTGCGTAAACCCCAATGAAAGCTATGCCAAGGTAAAGGCAGGGGACGGCAACGTTTATTATATGGCAGAAGCCCTTCTGGATACTGTGTTAGGGAAGCTGGGAGACGAAGAAAAGGGAATATCCCCTTATGAAGTGCTGGAAAGATATACGGGAAGGGAATTGGAATATAAGGAATACGAACCCCTTTTCGACTATGCGTCAGAGGCCTGCGAAAAGCAGCATAAAAAAGCGTTCTATGTGACCTGCGATACCTACGTAACGCTGACAGACGGTACGGGAGTGGTTCATATTGCCCCGGCTTTCGGTGAGGATGATGCCAATGTAGGGCGCAATTATGACCTGCCTTTTGTACAGCTGGTGGATGCGAAGGGCGAGATGACGAAAGAAACCGATTATGAAGGGGTATTTTGTAAAAAAGCGGACCCTATGATTCTGGCGGATTTGGAAAAGAAAGGGCTGTTGTTCGATGCGCCTAAATTTGAACATAGTTATCCCCATTGCTGGCGCTGCGATACTCCTTTGATTTACTATGCCAGAGAGTCCTGGTTTATCAAGATGACCGCAGTAAAAGACGACCTTATCCGCAACAACAATACGATTAACTGGATTCCGGAATCCATAGGGAAAGGACGTTTCGGCGACTGGCTGGAAAATATTCAGGACTGGGGGATTTCCAGAAACCGTTATTGGGGAACGCCCCTGAATATATGGGAATGCCCTGGCTGCGGCAGGATGCACTCCATCGGGAGCAGGGAAGAACTGGAGAAAATGAGCGGAAATGAGGCAGCCCGTACGGTAGAACTTCACCGCCCCTATATTGATGAAATTACCATTCAGTGCCCGGAATGCGGCGGCATCATGAAGCGTGTGCCGGAAGTGATCGACTGCTGGTTTGACTCAGGGGCCATGCCCTTTGCCCAGCATCACTATCCGTTTGAAAATAAAGACTTGTTTGACAAACAGTTCCCCGCCCAATTTATTTCGGAAGCGGTGGACCAGACCAGGGGATGGTTCTATTCCCTGCTGGCGGAATCCACACTGCTTTTCAATTGCTCCTGCTTTGAAAATGTAATCGTCCTGGGCCACATCCAGGATGAAAACGGGCAAAAGATGAGCAAGTCAAAGGGAAATGCGGTGGATCCGTTTGAAGCGCTGGCTGCTTATGGGGCGGATGCTATCCGTTGGTATTTCTATATTAATTCCGCACCATGGCTGCCCAACCGCTTCCATGGAAAAGCGGTGCAGGAGGGGCAAAGGAAATTTATGGGTACCCTTTGGAATACCTATGCCTTTTTCGTCCTCTATGCGAATATTGATAGCTTTGATGCTGCGAAGTACCGGCTGGAATATGACAAACTTCCGGTAATGGACAAGTGGCTGTTGTCTAAATTGAACACTTTGATTAAGGAAGTGGATATCAGCCTGGAAAATTACAAGATTCCTGAAGCGGCAAGGGCTTTGGACGGTTTTGTGGATGAGATGAGCAATTGGTATGTTCGAAGGAGCAGGGAACGTTTCTGGGCCAAGGGCATGGAGCAGGATAAAATAAATGCGTATATGACCCTGTATACCGCATTGGTTACGGTGAGCAAATGTGCGGCGCCCATGATTCCCTTTATGACGGAAGATATTTATCGCAATCTGGTATGTTCTGTGGATAAAGAGGCACCGGAAAGCATCCATTTATGCGACTTCCCGTCCGCAAACGAAGAATATATTGATAAGAAGCTGGAAGAAGATATGGAAGAAGTGCTCAAAGTGGTAGTGATGGGGCGCGCCTGCCGGAATGCGGCCAATATTAAGAACCGCCAGCCTATCGGCAAGATGTTTGTAAAAGCACCCATGGCGTTGGGCAGTTTTTACCAGGATATCATCAAAGAAGAACTGAACGTAAAGGAAGTATGCTTCACCGATGACGTGAGAGAATTCACCACTTATACCTTCAAACCACAGCTGCGTACCGTAGGCCCTAAATATGGCAAACAGCTGGGCGGCATTCAGAAAGAACTGGCCGCTTTGGACGGCAATGCCGCCATGGATGAACTGAATGCCCAGGGAATGCTGAAGTTCGATATCGGCGGAGTGGCCGTGGAACTTTCCAGAGACGATTTATTGATAGAAATGATTCAGAAGGAAGGCTATATGAGCGAAGCCGATAATGCGGTGACCGTAGTGCTGGACACCAACCTGACGGAGGAACTGGTGGAAGAAGGTTTCGTATACGAAATCATCAGTAAAATCCAGACGATGCGCAAGGAGGCTGGCTATGAAGTGATGGACCATATCCAGGTGCTGCTTGGCAAAAATGACAGGATTGCATCCATTGCCCGGAAGAATGAGGAAATCATTGCCGGTAAGGTCCTGGCGGATAAAATGTCAGCCGGTGAGGCGGATGCCGCTTCCGGTGACTGGTATGTGAAAGAATGGAATGTCAACGGTGAAATGGTAAGCATTGGTGTTACTGTTTACAGGTCAGGAATGCGCTGAA
>BLLT01000342.1 GCA_011958945.1 Lachnospiraceae bacterium | reverse complement strand
CACTTGGCTCGTTGCCCGCGGGAATAAAACGAGGAAGACGGAGGGAATTTATGTTTACAATCTATGTTTATGTTCTTGATACTTTAGCGGACTGGGAGTTGGGGCATGTTATTTCGGAGCTTAATTCTGGCCGGTTTTTCAAAAAAGATGCGAAGCGCATATCGCTCAAAACGGTGGGCTTTACTAAGGAACCAATCCATACAATGGGCGGCCTGACAATCATGCCTGATTGCTTAATTGATGATATTGCTGTGAGCGAAACAAGCGTGCTGCTTTTACCCGGCGCAAATACATGGAATGACTCAAAACATGAAGCTATCCTTGAAAAAGCAAGGGAGTTTCTATCTTTAGGCGCTGCGGTGTGTGCGATTTGCGGCGCAACAGCTGCTCTTGCAGACTTTGGGCTATTGAATAACCGTTCCCATACCAGCAATGGGGCCGGATTTCTTGAAATGGTTTCTCCTCACTATAAAGGGCAAAGCTTTTATATAGATAAACCGTCAGTAGCGGACAACAACCTGATTACTGCAGGTTCCACAGGGGCTTTGCTCTGGGCAAAACAAATTATCGAACATTTAGGCGTCTTTGAAGCGAATACTCTGGAAGCGTGGTACAGCTATTTCAGTACCGGTAAACCTGAATATTTCTTTGCCCTCATGCAGACTTTGCCGTCCGGCAATGGAACGTGATATATCACAAACAATATCCAAAAACAATGAGACCACTGGCTGCCGGCAGAATATGTCCGTTCCCGGCAATGCCGGAGATTGCTGCGTTATTTGCATTCATTTTTCATGGCAAAGTACCCAATGAGAACCGTCCACACATAAGCGCATGTCTTAGGAATCATCAACATCCCGATCATGGGAATGGTATCCGCCCACAGCACCACCGGGATGTAGAAACCAAAGCTCAGCACAATGGTCAGCCACATCCAGCGAAATGCCCGATCCCCATGCACTTTGGCACTGCGATAGAACAGCACGATCACCAGAAGGCCCAGCAGCGCAAAAGGAATATTACGGTAGATGCCCCAGGAAAGAGGTGATTCGGCGCTGAGCCATTGGTTCTGAGGCAGCATGCACAGAACAATGCGCACACCGGCCAGACCATACACGGCGGCAGTCCAGCCACTTTGCCCCTTAATCTGATACCGCTGCCGCCACACGTAGTAGAGCAGCACATAAAAAACTGTCATGGTGACCGAAGTGATCCACTTCCCAAGCCCCAAGGAAATGGTGTAGTTTTCCAGGCCAGTGGTGCAAAGAGCGATAGCTCGGGGAACCAGGTGGAATGAGTCGCCCGCTCCCAGCACCACCGCCATCCAGCCAAACAGCCGGAACTGGCTCTCTCCCTTACTTCCCCTTATCATCAGGATACCGATGGTAATAACGGCAATCAGATAAGCAGCGTCAAACAGTGTTTCTACGATTGCTTGCATAGTTTATTCTCCTTTATGCCCAGTTTTATTTTTCTAAAAACTCTTATTTCCTCCGCCACACCCCAAACAGGCTTTTCTTGTAATGTTTCAGTGCCTCCGCCGCAGGCCCATAGTTTCCTGCCCCTTTCAGATGCTCCACGCCTTTTCCAATGTCCTCCCGCACACCGATTCCCTCAGCATACATCATTCCCAGTCCATAACTTTTATAGGGCGAATTTTTGCTTCTCTCCAGAAACGCTTTTCCCTTCTCCGGGTTCTGCAGGCAGCCGTATCCCAACAGATAGCAGATCCCCAGCAAATCATATTTGAAATATTCCGGCTCCTCATCCTTCTCTAGCCATTGAACCGCCCGCGCATAGTCCACAGCCGTACCCCAGCCGTGGAAATACATGACCCCCAGCTGGCGGCATGCGTAACTGTCGTTGCCATGGCCGGCGGTTTTTTCGTAACACTGGAGCGCATAGGATAGATTCCGCTCCACTGCCTTGCCGTCCCAATAAATATCCCCTATAATATGCCAGCTCCACAAATGTCCTGCCTCCGCCGCCTTCAGCGCCCAGGGGAGGGCTTCTTTGTGCTTTTCCTCTGTGTATGCCAGGTGATTGGCGTAGGCGTACATCCACTCCGGATAACCCATCTCCGCGCCCTGGCGCATAATTGGCACCGCCTTTTCCGGCTCCGGCTGAATGTAATCTCCCCGGCCATACTGGTAATAATGGCAGTAATTCCGTCCCGCCAGGATCATTCCCCCGGAAAATGCCTTTTCAAACCAAGGGATACTCTGTTCCATTGCCTGCCGTTTCCAGGCATTCCAGGCCTTCTTATTTGCAAATTCGCTTTCCTTGCGATCCTCAATCTCTATAATGTCCAGAAAATAATAGGTGTTCCCGATCATGTACTGACAGAATGCACAGCCGTTTTTCGCTTTCTCATAGATTACCTCCCATGCCTCTTTTATGTTGCCAAAAGGCATGAACTCCCGCATCTCCGGTGTCAGCATATCCATACGGAGCGCCCCCAGAACCGCAGCGGCACTGCCCAGGGAGATTGCCTGACGGAGCATGGCATAGGCTGCCGCCTCATTTTCCTCAAAGGGGTGATATTCCCAGCTATAACAGGAGCCGGAAAAGCAACGGGAGAGAAAATAGCAGGCATCCCCATCGTCTTCCTTTGCCGCAAGCAATAATGCATCCGCTGCCGCCTTTGCCTTTTCGTTGTCACAACAATAATAAAGATCCTCAATGGCCTTATCCACCACATCGTTAAAATACTTTTCCATACTTTTGCCCCTTCTTTTTAAAATACCTCCTGAACAGCTTGCCCGCACTTAATCCCCTCTGACAAAACTATAATATATGAAATTATATCATTGTCTGTTGAAATCCACAACCAGGATGGTTATATTACCGCTTCGTTCTTTGTCACATCTGCACATTCGTATGCTGAACTGATATTCATATCTTTCAAAAAATCATGACTTTTGGAGTACCCTCATTTATTCTACAGCCTCAATCGATTCCACAATGCTCATTCTGCTAATCTTTTTTAAAGGAATACAGGTTGCCAGAATACATGCCCCGATGGAAAGAAGCGATGCACAGGCAATGGGAACTACAGGAACTGCTGTCAGCCGAATGGTGTCCGTCGCCCCGGCCTCCACAAATACCGTACCCAGATATCCGGCGATGCTTCCAATTACCGCTGCATTCCTGCCATAATAAAATCCTTCCCACAAGAACACCCGGAACAGACTTCCCACACTCATACCCATAGCACGCTGTATCCCGATCTCCGTGATCCGGGTATGGATATTGGTGTAGACCGTATTGATAATGTTCAGGATTCCTATGAGGCCGATAAACAGAATCAGTCCCCAGGCCAGCAGCCGAATCTGGGCTTCGCTTTCCTCAAACTGACGGTCCGTCTGTTCATAGGATACTGTAACTGTTCCCGGTATCCGCCTGCCAAGCGCTTCCAGCGCCTGATCAAAAGCGATTCGGTCGGCGCCTTCCTTCAATTCCGGACGCAGTTCCGCATAGGTGTCCATTCCTGTAAGGCCGGAGTAAATCCGGTCACTGACCAGAACCTGAACGCCATTTATAAATCCACTGTTGCCCACACTGAAATAGCCATCATAGCCGCTCATGGACAGCAGTACCGGCAGCTTTTTCCCGGATACGGTAATCTCGCTTCCTTCCTCCACATGGGTCGTGCCAAAGGCTACCCCATCGATTTCCATGGGGATGGGATTGCGTACTACGCACCCTTCTCCTGCTTTCAGCATATCAAGCTGCCCTTTCGTCAGCCTGGAAGCGAATTTATGATCCATCCAGCAGTCATTAAACCCAAAGATCTGAAAAGATTCGCTAACCCCCAGCATAATATCAGTTTCAATCCCTATGGGCCGGTTCTTTTCATCCAAGTCATAGAGGGAAAACTGCTGCGCCGCCACATAATCCACATCTTCTTCCAATTCCAGCGCTTTCAGTTCCTCCGGTGAGATACCTTCGTACTGATTGACGATGGAATAATCCCCCAGGTGTTCTGATAACGAGCCGG
>BLLT01000341.1 GCA_011958945.1 Lachnospiraceae bacterium | reverse complement strand
CGTCAAATGTAGGGAGTGAACAGTAACCCGCACTGAAAAAATGCTTTTTTAATGTCTTAAAAAGTCTTACATTTCAAGCGCTTTTGTGCTAAAATAATAAGACAGTAGAAAGTCTTGAAATTTCACTCCCATATTGTCAAACTTTATTATCATCAGACAATTATCTCTTAATTTAATCTTCCAAACGCATAAAAATGGCTCTGCCAGTAGGACGAGTTGATGTTTGCATAACTGATTGGATCTCCGCAATGGATCATCGTTCCATTCCCGCAGTAAATCCCCACATGGCTCACCGCACCGGCTGAATTATAAGTGCCTGTGAAAAAGATAATGTCACCCGCTTTTGCATCCACCGCCGAAACCGGAGTACACTGGTCATAAATACCCTGTGCCGTAGTCCGTGGCAGGTTATGCACCCCGCTGTTGGTGAATACCCAGCAGACAAAACCGGAGCAATCGAAACTTGTGGACGGGCTTGAGCCGCCCCATACATACGGATAGCCTAAATATCTTGCGGCTTCCTCCATAAGCGCCTGCACAGTTGCATCGTCATAAGAATCCGGCGGTATGGCGTTTCCCCCGCCGCTGCCCGGCGCACCTGCTTCTCCGTAGAGCGTTCCTTCCCCTGCCTCAAAATAAAATAGTGGGTTATAATACTCCCCGTTATACTGGCATTCGATATGCAGGTGGCTTCCGGAGCTGCTCCCCGTGTTCCCCGTTGTGCCTATGGTATCCCCATGTTTCACCGTCTGCCCTGCACTGACGCTTAATGTGTCCATGTGGGCATATTTGGTACAGTAGCCGTTGCTGTCCTCGATCACGATATAATTCCCGTAATAGCTGTCATAGGCAGCGGCTGTGACTGTGCCGTCCATTGCCGCAAGCACGGTGGTTCCTGTCGGCACGGCTATGTCAACGCCCCGGTGGAGCTGTTCCACCCCTGTCACCGGATTGATGCGGTAGCCGTAATAACTGCTCACATAATTGTACCAATACAGATTTAATGGCGTATAAAACTGCTGTGTCAGACCGTGGGTTTCATTATAAAGCGCATAGATTTCTTTCTGCTCGCTGTCCATGTGTCCGGCAGCCACCATGTTTAAGTCTTTGGCAGTCAGCGTGACCTCCAGTATGGTTACTGTGTATTCTTCTTCCTCCTCGTACTCATATTCCTCCTCTGTTTCCTCCCCCGTCACCGGGTCTGTGACAGTGTGCGTGCCTGTTTTGGTCACTGTCCTTGTCCTCGTTTCCGTTGTCGGGTTTAAGGTCAGCTCATACATTTCGTCAAACAGGCTTTCAATCTCCTCCTGCACGTCCGCCGCCGTAAATTCCATATGGACTGCGGAGAGGTAACTGATGAGCGCAAACGGGTCATGCCCGATTGGAGCAAGGTTATAGCGATATTCATCATAATCCGGGTAATCTGTTTCTATGGAATCAATCTCTTTCTGCAATTCCATTTCCAGCTCCGAAAATGCTAAATCCGCAGCGTCAATCTCTGCCGGAACACTCATATAGCTTCCTGCCAGCGTAGCACTCATCCCCTGTGAGAACATCGCCCCGCAGGACGACACGGAAGTCATAATCATAATGAGCAGGAGCGCAAACGCCCCGACTGTAATAAGGAGGGAAGCGTGTTTTGCCGCTATCTCCTGCACTTTCTTCGCTACGGCTGTGGTGAAACTGGCGGATTTTACAGCCGCTTCCTTTGTATTCTTCGCCGCCTGCCCCGCACGCTTTGCCTTTGCGTACTCACGCTTGATGCGCCGCTTCTGCAACCGTTTCTGGAGCTGCTTCTTTAAAGTCTTTTCCTGCATATCCGGGTTTTCTTCCAAAAACTTCTGGTAGCGGAAATTCACTTCCTTTTTAAATTGCTTTTTCTCCAGCTTCGCCACTTTCCCACGCCGCCGCTGTTCCTTATTCTTGTAATGCCGCTTCACAAAGCGGTAAACATCTTCGGCTCTCTGCTCCGTCTTGTGTGCGCCCTCCACGCCGGAGTTTTCCTTTTCCACTTCGGCAACCTTGCCGTGCGCAAAGTTTGTAAACTCCGATCCGGTTCTGCCCGCCATCCTCTTTACCGGGCTGTCCTCCTGAAAAGGCTTCTCCTTTACCACGGCGGTCAGCACATACTTTGCCCTGCCAGATTTTTCATCAAAGACACGTTCTAAGGAATATTCCTTTTTCTTCGGCAGCTTCTTCCTTGCGGCTTGGGTCTTTCTCCCGGCTTTCTCCGCTTTCTTTTGCAGCTTTTCCAATTTCTTGCTGCCCTGAAATTCCGGTTCTGCGCCATCGGTAAAGGAACTGTTTTCTGTAAAAGTGTTATCCTTTGTCTGGAAATCATGCCCGGAATCATGCTTTTTCGTGCGTTCCCTGTCCTGATGTTCCCGCCTGCGGTATCTGCCCTTTTTTTCGCTCCGGTGGTAAGTATCCCTGCGGCGGTAATCATCCTTAAATTCCTTTGTATCTCCGGCCTGCTCGCCGCCATCCTCCATAAAAGCGTTCTGCTCTGTAAAGACATTCTGCTCTTTGGAAAAACTGCTTTCTGTCTTACCGTCAGCATTGCCACCGTCAGGTTTCTCTTTCTTTCCCGCAAAACTGTTTTCTCTCTGGAACTGCTTTTGCTGCCTGTGCTTTTTCTGACTGGATTTTGTTTTCTCCCCTGTATTTTTCCGTGTATCACTCTGAAAGCTGCTACGATTATCCCACACATCGGCATAGTCCGGTCTGCCCTCTGGCTTCGGTCTGTTCTGCTTTGCGGAATAATCAGCGTCATGTACAAACGGTTTTGCCTGCCCGGACTTCTGGACATCATGTCCAGAAGTGGTATCGGCATCCCTCGGCTGGTGTGCGCCGGACTGCTTCTGTTTCGCTCTTTTTGCGCCAGTATCTTCCTTTGCGGAACTCCTGCCGGCAAAAGCGTTTTTATCCTCCGCAAACTCAGCCCGCTGTTTCTTCTTTTTTTCTGCCATTAAAATTCCTCCATATCTACCTGTTGCTGTCAGCCTCCCTGATCCTGTCCTGCGATGCCTCAAACCACTTTCTTTCTATCTCCGCCCCGATAAACCGCCGTTTTGTTTTTATGCACGCTTCCCCCACCGGGCAGCTTCCCATGAACGGGTCAAGGCATACCTCGCCCTCCAGTGTGGAGCATCTGACCAGATGCTCGATCATAGGTACTGGCTTCTCCGTTGGGTGCCGCTTATCCCTCCCTCTCGGCAGTCTGGCTTCCAGAACCGTTGAGCCTGTAAAGCGCAGCTTCCGGTATCCGCCTTTCCGATACATGGCGATAAACTCCGCACGTTTCGGGTAATAGGACGAGGGTACTGTCATTTTCTTATCCATCACCAGCAGCTCACAGAATGTAAAGCCGCTGTCCATGCAGGCTGTGTGGATTGGGAAGATATTCCGGTCATTGCTCATCACATAAAAATATCTCTCATTCTTCAATATCCGGTATCCATCTGCCAAACGCTATGTGTTCCGTGCTAAATCCGCAGTTGGAGAATACCTCCCCGCCTTCATAATTGAGCTTCCCGTTCTTCATTCCCCCTCCCGTCAGCTCAAACGGCGGGTCAGTAAAGACCATATCCACGCTGCTGTTTTCCATATCCCCCGCAACGTCTAAAAAATCGGCATGGTACAGTATGGCATTTCCCGCCATATATGCGGCTGCAGTTCCTTTTCCCATATCCTCACCTCCGTCCAGCTGCCAGCCCTTCCGCCTGCTTTCCTTTCCTCATATAGTTCGGGGCATAATCCTTAAAATCTTTCACAGAATGGAACAGCCATTTGCTATTTACCCACCTCTGCATCCGCCGTGTTTCCTCCGGCGCTGTCGGCTTTTCATATATCATCACATACGGGTCATACCCCATGTCACGCAGCGTATAAATGCGATATAAATCCTGTTCATGGGTGCTGCCGTAGTTGGTAAGGACGTAGACACGCCTTTTCCGCTTGTCCTTTACCGCTGTCAGTTCCAAAAATTTCTTAAAATACGGTATCAGGTCATCCTCCG
>BLLT01000340.1 GCA_011958945.1 Lachnospiraceae bacterium | reverse complement strand
GGGAAGCCGAAGGCTGAACTGTTACAAAAATTGCAGGAACTAAATAAAACCTCTTGACATGTGTAATGAAAAATGCAATAATATGTGTAATGAAAAATGCTGAATGGGAGTAACAGTTCAGCCATTTGGAGTTTTGCCTGCGGCAAAAGGGCCGGATTCTATGTCACATCTACACACTCGTATGCTGAATTGCTGCGAATGAGTATCTGCAGCATTATGCGTAACCCAAAAATATTTCGGAAAAAGAAAGGAAGAGAATGCATGAATGAAGGGTTGACTATATTTTTAAATATTGATAGAGAGAAAGCGGACGAAAACGAGGAATTGATTCGCAGAATAGACGAATTCCTGGAGAACTTCGGGATAAAATATTCCGGGGTGGAAAATATTTATTGTCCGGTAGACAGAACGGGCAGGGATGATGCGATATCTGCTGCATGCCGGGCATTAAGCGGGGTGGTATGGCTGAAAGGCAAGCTGGCCTATGTATCCGTTATGAATATGACAAATGTATGTTCCATGGAGGAGATACGGCCGGATGATATGGAGAAACCATCTGAAAGCAAGTTGGAGTATTACGAAAAATTTTATCAGGAATCCAATTCATTGGCCCATGGGATAGTGGTAGATGAGAATAGGCAGCTGAGGGATGGCTACATTTCTTATATTATTGCCCAAAAGTATGGGATTAATCCCAGTATTTATGAAGCATTTGCGAAGCAGCCGCTGAAAAAGGTTATAAAAGGGCGGCATGTGGTGCGCATGGAAGGGGAATGGAAAGTAAAAAGCAATAAATTCTACTGCTGGAACTATACGCTGAAAAACCCTGTGGTTCCAGGGGATATATTGAAGGCAGATACAAAGAACGGGAAAGCATTTGTATGTGTGGACAGAATTGAGTATGTAACCGGAAAAGAATTTTGTGAAGAATACAGGGATATTATAAAGCATATGGGAAAGCGCATTTAATCCATGGACAGGGAAGAAGATGAGAAGCACTACTTATAATAAACTGGAACAATTATATCAGAAAACCAGGGGCTATGTCAGCACGCAGGAACTCATGCAGGAAGGGTTTACGAACCGGCAGATTGGATTATTGATAAATGAAAAGTACCTGGAAAAAGTGTGCCATGGTTTTTATTGGATGATGCGCTGCGAATATGAGAAACCATTTGACTACAAGTGCATTGAAGTAT
The DNA here is from genome assembly GCA_011958945.1 of Lachnospiraceae bacterium. Lineage (GTDB taxonomy): Bacteria > Bacillota > Clostridia > Lachnospirales > Lachnospiraceae > Kineothrix. Next base: position 2,832 of record BLLT01000340.1, on the reverse strand, counting down.
GTTTGAGCAACCCGAGGGCGGTCATATCATTGGAAAGCGCATGCTATTATCAAAGAATTATCAGAACAGAACCGGAAGTTTTGACTGTGGCGACAGAACGTACAGACCGCAGTACAATGAAAATGAAATTTCCGGTGGAAAGACATTATTTTTCCGGAAATAATTTTAAGGTTGGCATTGAGAGAATTCAGACAGCATATGGTGTATATAATATTTATAACGCCGAACGCAGCCTTTGCGATATATTACGTTTGGAACGTAAAGATTCAGATAATAAAGCAGTAATAGAAATTTATGATTCGCTAAAGGCACGAAAAGAACGGGCCGAACGGCTATTGGAGTATGCCAGGCTGTTTGGGATAAAGGGGTTGTAATAGAGAACGTGTCAGTACACTAGTACTCCGTACTGAAAATCCTTATGCAAATATTTCGGGCTATTTTCCCGATTGCACAAGCTCAGAATACTCAGCGTAGCCCGCTACGCCTCCGTTTCTGAACTTGCACACTCAAAAAAATATACTCGAAAATTTGCACAGGAACTTCAAGTACGGAGTACTAGTGCAACGATTCATCAAAAGCCGTTATGGTGTCAGTCTCTCAATCTCATCGATTATATCCCCGATATAAGCAATAGTATCCAGCAGAGGGGCATCGGTGGTAATATCAATGCCGGCCAGGCCGGCTAAGCCAATGGGGTCTAACGTATTCCCGGCGGCGAGGACTTTTTTCCAGTCATTCACGGCCGGCTGTCCCTCCTGTTCAATCCGTTTGCAGGCCTGGGTGGCGATGGTCAGCCCTGCGCTGTAGGTGTAGGAATATAGGCCCATATAATAATGTGGCTGGCGCATCCAGGTATGGGCGGCAGCATCGGAGATAATTACTTCGTCGCCCCAGAATTTCTGTAAAGTTTCTTTCATAAGGCGGTTAAGGGACTGGGCATTGACGCTGCCGCCTTTATCCACAATTCGATAAACCTCCCTTTGATAGGCGGCTTCCAGCAGATGGGTAACGAAATTATGATAGTAAGTGTTCCCGATGATACAGGATAATACCCAACGGCGGAACCGGGGGTCCTCACTGGTCCTTAACAAGTAATGTGCCATCAGCAGTTCATTCATGGTGGAAGGGGCTTCCACGAAATAGGTGGAAACATCCGAAGCAAAGATGGACTGGCTGCTATGGCAGGCTTTGAAGTGGCCGGCGTGCCCCAATTCGTGGGCCAGAGTAAATACATCCGCCATGCGGTTGTTCCAGGACAGCAGAATAAACGAGTTCTTCCCATAGAGGCTGGCACAGAAGCCGCCGGTGGACTTGCCGGCATTCTGTGCAAAATCAATGAATCGGCAGCGGTAAGCATCTTTTATCATTTCCACATAATCTTCCCCTAATATAGAGAGCCCTTGCTCGATATAGGTTTTGGATTCCCCGATGGTAACCTTGGGGTCATATTCCGGGTCTACGCCAATCTTTAAATCGGCGAAGGTCATCTCATCCAGTTTATGGATTTTTTTCAGAAGGCGGGCGTATCTGCGCATATGGGGGGCCAGGCTTTCCATGATGGTATCAATCTGGCGGTGATAGAGATCCTGGGATACTTTTTGGGGGAAAAGCAGGCTGTCCAGTACGGAAGGAAATCCCCGCAGGGAAGCCAATGTCTTTTCTGTCTGTACTTGTGTGTTGTAAGCAGCGGCGGTGACATTTTCGTATTCTCTGATTTTTTTTGAGAAAGCATCGAAGGCGCCCCGGCGGATACAGGTATTCTTTTCATATGCATAATTATCTTCGAATAAAGAGTATCCCAGAGGATATTCCTTCCCCTCTGCCATAAAAGAGGGAAATTTCATATCCGCCATTTTGGTCATGTTATAAATTTGATAAGGGGAACTGATGGTCTGGGAGAGGGAGGCCAATACCCGTTCTGCTTCCGGATGCAGTTGATGGGGTTTCTTGCGCAGCAGTTCTTCCAGGAAATATTGATTATCGGAAGAGGCGGCAATGGCCTGCTGCAGTATGGCATCTTCCTGCTCCATGATTTCACATTCTATAAAGCTGAGGGCGCTGGTGACCTGGGATGCCAGGCGGAGAATTTCTTCATTGCGCTCCTGATTATGGGCATCATAATAGTCTACGGCAACCGCCAGGTCGCAGTAATAGCCGGTCATCATAAGCAGACGCTGAACTTCCCGGAAATCATCCAGGCAGGAATTAATCTTCTCCGGGGTGTCTAGTTTCCCTTTATAGTTCTCTGTTATGGAATCACATAAAGTCTGCAGCTTTTTTGCATCCTGATACATATCTTCCTCTGTTTGATAAATTGCCGTTAAATCCCAAGTAAGTTCTTCAGGGATATCTTTACGCATAACCAATTCCATATTTTCCTCATTTCTGCACAGCTTTTTTTAGTTCCATATACTATAGCACTTAATTCCTGCGGGCAGCGAGCCAAGTGGCATGCTTAACATTTGGCAACTGCCGCGAGGGTCAAATACCCCGCTGCTTGGCAGCGCTGCAAGTTTGATAGCCCGTTGCTTGCAGCGGGGGCTTTGATTTGAAGCAATTGCCCTAATCCCAAGAGAACAGCGCATCAGTGCGATAGTCAGCAAGTCTGCGGATGCTGTGCGGACGTAAACTTGCAGGATGAAGTTTTCGGTTTGCTTTTTCTATTTTTTGTGTGCTTTGAGTATAGCATAAAGTATCATTTGAGGCAATGAGCCGTGCAGCCGGTGCGAAAAACCACGGTCAGTGAACTTGGATAAATAGCTTTTAGAGACGGGGCATCGGATTGTTTAAATCAGAAAATTTATTGTAACAGTTCAGCCCAGGACTTTGCAC
>BLLT01000339.1 GCA_011958945.1 Lachnospiraceae bacterium | reverse complement strand
TTTGATATAGAGCGATTTTATAGTGTATTTATCAAAATTATTCGGAAAGGAGTCTTACTATGAAACAGAAAAATATTTTAGTTTTAACAGCAGTAACATGCGCTGTCATTGGCACAGGTACTATCCTTTTCAATGTGGCAGCGGAAGCGGCTATGAAGGACAGAATGGGGCAGATGGAGACTGTTCCCACCAGCTATCAGATTTCGGATAGCCTGGCAGCGCCATTGCCGGAACAGGAAACAAAGGAAGAGGGGAATACGGAGGTAAACTATCATGTAATCATGGACAGCCTTTATACGGAAACACCCAGGGAAACGGATTTAACGATGGAGGAGGCAGCTGCAGCGGGTGTGCAGTATCTGAGGAATATTTTTGGGATGGATCTGGAAGGCGCTTATGTATATATGGGATTTAATCCGGGAACAGTGACTTTTCCGCGTGCCTTTTGGTCAGGGGATGTCCTGTTTGAGAAAGAGCGAACGCCTGAAAGCACAAGGTGGACATTCTTGATAGATGCTGTGACAGGAGAACTCTTTATGATCGGATCTGGCAGGCAGTTGGAGGTAAGCGTTTCCCTTGGCTATGATGCGGCATTGGAAAAAGATTATAGTGTATATGCGGAACTGGCCAAAAAGAAAGCGGAAGAATGCAAGCTGATGAATGGCCCGATTGACAGGGTAGAATATAGCTGTCAGGGATACTCGGGAAATGACCCGGATATTACGGTGAATGTTATCGGTGAGAACGGGGAAATGATTAGTATGTCCTTCTCGCGGTATGACCAGGCGTTTTTAGGATTGACTACAGATACTGCACGAAGAATTTCGGATACCGCACTGGAAAATTTATCCGGCGGGGTAGAGACGGAGACTATTACAGTGGAATTTGATCAGTGAATAGGCGATGTGAGAGAGCGTTCGTTGGAAAAACCAATGGACGCTTTTCCATTTTCAATATTGACTAGTGGCTTTTGATTGGGTAATATAAAATGGAATGTTATACTTGATGAAGGATACATAGGATGGAAGAGGAATCAAAAAAGGCAGAAAATATAGATGTCATTTCAAAAATAAACGAAAAATACCCTAAAATGAGCAAGAGCCACAAGGCAATTGCCGCCTATATTACAGACCACTATGAGCAGGCGGTCTTTATGACGGCAGCCAAGCTTGGGGAAACGGTGGGTATCAGCGAGTCTACAGTGGTAAGGTTTGCGGCGGGTATCGGTTATGAGGGCTATCCGGAGTTCCAGGAGGCTTTGGAGGAATGGGTAAAAGATAAGCTGAATTCGGTGCAGAAAATAGGCGTTAAATATGGAAGGAGTACGCAGTCTGAGGTATTGACATCGGTGTTGAAAGCGGATATTGAAAAATTGCAGGATACGATAGATAATCTGGACGGGGCTTCCTTTGAGATAGCGGTGGATACCATATTGGAGGCTCACACCGTATATATAGTAGGAATCAGGAGCTGCGAACCGCTGGCGGATTTTCTGCATTTTTATTTGAACATGATTCGGGGAAATGTGGTGCTTTTAAGGACAACCAGTGCCAGCGAGATGTTTGAGCAGATGATTCGGATTGGCGAGAAAGATGCGATTGTGGGTATCAGCTTTCCCAGATATTCCATGCGTACGCTAAAAGCGATGGAGTTTGCAAACGACAGGAATGCGAAAGTGATTGCCATTACAGACAGTGTGCATTCTCCGATGAACCTATATTCTTCCTGCAATCTTTTTGCCAGGAGCGATATGGTGTCGATTGTGGATTCTTTGGTGGCACCCCTTAGCCTGATTAATGCCCTGGTGGTGGCGCTGTGCCTAAAAAGGCCGGAGGATGTGAAAAAGAATTTGGAGATGCTGGAAGAAGCATGGAACAATTATCAGATTTATTTGAATGATGAAATAAACTTTATTGATGAAGTGCCCATGTTGGATTATCCTTTGGTAAAGATTGAAAACGGAAAGATATAAGGTTGGCGGAATGGGAAAAATTATAGTGATAGGCGGCGGGGCAGCGGGGATGATGGCGGCTGCAGCTGCGGCGGAGCAGGGCGTCAAAGTCATTGTGTATGAAAAAAATGAAAAATTAGGGAAGAAGCTTTTTATTACAGGAAAAGGCAGGTGCAATCTTACCAATCATTGTGATATGGAAACTTTGTTTGGCAATGTGGTGACAAACGGGAAGTTTTTGTACAGCGCGTTTTATGGCTTTGATAATCAGGCAGCGATGGACTGGTTTGAAAAAGCGGGCTGCCGGCTGAAAACGGAGAGGGGAGGCAGGGTGTTTCCGGTTTCCGATCATTCTTCGGATGTGATAGGGGCGCTTTCCGGGCAGCTGAAAAGGGGGAAAGTGGATATTAGGCTCCGGCAGCAGGTGAAAAGCCTGTTGGTTCAGGAGGGGAGGATAAAGGGCGTGAAGCTTTCCGACGGGAAGATAGAATATGGAGATTGTGTGATTCTCGCCACAGGAGGGCTGTCCTATCCCCTGACAGGTTCGGATGGGGATGGTTACCGCATGGCGGAAGAAAATGGGCATACCATAAAAGAGACTTCCCCTTCCCTTGTTCCGTTTATTGTTCGGGAAAAGTGGTGCCGGGATTTGCAGGGGCTTTCTTTAAAAAATGTGAAAATGTTTCTCGGCCCGGAAGGGAAGAAGGCTTTCTATGAAGGGTTCGGGGAGATGCTTTTTACCCATTTCGGGGTAAGCGGACCATTGGTTTTGAGCGCCAGCAGTTATTATAGGAAGAAATGCAAAGAAGGACAGGCTGCACTGCGTTTGGATTTAAAGCCAGCCTTAGACCTGGAGCAGCTGGATAAGCGGCTGTTGAGGGATTTTGAGGAAAATAAGAATAAACAGTTCAAAAATTCCTTAGGGGGATTATTCCCTTCCAGGCTGATTCCGGTAATGGTGGAACTGTCCGGTATTGAGGGGGAAAAGAAAATCCATGAGATTACGAAGGCTGAGAGAGTTCGTTTTGCACATCTGATAAAAAATTTGGAGTTGACGGTGACGGGAACGCGGGGCTATGAGGAAGCGGTGATTACCCGGGGAGGTGTCTATGTAAAGGAAGTGAATCCCTCCACTATGGAGTCGAAGATAGTGAAAGGGCTCTATTTTGCCGGAGAGGTGTTGGATGTGGATGCCCTGACGGGAGGGTTTAATTTACAGATAGCCTGGTCTACCGGTTATCTGGCGGGAGTGTCGGCGGCTGGCGCACTGTCTGCGATATAAAAAAGACAAGGGCTTGGTTATTTTTATTGATATATAGATTTGGAGAACTTACTAAATATATACAGGAGGCAGAAGCTATGGGATATAATATTGCAATAGACGGCCCGGCAGGGGCCGGGAAGAGTACGGTGGCAAAAAAAATTGCACAGAGGAAGCAGTTCATTTATGTGGATACGGGCGCTATGTACAGGGCCATGGCTCTTTATTTTCTTCAGGAAGGCATCGGCGGGGAAGAAAAAGAGAAAATAAGCGCATCATGTAAAGACGTGGATATAACCATACGGTATGTGGACGGCGAACAGGTGGTATTTTTGAACGGGGAAAATGTAAATGGGAGGATACGGACGGAAGAAGTAGGAAATATGGCTTCCGTTACCAGCCCTAACCCAGATGTGCGTAAGAAACTGGTAGAACTGCAGCAGCAGCTGGCAAAGAGTGCGGATGTAGTGATGGATGGAAGGGATATCGGCACCTGTGTGCTTCCGGATGCAGATGTGAAGGTGTACCTGACGGCAGGCAGTGCAGTCCGGGCGAAACGGAGGTATGAGGAACTGCTGGCCAAAGGGGAAGAATGCGACTTGGCACAGATTGAAAAAGAAATCATAGAACGGGATGAGCGGGATATGAATAGGGATATTTCGCCGCTGCGCCAGGCAGAAGATGCGGTTTTGATAGATTCTTCCGGGATGGCTATAGAGGAAGTGGTGGAGAAAATTATCGGATTATGCAGCTAATCATCCGAATTCCAAACCATAAAAATAGGCAATTGCGAAATTCTAAGCTGTGAGAATATTCAGCGG
>BLLT01000338.1 GCA_011958945.1 Lachnospiraceae bacterium | reverse complement strand
AAGGTTTGGGCAATACGCAAGAAGGAGATGGAACAAAATATAGAGGGGCGGGCGCGATACAATTCTCTGGAAGGGATGCCTATACGCGGTTTGGTGAATATGCAGGAGACCCGAAAATACTGGAGGATGGGGCATTATATGTGGGGAAGGAATATTTTTGGGAAGCAGCAGGATATTACTGGGGTGTTTATAAACCGGAAGATGGGTTTGACTTTAACGGGATGTGCGATGAAATGGCAGAAGCAGTAGAATCGTCGGAGACAGAAGAAGAAGCGAAAGTCGTTTTAGCAGAAAGATTTCATGAAATCACAAAAAAAATAAATAAGAAATGTTTAGGTGAATCAGACCGGATGGATTATTATGACTTTTATTTAAATCTGCTAAAGGAAAATGAATAAAAATTAGCGGAGAAAGGGGAACGGGGAAATGGGAAATAGGAAAAAGTTAAGCGGAAAAATAATAGTAGCATTGATAGGCATGACTGTTTCAATATTTGGGAATTGCCTTACGGCAGCAGGAAACTGGGAAGATCTTTCTGTCATAAGAAAAGAGTATAGTAACGAACGGAGGGGCAATGACATCCATATCTTTTATCCCCAAATTCAAGGGCTTGATGATGTGGGAAAAGAAAAAAGGATAAACTACCAGATAAGGAAAGATGCGATAAAGCTGGTATCTGGGGATGAATATAAAACGGCATGTGGAATAGACTACGAGATAAAGTTATTTAATGGAGAAATTATTAGTGTCTGCTATGAAGGGCTTTGGGGTGGAATTACCAAAGGAAAAGGGTTGAATCCGGCGATACTGACTACAACCGTGGATATTGGTTCGGGGAAAATACTGGTGTTGGAGGATATAGTTACTGATTTTGATACACTGTGTGAGATGTTGATTGAGGACGAATTTGAAGGCATTACCCTTTGGGAAGGAGTGGCAGGAAATACAGTTAGCCAGAATTATGGATACACAAAGCAAGATGTTGAGTTGATGACGAAAAGGATGAAAGAGGGATGGGTATCGCGAGATGTGACTAACTTTGATTGGTATACAGATGGCAGTAGGTTTGTGATTGTGATAAGCGAATGGAATACAAATGACGAGTTCGCCATAGACCTTTCAGAAGTAGAGGACATACTGGACAGAGAGTTCTTAGAAAAGCTGGGGAGGTGAATGGATGGGGGATTCGGACGGAAATAGATGTGTGGTAAAAATAGGACAGGAAGGCAATTTAACGAAACGAAGTATTGCCTATATGTTAATACTTGCAATGTTTTGTCTTTTTCTTTGTTGGAAAGGACAGGCAGCAGAAATAAGCATATCGGAAAATAAAAAGGGTAATGTCGAGACAAGGAATGGCGTGTGGCAGGAGAACCTTTATGCAAAATATGAGAAAGCTTTATATAGTAATGATATGCAGAGGGAAGAAAGCTTTATTTTATCAGAAAATGGATGGAAACAGAATGAAGGGGGATATTATGAATGTATAAGAGAAACACCATACAGCATGGGTCATTATATGCAATTAGGGGATGAAAAGCAGGAAACCAAGGGATTATTAGCTGCACAGGCAGGGGCAGAAAAAATTAAAGTGATGCGCATTGCAATTGATGATACATATAGATGGACGGAATATGAATATTTTGATTCAGGAGAACTGGTATACCTTTCTTATTATGGAGCAAGATTGGAAGACAATCTGCCGACTTATTGGGTTTGTATTTATGAACTCTACGGAAGGGCATTTTCCAGTGAAAGAAATACAGATGATTGGGCGAAGATGGTTGAGGAATATATGGGAGAAGCTTCAATATCGGAAAGAGCAAAACAGGAGTATCTTTTAGTAGACAAACATATATATGCGATTGATAGGAAAGGGAGGATGTTGAAGGATGTTACAGAGGAATCCATACATTATGCGGCTGATTGGTTGGTACGAACGGCAGACAGGATATTTTGGTTTGCAAAAATAGCCCATATGGTGGAGGAGACGGACAGCAGAGGACGGTTTATTTCCGTTTTGACCCTAAAACAGAAGAATTTTATTTTATAGGAGAAATGGAATGTACTCCAGAAAATTATTTTTATATCCGGGGGAAAGAAGAAGGGGAGTATACGCTGAAGGAGTATTATGAAGCTAGAGAGGGATGGGTTAGATATGCAGCGGAGAGGGAATTTAGTGAGAGTGAGATTTATTGTATAAGGACAGAGGACGAACAGAAACTGCTGGCTTATTGTGATAGAATCTTGGCAAATATGGAATTGGCAAATCAAGATAATGTGGCAGGAACATTGATAGATTGTATAAATAATCTGGTGCAAGATGCTGGGGCGGTTACCGTTTCAGAGATTGTTTATGTGGGAGGATGTGCTGACGATTTAAAACTTGGAGATGAGGAGAAAAAGGAGGGGAATGTAATAGGTGGAAAAATGACAGCCTCAGGAAGAGTTAGTTACTTAAATCCAGCATTGGTGTGTGGACGTGCAGAAATGCTGGATAGCCCATATTGGTATGTTGATTTTATCATTGACAGGAAAAATGGAAAACCGGTATATATACAGGACATTATAAGCAAAGAAGATATGTTGCGTATCTGCAGAGAAGGGATGCAAGATAAGTTCGGGAATGCAATTGGCAAAGATGAGACAGAGTATTGCCTGTCTTGGATAGATGAGGGGTTTGAAAATGCCAATAGCTGGAAACCGAAAAGTATTTATGAAGAAAAAGGTCTTTTGATTAGCTTTTCGGTAGATGAGTGGGGACTCCTGGTTACATTTGAGGTAGAAAAGGATAAGAGAAATGGTATGAAAATATATGAGGTGAGGTTGGATAAGGAATATTTTATAGATACTTCCCTGTGGAAGTATTGGGAAGGTGCATCTTTATGGGTTACGGATGAAGACTTAGTATATAAAGATGAATAGGGAGGCATTCATGAATCAAAATCATTATATAACATTGGAACTGGACAGCTTGGGCAATGTAACCCAGGAGGAAATCAAAAAGGCATACCGCAGGCTATCGAAAAAATACCATCCGGATGCCAATCCAGGAAATAGGGAAGCGGAAAACAAATTCCGCAGAATATCGGAAGCATATGCGGTGCTGGGTGATGAAACTAAAAGGAAGGAATATAATATTCATCTTCGCCAGGAAAAAGGTCAGCAGAAGGGATATGCTGAGAGGAAAAAACGAACCTGGGAAAGTGGGAAAGCCCATGAAGGGCAGGGGAGAAAAACAGGAAAAAGGAACGGGAATCCTTTAGACACAACAGATATGTTTGAAAAATACATGGGAATATACAGGTAATAAGGTAAAATGTAGAAAACAATTCAGCCAGGACAAAAGAACGGAAGAAGGAGGATAAGATGGGCAAAAGGATAGCAGTGGATTTATGGATAGTATGTATCTGTGCTGCAATGGCAGGAATCGCATGGATATACATGGATGAAGGGAGGGAACGCATATGGGTACTGGCAGGAGGTGCGGCGATAGCATTGTTTTTTGCCCTGCTGGCATTTTCTGAAAGGAAAGCCAGGGAAAAAAGGCTGCTGCAGGGCAGCATGGAAGAGCAGATTCCGCTTGAAGATATGGATAATATATCAGAACTGGCATTGCTGAGCGAAGAGGATACGGAACTGATGGTGTGGGATATGTATGGAAAGGTCTCCCTCGTGATAGGAAGGGATGTGGGAGAGAACCAGGTAGATGTAGATTTAAGCCAAAGTTCCTATCCGGGCATGGTAGATGTGGAGCATGCAGTACTTAACTTTTCCAACGGGAACTGGTACATAGAAGATGTGGGAAGCAATAACGGGATTAGCATCCATAAAGGACAGGCTAACCGGCTGTACAAAATTTCAGCCAATTCTCCCTGCCGTGTGGAGAGCGGGGATATCCTGTTCATAGGGATGAACAGGCTGGCACTAAGATAGGAAAAAGGAAGGGCAAGTGCGGAACTGGAAAACAGCATTTGCCCGGACAGCGCCTCAGAAAATTTACGGACGCAAGGCGGCCGGGAATTTTCTGCAAAAGAAGAAAAGAA
>BLLT01000337.1 GCA_011958945.1 Lachnospiraceae bacterium | reverse complement strand
GAAGCAATGAAAAAATGCATCCTGTCCGTTTTGGGGCGTGACTAAAGCACGATTTCCCGTTATGCACTTGAACCGGCTGAACTGTTACAGTAAATCCTGCATACTTTTCAGGCTGATTGCCAGTGTTGATGTATTGTGCAGCAGCGCCGAAGATGTGGGCTGTAAAATGCCGCCCACGCCAAGCAGGATCAGCGCCGTGTTGAAACCGACAATTGCCCTGTAATTTTTATGTATCCGCCCGACCAGCACATTGCCCAGCCTTTTCAGTGTCACAAGCCCGCACAGGTCATCCGATCCGATCATAATGTCCGCGATTTTCCTTGCGATTTCCGCCCCGTCGCTGACCGCAATTCCCACATCCGCCGCCGACAACGCCGGGGAATCGTTGATGCCGTTCCCGACCATGACAACCTTTCTGCCGGCTCTTTTTTCCGACTCTACAAAACGCGCCTTGTCCTCCGGCAGCACTTCCGAATAATACTCGTCAACGCCGACTTTTTCCGCAATGGCGCGGGCTGTCCGTTCGCTGTCGCCCGTCATCATCACAATCTTGCCAATCCCGCACGCCACAATGTACTCCACCCTGGAGTGCATCTCAATGTGTTCCAGCCCTTTCTGCCCAGCTGCCTCCACCACGGCTCTCGCCATCGAATGCGGAAAATGTTCCTCCAGACAGGCGGCAATCCTTAACAGTTCGTCCGGCTCATCCCCCTGAAAGGGTATGACATCCGCCACTACCGGCTTCGCCTTTGTCAGCGTTCCGGTCTTGTCAAAAACAATGGTATCCGCCTCGCCGCATGTCATTTCACGGGGCTGCAGCACCCGTCCAGTGGCGGAACGCCTTTTAGAAGTGCTTCTCACGCTGTTATTTCGCCATTTTCAGCCTCATATTTGTCGTCAGCTTTGTCGCCTCTTTATATGGTCTGAACAGCATATAAATCATGCCGCCGAGGATTACGATGGCTGCAAGCAGGCCAATGACATTCAGGTTTCCTGTAAGTGCCGAGCCAATCTGGTAAACCATCAGCGCCGCCGCATAAGCCAGTCCGCACTGGTATCCGATAGCAAACCATGTCCATTTCGCATTGTTCATCTCCCGCTTGATGGCACCGATTGCCGCAAAGCAGGGCGCACACAGAAGGTTGAACACCAGGAAGGAATATCCCGCAACCTGACTGAAGTTTGCACCAATTTCAGACCATCCACCCGGATAGAGGATTCCCATGGTGCCGACGATATTTTCCTTTGCCACAAGGCCTGTGATGGAAGCCACTGCCGCCTGCCAGTTTCCCCATCCAAGCGGTATGAAAATCCACGCAATCGCACTGCCGACCGCCGCAAGGAGCGACTGGTCCATTTCTTCCTCGCCAAGCATCCGGAATCCTTCCGCAGTAAATCCAAAGTAAGTCGTAAACCATATCACTATAGTGGAAAGCAGGATGATCGTGCCCGCCTTCTTAATGAAGGACCATCCGCGCTCCCACATGGAACGCAGCACATTGCCCACCGTGGGCATATGATAAGCCGGAAGTTCCATAACGAAAGGGGCCGGATCGCCGGAGAACATCTTCGTTTTCTTTAACATAATACCTGAAATGATAATCGCCGCCATACCTACAAAGTACGCGCTGGTCGCCACCCATGCGGAGCCGCCGAAGATTGCGCCCGCAACCATGGATATAAACGGTACCTTCGCGCCGCAGGGAATAAAGGTTGTCGTCATAATCGTCATGCGGCGGTCACGCTCGTTCTCAATCGTCCTTGATGCCATGATACCCGGAATGCCGCATCCGGTGCCAATGAGCATCGGAATGAAGGACTTGCCGGACAGCCCGAACTTACGGAAGATACGGTCCAGCACAAATGCGATACGCGCCATATAGCCGCACGCCTCCAAAAAGGCAAGAAGCAGGAACAATACAAGCATCTGCGGCACAAAGCCGAGCACAGCGCCCACGCCTGCCACAATACCGTCATTGATCAGCCCCGCAAGCCAGTCTGCCGCACCCACAGCTTCCAGTGCGTTCCCGACAAACACCGGAATACCGGGAACCCATACGCCGTAAGCTGCCGGATCGGGCTCATCGCCATACTGTTCCATCACCGCAAGCGCAGCCTCATAATCGGTAAGGGATGCCGTTTCCACCGTTACCTCCAGTGTTTCATCATCCGCCACCTCATAAGGGAAATCATCTGCAGGAGCCGCGCCGTTTTCTTCCACATAAGCGTCATAACCGTCCACGATCAGCGCCGCATCCCCGTATTCCCCTGCCGCCTCTTCATAAGCAGAGGAACCGATGCCAAACAGATGCCACCCATCGCCAAACAGCCCATCATTCGCCCAGTCCGTAGCGGAGGCTCCTACCGTCACCATGGATATATAATACACAAGGAACATGATTGCCGCAAAAATGGGGAGCCCCAGAAAACGGTTTGTAACAATCCTGTCAATCTTATCGGAATTGGTCATCTTTCCCGCAGATTTTTTCTTTAAACATCCCTTGATGATGCTCCCGATATAAATATACCGCTCGTTGGTGATGATGGATTCCGCATCGTCATCCATCTCCTCCTCGGCCGCCTTAATGTCCGTTTCAATATGGGAAAGTACAGACCCGCTCAGGTTCAGCTGCTCCAAAACCTTGTCGTCCCTCTCAAACAGCTTGATGGCATACCAGCGCTGCTGTTCCTCCGGCAGCCCGTGTACCGCAGCCTCCTCGATATGGGCAAGGGCGTGCTCGACCGTTCCCGTAAAGGTGTGCATGGGAATCGTCTTCCCGTTCTGTGCCGCATCGATTGCAGCTTCCGCAGCTTCCATGATGCCGTTTCCTTTTAAGGCGGAGATTTCGACTACCTTGCACCCTAACGCCCTCGATAATTCCCCTGTGTTGATCTTATCGCCGTTTTTCTCCACCACGTCCATCATGTTGATGGCAACGGCAACAGGGATGCCAAGTTCGGTAAGCTGTGTGGTCAGGTACAGGTTTCTCTCCAGGTTCGTGCCATCGATAATATTTAAGATAGCATCTGGGCGCTCGCTGATGAGATAGTTTCTCGCCACTACTTCCTCCAGCGTATAAGGGGAAAGGGAATAAATACCCGGAAGGTCGGTGATGGTCACGCCATCATGCCTCTTTAACTTTCCCTCCTTCTTTTCCACCGTAACGCCCGGCCAGTTCCCGACAAACTGGTTGGAACCTGTCAGGGCATTGAATAATGTCGTTTTCCCGCAGTTCGGGTTGCCCGCAAGGGCAATTCGCATACTCATAGTTTTCCTCTCCTTCTATATATTAGTTTTCGCTAACTGTCTGTCTGAAAATAAAGGGGGCAAACCCCTGCACAAACTTTTTCATCTTATGCGCTTTCGACTTCAATCATTTCCGCATCTGCCTTCCGGATGGAAAGTTCATAGCCGCGGACGGTCACCTCAATCGGATCTCCCAAAGGCGCCACCTTGCGAATCTGCACATCCACGCCCCTTGTCAGTCCCATGTCCATGATACGGCGTTTGACCGCGCCTTCCCCGTGGAGCTTCACCACCCGGACGGTATCGCCGACCTTTGCTTCTCTCAGTGTTCTCATTTTGATAACTGCACTCCTTTCTCTGCAGGTTGAAAATTTTAATTTTCAGCCCGTCCTCCTCGCTTTTTATTGATACATTCAACCCTATGCGGGGAATGCCGTTTTACAGGCATTCCCTTACGCGAAGCTTAGTACTTCCAAGTCAGCTTGCTGACTTGGCAGCTTGTTCACTTTGCTGCTTGCTCACTTTGCGTCTCCGTCCTTTGGAAGACGTCTTTATAAGTACTTTTCGCGTTTTAGACCATGATCTTCTGCGCCATCTCTTTGCTGACCGCAATGCGGGAGTCCTTCACATTCACGATGACATTGCCCCCGATAGCGCTGACCACTGTGACTGCCCCTCCCGCGACAAAACCGAGGTTTTCCAAATGTGCCTTAACCTCCTGCTTTCCCCCGATTTTCCTGATGATGTTTTCCTCCCCGACTTCTGCTAATGTAAGCGGCATCATTCATTCACCTTCTTTTGAATATGTATTAGTTTTTACTAACCCAATG
>BLLT01000336.1 GCA_011958945.1 Lachnospiraceae bacterium | reverse complement strand
CTCATAAAACAACCAGTTTCACGGATTCAGGAATTTTAGTATAGCGAACACTTCTTACAATCTCATTACAGCTCGCACTAAAAGTAAAAATGTGGGTGACAGATTATCCCTTTTTTCGTCGTGCATCGTTAGTTTTTTTGCTTTTTAGGAATTATTTTTGGCCTCCTAAGTCATATTGTATTTATTATATCCGTTTGAACAAACAATCTCAACTGTGCAAATACGAACTTTCATCCCTTGATTGCAGAGATTAAATCTCCTGTGCAAAGAGATTTCACATCGTTTAAGTGGAACTCCCATTTCAGTACAATATAAAAGGACAAAATCTATCCGTACAGGTGGTGAGGAAAATGAGCGAAGCCGCAGAAAACTTTGACTTCATGGAATTGGGGCAGGTGATAATGGAAGCCCGTGAGAAACAGCGGATTACCAGAGAGGAATTAGCCGAGGCGCTTGGCATCTCGGCAAAGCATTTACAGGCTGCGGAGAAAGAGGGGCAGAATCCGAACTTTCCCTTATTCATTCAGCTTGTGACCATGTTCCACATATCCGTAGACCAGTACATACACCCAGACCTCCCGACAGGGAAAACGGCACTCCGCCGACAGTTGGACGCACTCTTTGATACATTCGATGATTCGGAGCTGACTTGAATATTCAAAGGTGCAAATTAAGTCAAAAAAATAAGCGTACCACTATTTCTAATGATACGCTTATGATTATTTAGATATAAACATCAACGGTCAAATCTTCCCATTGATTTTCTCTAAGATAGCCGCCACTCGCTCTGCGGAAAGCCTGTGCTTCCTCAAAACTTATGGTAAAAGTCCAGAATGGTTTTCGCCTATCTTTGTGATATAGCCGCCTGTGCAGCGTGTATCAACGTTAGGGGTTTTTTCAATTTCTACGGACTTATCCTTGTTTACACAAAGTTTCATCCGTGTTTCATCGCCAAACATACTCAATTTCCATAAGAAACAGTCTTTATAAACAATTATCTCATCCACAAAATCATCTATTATTTCCTCTGGAATGTCATAAACTGAAAAATCAAAATTATTTTCCAGCCCGCATTTTAATACCTCCAGTCTGCGATTATAGTCCTCATCCGACATATCCTCGTCTACTTGATAACCTTCTAACTGCTTTTCAAGTCTTTCCTTATCTTCCAACAGTTCCTTTTTCTTTAGGTCAAACATGGCTTTGTCAATTTCGCCATTTACCCGTAGATCAACAAGATTTTCGTACTTTTTATCAGTTTTGGCAATCTTAGTTTTTAACTCTTTAATTTCTTTTTCAAAATTTATGTATCGGTCATCTTGGATATGTTTTTCAAGCATTTCCTCGGCAATCAGCCTTACCGTCGTCCGGTCTTTCCAAAAATTTTGAAAAATTACTTTTGCCATAACCTCTAATTTCCATCTCGGAACCATTGGAGCCTCACAAATGCCCTCCAGACTAAGACCTTTCTTTGTTCTTGTAGCAATAGTACCTGTGGTAATCTGTCTGTAACACTGATATGCGTATTGTGGTTCTCCTGACGCTACCCTATGCCACACTCTCCGGTTAAAGCTGCCACCCGAACAGCTACACTTCAATTTTTTTGTCCACACATCTCCTGATGCGTGTTTCCCCCTCTTGCCACGATTATCGACAGATTGTGTTTTAGCATCCATCTTCTTTTTCACTCTGGCATATTCTTCCTTAGTAACAATAGGAATATGCGAACCTTCTGCCACTATATTTTCTATCTCTCCGTGATTTTTGATTTTCTTTTGCTCCAGATAATCAGGTACATATTCTTTCCTATATACAATCGTTCCACAATAGAAAGCATTATTAAGTACCCTGCTGATAGTAGAACAACTCCAATTCTTCAGTCCAGTAGCGGTTAGCCTCCCTGCACCTTCCAAAGCAAATTGTATCTGCCTTAGCCCCATTCCGTCAAGATACATATCAAAGATCATGCGAACTGTTTTTGCCTGTTCCTCGTTGATAACAAATTCTTTTCCAGCTCTGTCATAACCGAGTATATTTCCTGTTCCATACGGCACAGCATTCTGAAATGAAACTTTCTGTCCGGCCTTTACCCTAATCGAAGTCTTTTTACTTTCATTCTGCGCCAGAGTTGCCATGATTGTCAAACGTAGCTCTCCGTCCTCATCATTCATTGTCCAAATATTATCCTCTGTAAAATACACCTCCACACCATACTTTTTTAATATTCTTGTTTGTTGCAAAGTATCAACTGTATTCCTCGCAAACCTCGAAACCTCTCTTGTAATAATCAGGTCAAATTTCCTATCTTCTGCATCTTCCATCATTCTTAAAAAACTCTGCCGCTTTTTTACAGAAGTACCCGTTATCCCTTCATCTATATATCTTTCATATAGTGTCCAGTCTGGATGCTTTGCAAGAAGATCATCATAATACTGAACTTGATTTTCTAAGGCTGAAAGTTGCGCTTCATGTTCGGTTGAAACTCTCGCATAAATCGCTACAGTTCTTTCCATTATTTTTGCCCTCTTAGCTTCCTACTTTGTTACCACACATTCATAATATCACAATTTTTCTCTAAGTGCAACACTTTTTATCTTAGGCAAATAATCTTTTCGGATATTCTTATACACAATCTCGGAAATTTCTCCTTTATGATACATATGCCGTATCATTGCAAGCGCCATGATAATTTCTTCATCATGCCCCATAATAAGGTTTATTTCCTCTTTTTTACCCAAAAAATCACCTCCAAACATTACAATAAGATTTTATCTGCCCATGACAACCACGAAACCCTTTCCCGGCTCTCATCAGCAGACAAAATTTCTCTTAATCTCTATCAAAAAAACACATACAAGTGGCAGCTCATTACACTGCCCACATCGGTATCGCACCGTCATTCTAAATTGACCGGAAAAATCCGGAAGTATCATTATCAAAGATATGCCTCATTGCCTCATGCAACTGCTGCACTTTTCGCCAGACATTCATCGCTCACCGCCTTAACTTCAATACCAGATTACAGTATTCCTTCGTATACACTCCCACACAAAAAGAGAGCAGGCAGCTCTTGGCGTGTCCGCATAGCGGCTCCGCACATCCCACACGTCCTGTATGTATTTATATATTCAATTTTCAAGGTACGCCCTGGCAGAAAACCTCCGCCTGTTTTGGATAAAATCATCTCTGGACTTGTCAGCCCAAAAAGCACATAAGCACTCTCCGTCTGCTATGAACGGTTCTTGTAAAGATTATGTGCTTTAGCGGAATGACAAGTTTATATCTCCAGTTTATCTGGGCCGTACTTATTCAAAATCTGTAATAGAATCATCTTTTGTGGTCCTTCTGCTTGTCTGTATATCTCGCACAAAGTATCTAGCTCATCAGAAGAAAGGGTATTTATGTATGGCTTGTAATCATCCCCCATGAAAATTCCTCCAGCCCCACCCTGCTGTGTGTAAATAGGATACCCCGGAGATAAAGCTTGAATATCATTTCGTATCGTGCGGGTGGTAACTCCAAATTCTTCTGCCAGTTCTTTTGCTGTTGTACGCCGCCGGACAATCAGAATGTTAATGATTTCCATTCTGCGGTCAGTGGTATTCATGCTTCACCTCCTTTAATAAGTTCCAATCATAGTCTACAAAACATATAGGAAAATACCTTTCCTATACACAAAATTATTTCAAGAAAATTTCCCAGCCGCTTCCAGTTCTTTTCCCATGCTGAAAATCACGCTTTCTTTTTCTGCTTTTCGTTTGTATCTCTAATTGACTTTTCCCCTGCCGCTTGGTAAAATCTTTAATGGATAAAATCATAAATTCATAAACGTACACTCAAACTGCTATGAGCCGGAACAGGGTAGCTATGCCCTGCTCTGGTTGTAGCAGTTTTTTATTTATCAAAACTATCCTCTGAAAGCCAGATACCGAAAGGCTTTACAAAAGACCGGGCGGTAACGCCCATATGTGTTGTAAGATGCTCGCCTAAGCTCGCACAACACGCAAATTCCCTACGGGTAATTTGCCACGAATAGTTATCACGACTTTTTTGGGTATCACGACCTTTGATCATAAAGCT
>BLLT01000335.1 GCA_011958945.1 Lachnospiraceae bacterium | reverse complement strand
CATCAGGGGTCAAAATACCTTTTGACCCCAACATCATGACATTTATAGAGTAATTGCCATAAATCATGTTGACAAAGCGAAGCAACAATAATAACCTAATGTCAGGGCCAAAAAAGGCCTTTGCAGAATATTTATATGGGAGAGTATTGTAAACCAGACGTTATCCCAATCTAAAAGAAGTAGGAGGTTATAGAAGTGAAAAAACGTATGATTTCAGTTGCTTTAGCGTTATGCCTATGCGTTTCATCCCAGTCAGTGGCATACGCATCCCAGGAAGGCCTTTCGCGGCAGGGGGAGATCCTCACAGCAGAAGTTTCTTCAGGGCAGGATCAGGAACTCCCGGAAGATGCCCCAAACAGATCGTCCGTCAGTGACAATGTGGCTACTGGCCCGCAGGACTCTCTGTTGTCGGAGGCGGATGCCCTTTCAGCCAAAATCCTGGGCGGATCGGTTACACGCGATGGTACGGTCCCCACCCCGGCACAAGCCTATGCGGCCATGATTGCTTTAAAGGAGCAGGATGCGTATAAGGAAGGAACAACCTGGACGGACTATGAACCTTATTCGGACTCAAAAGGATATTACCGTTGGAACGGCGGAACCCTTGACGGGAAGAATATCGCAGCCGTTGGCTGTGTAGCCTTCGCTTTTATACTCAGCGATGCGGCATTTGGCAGTTTGCCCAACAGGATGTATGCATCGGGTGAATTTTCCTATGAAGATATAAAAGTCGGGGACATCCTGCGCGTAAATAATGACACCCATACGGTGATTGTGCTTGAAGTGCGCGATGCTGGCGTGGTAGTTGCCGAAGGAAATATCAGTATGGGAGACCATCAGGGCAAGGTTCATTGGGGGCGGACAATATCTAAAGAAGAGGTGATGGGGAGCACCAGCCATTATATCACCCGCTACCCTGAAAACTATATTCCGCCGGATGATCCGGAGGCTAACCAGATAATTGGGGACGGGACTCTTGATGGAGGGCTTGCCTGGAAGCTGACGAAGGCGGGTACGCTGACCATTTCCGGAAAAGGGGCTATGCCGGATTTTAGCGGTATCGCAGACCAGCCCTGGAAGGATAGCAGCAGTCAAATCCGGCAGGTTGTGATTGAGGATGGCGTTACCAGCATCGGCGCCTGTGCTTTTTGGAACTGCCAGGTTCTTGGTGCAAATATTCCATCCAGTGTGACAGCGATTGGCAACAATGCTTTTTACGGTTCATCGATTATTTCCGTGACCATTCCTTCCAGCGTGAAAACCATCGGGAACAGTGCTTTTTACAATTGCCAGAATCTCAGCACGGTGACTGTCTGCGATGGGGTGGAAACCATTGGCCAAAATGCTTTCCGTGCCTGCACTAGCCTTGGCGCTATAGCTTTGCCGGCCAGTATCGGGGAGGTAGGATCTGGAGCATTTTTCCAATGCACGCAAATGAAAGGCGCTGTGTTTGCCCCCGGCAGCAAACAGGTAAAATTGGGGGATGACATATTTGCAGGCTGTTATTGGCTAATGAATGTAACACTGCCACAGAATATAGACCGCATTGGCGCTGGGATGTTTAGGAACTGTGGGATGCTTGCCGGAGTGGAAATTCCGCAAGGTGCGGAAAGCATTGGTGAAGGTGCATTTGCTTCCTGTGCTGGATTGACCACCCTTATTATTCCGGATAGTGTAATGACAATAGGGAGTTCAGCATTTTCAAGATGTCCTCTGAAAGATATATATTTTACCGGCACTGAAGAGCAGTGGAATAATATAGGAAAACAAGGCGATACGGGCTCAGCGGTGTTAAATGTTGCCCTGCATTATAACTACATCCCTGTTCACCCCGACCCGGATCCTAATCCTGACGGGGATGGTGACAATAACCCTGACGGAGATAATGATAACAATCCCGGCGGAGATGGTGATAATAACCCAGGCGGAGATAATGACAATAATCCTGGCGGAGATGGCGATAATAACCCAGGCGGAGATAATGACAATAATCCTGGCGGAGATGGCGATAACAATCCCGGCGGAGATAATGGAAACAACCCCGGCGGAGATGGTAACAATAATCCCGGCGGAGACAATGGAAACAATCCCGGCGGAGATGATGATAATAATTCTGGAGAAAATAATCCCGGAAATCCCCCCGGCGGTAGCTCAAGCGGCAGTGGAAGCCGCCCCGGAACATCATCCAGCAAAAATGCAAGCATAAAAGCGGCGAAGGAAACGTGGAAACCTGTAACCCCTGACGAGAAAAAACGGTATGCCTGTGTGGGGAAAGAAAACGTCCGGTACACGGCATCAAAAGATAATGCATACCCGATTGCCATAGAAAATGCGATGCAGGGGCCCATGTGCTTTAAGTCTTTTGAAGCAGCCCTTGGAGGGTACACAATTGGGAGGACCTATAATATTTATCCGCTTTCCGATAAAACCTATAGCATGGATAAAGAAGTCCGGTTTACTGTAAATATCCCGTCAGCCCTTTGCAAAAAGGACAGGGAGTATAAGATGATTTGTGTTACAGAGGGCGGGCAGCCGATTGTTTATAAGGATTTGGACAGTAACCCTGATACAATTACAATAAAAACAAATAAGTTCTATGCTTATGCGTTGATTTACAAGTAAAAGCAATGCTTGTATGAAAAATTTCCCTTTCTGATAAGCCGGTGATACCAAAAGACTTGTCAGAAAGGGATTTTTTACAAATCAATGTTTGGGCTTTTGACACCCGAATCTATATAGGAAACTGCGAAGCATTCTTTTTGGTTGCCCGCAGGAATAAAAAGCAACTGACTATACGTACTTATGGCAGCAGGACCCAAAACTCTGTAAAATTCTGCCCGTCGCTTTTTACACCGATATGCCCGTTATGTTTCTCGACAATAGACTGCGCAATGGCAAGCCCCAGGCCATAGCCGCCGGACTGCCTGCTTCTGGAATTGTCAATCCGGTAAAAACGTTCAAAAATATGTTTCTGGTCTTTTATGTCAATGCCTTTTCCTGTATTGTGAACCAAAAGCCGCTTTTTTTCGGCGGATTGGGTAAGCGTTATTGTTATACGGCCGTTTATATCGGAGTACTTGAAGGCGTTGTCTAAAAGAATAGTGACAAGCTGTTTTATATTTTCTTCATTTCCATAGAAAGACAGTCCATTGGCGATATCCTGAACGTATTTTTTTTCATGCTCATATGCCAGGCTCTCAAAAGATAGGGCAGTTTTCCGGACTGTTTTGCTTAAATCAAAACTGCGGAAGGCAGTTCTTTCGTTTCTGGAATCTAAACGGGCCAAATCGAGAAGGCTGTTAATCAGTATCTTCATGCGCCCGCTTTGTTCAAGGATATAATTCAGCCATTTATTGTCAGGCAAGGTGTTTTCCAACACTTCCGCATTGGTTGTGATAATAGTTAATGGGGTTTTCAATTCATGTGAAGCGTCTGCGATAAACTGCTTTTGCCTGTCAAAGGCCAGCTGCACTGGTTTTGCAATCCAACGGGAGAGGAAAATAACCGGTATCAAAATAATCAGCATTCCGGCAAGCCCTACCCACAGGCATATACTCCAAAGCTGCATAGACATTTCCCGCTCTGGGGCATAATCCAGAAAATAAATGGAAATGCCTTCTTCGGAAGGAATATATAGATATAGATAACCGGAAATTATGCCTTTGTCTTTTGGCTTTTTTAAAATGGCATCGGCCAGTGACAGCAGGCTGCTTTCTGACAGATTTGGATTATTGTTTGTAGAAACTTCGCTGACCTCGCCGGAACTGTTATAAGTGACGGAAAAAATCCGCATGTCATTAAACCAGTCATTTGGCCGGTGTCCTTCTATGAAACCGGGAGGGGTTTCGTCAGGGGGTAAATGTTTACCGGCATGGGGCTTGGAGGTATTCTTCTTTTGGATGTGCTCCGCTAATAGATGAAAGCCCCGATTTCGGCTGGCAGCCGTCATGGAAAGGTTCAGTATCAATAAAACCAAAAGAAAGATAAAACCGATGCATGACATAGTTATCAGAATGAATCGGTGCTGTAGTTTTTTTATCATATTTCTCCCCATTTCCGCGCCGTATTTCCGCGCATATCAAGTTTGTGGATGCAGCGCAGACACAAACTTG
>BLLT01000334.1 GCA_011958945.1 Lachnospiraceae bacterium | reverse complement strand
CACAGCGCAGAAAGAATATGGGCAGATGAAAAAGCGACTGCTTTTATCCGCATTGTTTACCATTCCATTGTTCTACATATCTATGGGGCATATGATGGGGTGGATACTTCCGGAGGGGCTGCTCGGCATGGAAAAAGCGATGAGTTTTGCATTTACGCAGTTTCTGTTGCTGATTCCGGTAGTGTTTATCAACTTTAAATATTACCGCATGGGTTTTAAGACGCTATTTCATGGTTCACCGAATATGGATTCCCTGATTGCCATTGGCTCCGGGGCGGCAATCGTCTATGGCATCTATGCTATTTATAAAATCGGCATAGGGTTCGGGCATGGCGATATGGAAACCGTGCACAGCTTTATGATGGATTTGTATTTTGAATCCGCTGGTATGATTCTGACACTTATAACATTGGGTAAGACGTTAGAAGCTCGTGCAAAAGGAAAGACCTCGGATGCCATTACAAAACTGATGAACCTTGCGCCCAAAACCGCCACAGTGGAGAGGGGCGGAATGGAAATACAAGTTCCGGTAGAGGAAGTACAGGCAGGAGAAATTTTAGTTGTAAAAGCGGGGGAGTCCATTCCAGTAGACGGGGTTATCGTGGAAGGTGTTTCTTCTGTGGATGAATCAGCCCTGACCGGAGAGAGCATACCTGTGGAAAAACAGACCGGGGATAAAGTAATCGGCGCAACAATCAATAAATCCGGCTATTTTAAAATGCAGGCTACGAAAGTAGGGGATGACACCACGCTGGCACAGATCGTGCGGCTTGTGGATGAAGCAACCAGTTCCAAAGCGCCTATCGCAAAACTGGCGGATAAGGTCAGCGGGGTATTTGTCCCGGTTGTTATCGGCATTGCCTTAATTGCGGTTATTGTATGGCTGCTT
The DNA here is from genome assembly GCA_011958945.1 of Lachnospiraceae bacterium. GTDB lineage: Bacteria > Bacillota > Clostridia > Lachnospirales > Lachnospiraceae > Kineothrix. The sequence continues at coordinate 3,225 of BLLT01000334.1, read as the reverse complement.
GCGGGGTATGGATTTGAATTTGCCCTTTCTATTGGTATCTCTATTCTCGTCATATCCTGCCCTTGCGCACTTGGATTGGCAACACCTACCGCAATCATGGTAGGCACAGGGAAGGGGGCATCAAATGGCATTTTGATTAAGTCGGCGGAAGCTCTGGAGGTAGCGCACAGCATTGATACGGTTGTTTTGGATAAGACCGGGACAATCACACAGGGAACGCCTGTGGTAACGAATGTGCTGGTAAAAGAGGGAAGTTCACAGGATGAGCTTCTGCAGGTTGCCGCTTCTCTGGAAAAAATGTCGGAACACCCACTTGCAGATGCGATTGTGGAGGAAGCAGAAAAGAATGCTTTAGGTTTTCTGCCTGTAAATAACTTTAAGCAGATTCCGGGGCAGGGGATTATGGGAGAAATCCAAAATGTTATCTGCCTTGCCGGAAACCGCCGCCTGATGTCTGCACAGGGCATAGAGGGAGGTGCGCTGCTCCAGCTTGGGGAAGCAATGGCTGTGGATGGAAAAACACCATTATTCTTTGCGAGGGGCGGACAGCTTATCGGTGTGGTGGCTGTGGCAGACGTGGTAAAGCCTACCAGTAAGCAGGCAATACAGGAATTATCCGGCTTGGGAATGGAGGTTGTCATGCTTACCGGGGACAATGCCAAGACTGCGGAAGCAATCAGAAAGCAGGTGGGCGTAGACCGGGTGGTTGCCGAAGTGTTCCCACAGGATAAGGAAAAGGAAATCCGGCGTTTACAGGAAAAGGGCAGGAAGGTAGCTATGGTTGGGGATGGCATCAATGATGCGCCTGCGCTTGCAAGGGCAGATGTAGGAATTGCTATCGGGGCAGGTACGGATGTGGCGATTGAATCAGCGGATATTGTATTGATGAAAAGTGACCTTTTGGACGTGTCCACCGCTGTCCAGTTAAGCAAGGCGGTTATCCGCAACATCAAGCAAAACCTGTTTTGGGCGTTTATCTACAATATCATTGGTATTCCGGTTGCGGCGGGGGTATTTTACCTGTCCTTCGGCTTGAAGTTAAACCCGATGATCGGAGCCTTTGCAATGAGTTTCAGCTCTGTCTTTGTGGTATCAAATGCTCTGCGGCTTCGCTGGTTCAAAGCAAAGCATCTTGCAAGACCGGAACAGGAAGAAACATATAACAGCAGTCAGATAATTTTATCAAAAAAAGGTGAAGGAGAAAAGAACATGGAAAAATTATTGAAGATTGAAGGAATGGTTTGCGGAAACTGTGTAAAACACGTTTCTAAGGCGTTAATGGAGATTGAGGGTGTTTCGGATGTCACAGTGCAACTGGAAGCAAAAACAGCATTGGTACAGATGCGCCATGCGGTATCAGAGGACAGGCTGAAAACAGCAGTTGAAGATGCTGGTTATCAGCTCATAAGTGTTCAATAGCCGGGTTGCCTATGAAAGCGAAAAAAGGAAATGTCACCCATAAACTGAAAATTGCGAAAGGTCAGTTAGACGGTATCCTGCAAATGATAGAGGAAGATCGTTACTGCGTGGATATATCAAATCAGCTTTTAGCGACACAGGCATTATTAAAGAGTGCTAACCAACAGATTTTACAGGCACATATCCGTAACTGTGTCCGGGAAGCGTTACAGACCGATGCGGAAAACCCGAAACTGGAGGAAGCGTTGCAGCTATTGGAAAAAATGGTGCAATAGAGCAGATATTTCCGATTGGAGCAAAAGTCCTTCGGATAAGAGCAGACAAAAGGGATTGACTTTTAATATACTCTATATGGTTAGGCATGGCTAATATAGATATAAGGAGGAAATATGATGAAACAGTCACTTGACACAAGGACAAAATTATTGACGAAAAGTCCGTTTCCCCTCATGCTGGAACTTAGTATACCTGCGGTTCTTGGCATGGTGGTTGTAGGGCTTTATAACATGATGGATTCCATTTTTGTAGGGCAGATGGTAGGCGCAGCGCAAATGGGGGCGGTATCCGTATCTTATCCATTTACGCTCATCAATGCGGGTTCGGCGGCGATGTTGGGGGTAGGCTCTGCTTCGGTGCTATCTCGTGCGATTGGAAAGAAGGATCAGGACACCGTAAAAAAGATTATGGGAAACCTGATTGCAATGGTGCTTCTGCTGTCCGCTATTTACACTGTGATAGGTATGGTATTTACCCGCCAGCTTTTATCTCTGGCAGGCGCAAGCGACAATATCCTGAACTATGCGGAAAAGTATCTGCGTATTGTGTTTGCAGGAAGCCTGTTTGTGAACTTCTTCCAGAGTGCGAATATGGTTATTCGTGGGGAAGGGCAGCTTAAAAAGGCAATGGCTATTATAGCAAGCGGGGCAATCCTGAACATTATCCTTGATCCGATTTTTATTACGGTTTTAAAGCCTTACGGGTTGGGAGTGGAAGCGGCTGCGTATGCAACGATTTTTTCACAGTTCATTCAGGCGGTGATTACATTATGGTATTTTAAGAAGAAAAGCGTAAATGTAAAAATCGGACGGATACATATTGACGGGGAATTACTGCCGCAGGTTCTGGCGGTTGGGGTTTCTGCTTTGCTGATGCAGGTTTTGACACTGGTACAGCAGACAGTGATTTATCGTGTGGCGTCTGTGTATGGCGGGGAAAATTCGCAGATATTGTTAGGAGCTGCACTGCGTTTCTGGAACTTCTCGTTTGTTCCTCTTTGGGGTATCAGTCAGGGATTTCAGCCAGCCGCAGGGACAAATTACGGTGCGAAAGATTATGACCGGGTAAAGAAATTGACAGGTGTATTCATTACGGCGGCAACAGTGTTGTCCTTACTGTTCTACATTCCGGTTGAATTATTCCCGGATAAGGTGCTTTCCATGTTTATTACAACACCGGGCGTGGCGGCTTCGGGGGCAACCAATTTCCGGATTATGTTCAGTACCTATATTTTACAGGGTAGTTTCCTGATTGCGGTAACGCTGTTCCAGTCGTTAGGAAAGGCAAATAAGGCTACTTGGCTGGTATTGTTCCGGCAGATTATTTTGTTTATCCCGCTTTGTGTGGTTTTGCCGATGATTGGCGGCATGGGGATTCGTGGTGTCTGGCTGGCGATTGCCCTGACCGATGCGGTTCTGGTTGTGATTACTGTGTTGATGATGCTCTCAGAGTTTCGCAAGATGCCGGAAACAAAATAGAGTGAGAAAATGTGTATTGAGCCGATACTTTATTCCCGCGGGCAACGAGCCA
>BLLT01000333.1 GCA_011958945.1 Lachnospiraceae bacterium | reverse complement strand
TCACAAGCTGACCTCTGAACAGTAACCAGTGCGGAAAGGAGAGCAAATGTGACAAAGGAACGGATTATAAAGGAGCTTTCCAAAGTCAGGAAGCAGCTTGCGGAATTGGAGGAGAAGCAGAAAGATTTGGAGAGCCAGTTACAGATGGCAGAGGATGCGGAGAAGATGAAATTCATTGAAAAGAATAAAATCTCTCTGGAACACCTGATCTTGCTGAATAAAGTCAGCGAGGAAGAAATTTTAAGCCTGCTCCGCAAAAAAGAGCAGGAGGAACAGTTACAGCAACAGCAGACAGAAAGGGAGGCAGGAAACCATGAACAGAAAAATGAAATTACGTTATAGGGCGGTGCTATCGCTCATGTTGTCCGCAGTATTATTCTGTATGCCTGCGGCGGCGTTTTCCATGAACGGGAATAATGCCATTGATGCGAGGGCAGAGGACAGCTTGGAGAATGGTTCTGAGGAAGAAACAGAAAACGCCACAGGGGAAAACTTTACGGAACAGGAAACAGCAGATCAGGAAATAACAGAGCAGGAAACAGAGGGCAGCACGGAGGGAAATTCGGAGGAGCAGACAGAAAGCGGCGCAGAGGGAGAACCGGAGGACGGAACCGTTTCGGGAAATGAAGTGTCGGAGCCGGAATGTACCTGTGAGAAAAAATGCAGCGCTTATGATTCTGACAAAAACTGTGCGGTATGCGCCGCCGATTATAAGGATTGTAAGTATAAGACACCGAATGTAGTAATCCATATCAACAGTCCAGGCGGGTGGTACAACGAGAAAGCAGCGGTGACATTTTCCGTGTCCGACACGGCACATACGGGGAACTTTGAACTGGCAAAGATTCAGGCGAAAGTCGGGCAGAATGGGAGCTGGACGGACGTGACGGAAGAAAAGAAGCTGGAGATTTCGGAGAACTGCACCGTCTATGTGCAGGTTACAGACCAGAAAGGCAATACATACGAGCGGAGCAGGGCTGTCCGGTGCTTTGACACCACGAAGCCCACGCTCAATGCGGCGGTCAGCGACGGGTTGTTAAGCGTCCAGGTGCATGACACGGATTCCGGCGCAAAGGCGGTCTATATGAACGGGTATGAATTTACGGAGCTGACAAACGGCACGTTGAATATCCGTTTACAGCAGTTTGACGCAGGCTATGAATATTTCACTATTTCCGCTATGGACAATGCAGGGAATATGTCGGAAGTCTACAAGACCAAAAACCCGTATTACAAAGACCCTGCCGATGAGAGCGACGAGAACCCGGCGAAGCAGCTCCCGGTGAGTGCCGAAGCTACCAAGCCGGGGAACGCCACAGGCACGGTCACGGAGCATACCAAGACGGACAGTGAGGGGAACACGGTTTCCGGAAACAGCCTTGCGGAGCAAAAAAAGCAGGCGATGGCAGAAGCTGACGCTGCGGAGGCGGCAGAAAAGGAGAAAAGCGGGGAGAAAGAAAAAGAACCGTCCGAGCAGGGGAAGGAATTTTACACGATACAGACCGCATCGGACAAGGTTTTCTACCTTATCATTGACCGTGACGGGGAGGAAGAAATGGTGTACTTTCTGACGGAGATCACGGAAAATGACTTGCTGAACGCAGCTTCCGACAACAGCGAAATCCTGCCGAAAAATTCCGCAGCTTTGGAATCGGCAATCCCAACGGAGGAAGGCGCACTGCCCAACAATAACGGGGAACAGCCGGATGACACCGGACAGGCAGAGGAAAATGCCGAAGAAACGGAAAATGCGGAAGATACGGAAGATACCGAAAGCACGGAGGAACCGGAGCCGGAGGAAAAGGCAGAGCAGAACCCTCTCATTTCCTATATCCTTATGGGAGCACTTGCCATAGCTTTTATCGGCGGCGCTTATTATTTCAAGGTAGTCCGCAAAAAGAAAGAGGACTTCATTGAGGATGAAGATGAGGACGAGGAAGATGAGGAAGAATACGAGAACGAGGAAGAAGAACCGGAGGACGGTTCCGATGATGATTTTTTTGAGGACAAGGAGGATGAATGATGGCAGTTTTGGTGGTAACGGAAAAGCCCAGCGTGGCACAGTCGATTGCCCGTGTGATCGGCGCTGGTGAGAGGAAAGACGGGTACATGGAGGGGAACGGCTATCTCGTTTCGTGGTGCATCGGGCATTTGGTGGAGCTTGCGCAGCCGGATGCCTATTCTGACGCATGGAAAAAGTGGAATTATGAGTGCCTGCCCATGATACCGGAACAGTGGCAGACGGAAGTAAAAAGCGGCACGGCGGCGCAGTACAAGGTGCTGAAAAACCTGATGCACAATGACAGGGTTGACACAGTTGTGGAGGCCACGGATGTTGGATAGTGCGGAGGGGTGACAAAACAAATACAAATAAGAAAGGGACTTCCTCAATCCTTAAAAAGCTATGACAATAACGGTTATAGCTTTTTTCATGCGGTAATTACCGTATGAAATGAACCCCTATTCCTACAAGTGAAGAAATACCCAACAAAAATATTCCGCAATCCAATCTCCCGTCAATGAACGGAAGAAAAACATATATCAGCACCAAAACCAATCAATCATATCAATCCATATCACAGGAGGGCAAAGACCATGAACAAAAAGCAGGAACAGCAGATTTTGGACTATTACAGCACCACAAACAAATATATCCGTAGCAGGACACATTCCAATGCGCATCAGACCGTATTCACCAAAGAAAGCGACAAATATCAGTGGCTTGTGTTGGAGCAGAAAAGCCAGTGTGAAGTCGAGGTAAGGCAGACCGACAATCATGGAACAATCACAGCAAGGGATAATTACGAACTGACAGGAAATCTCCCTAAGTGCGTGGGCGTGGAGCGTTTATGTGAGGGCGCAAATATTCAGATACCTTTTAACGCCGATGAAATCAACTTAATCTATCAGTTTGGGAAACAGGGCAAAGCGGAAACGTGCGCCAGTCTGTCCGCTATTCTTCCGCAGATAAAGGACTGTAACACAAGGCAGATAGTAAGTGACACATTGAAGAAATTAAATGCCCTGTCCGAAGAAACGTGTACGGAACTGACCGCCACCACCAAAAGACGGAAACTGACCGAACGTGACCATTCCATAAAGACAAGGTTAGCCAAAGCAAAAGAGCAGGCAAAAAAGCTGACAGTTGCCGAGGGAAAACAGCACAGAACCCACAGTAAGGGAAAGGGGGATATGACACTATGAAACTTTCACGATACGAGCAGGAAACGATTGTCAATTACAATGCAGGAGAACAGACCGCCGCCCTCTACACAAGGGATAAGGCGGTCATGCGGAAACTTGACACACTTGTTGCCGACTTCCCCGACACATACAAGCTGACAGGGCAGGACGAGGTATCAAAAACCTATTCTTTTCCGAAATCACACGTCAGCTACCGCAAGCCGAGGGCGGTCAGCACAGAGCAGAGGGAACGGGCAAGGAAGATGATGATTGCAAAGAATAAGGCAAAGGAAAATTAAATGGAATTGTGTATGTGGTTGTGGTAAAATAACAGTGTTAAACAATTAAACAAATCGGAAAGTATGGAGAGGTAAGGAAATGAAAATATTACTATTGTGCTTAAACGGATTTGAAACAATGGAATTTAGTCCCTTTGTGGATGTTATTGGATGGGCACGTGATGATTTTAATTGTGATATAGTGATTGATATATGTGGATTTAATTGTACTATCGTAAGTACATTTGGAGTGTCTATAACAGCAGATATTCTAATAGATGATGTTGACATAGAACAATATGATGCGTTGGCTATACCTGGAGGATTTGAAGAATACGGATTTTATAAAGAGGCATATCATGAAAAAACACTTAACTTAATCCGCTCTTTTCATTCACATCATAAGCCCATTGCGTCAGTCTGCGTTGCTGCTTTTCCATTAGCTAAAAGTGGTATATTAAAAAATAGAAAAGCAACAACATATCATTTGCAAGGTGGATATAGAAGAGAGGAATTGAAAAATTTGGGGGCTGTACTCGGAGATGAATGGATAGTAGTTGATGATAATATCATAACGTCTTCATGTCCTAAAACTGCGCCTGATGTTGCATTTCATTTATTAGAAATGCTTACATCACAAGAAAAAACCATTGAAGTCAAGA
>BLLT01000332.1 GCA_011958945.1 Lachnospiraceae bacterium | reverse complement strand
TGGGCTACTGCGCTACGGGCAACTGGTATCTGAATAATAAATCCGAGGCAATCGGCGTAGGAACCGGCGGCATTATCGGTATGAATGAATCGGAGAAGAATCTGATTTTCCTGTTAAATCAGGCGTTTGTGGGAAGGCAGCTGAGAAGTGGGGTGACTGACCGCTTTGCCGGAGGTATTATCGGAAATCAGAATAATACTACAATTGGTGGTTGGACAATACAGAACAGTGTGAATTATGGAACGGTGTACTGTAAAAACGCTCATTACTCCGGGGGTATTCTGGGCCAGTGGACCGGAACAGGCGGGAATATTGAGAAATGTTATAATTTTGGGAATTTGCAGACTACTTATGCCGCTGGCTATCAGGGAGCTTCAGGAGGAATCGTAGCACAGCTTTATCATGCCTATGAAAACAATGAATACAATATTGTGGGCTGTGGAAATTATGGGAATATTTTTGGACAGGGAGGTCAGAATACAAGTAATTGTGCCAATGACAGTGCGGGCATATTAGGAAATGTGACAGCTTATGCTTCCGGCAGCCAGGATAATTCACAAAGATTTACGATTAATGTTTCGGATTGTGTGAATGGTTCAGGCGTAGAAATATATTCCAACTCAATGGCGTCAGGGATTGTGGGATTCTTTTCCAGTGACAATACAAATACAATATCTCAATCTACGGCAAATATTGTCCTTAATATTGAAAGATGCCGGAATTATGCTTTGAAACTACAGGGAAACCAATTTGTTGGCGGTATTTTGGGAGACCGATATGGTGAAACAGGTTCCAAGAAAACAACTTTGAAATACTGTTTTTCAGTGAATCCAGAGGGTACACAGTATAATAAGGCTCCTTACCCTATTGTATCTTATGTTACAGGGAATTCAAATGCAAATGCAATTAATACAGGGGATGGAGGTAAAGTTTATAATTTCTTTTTGGGGAATAGAGACGGAATTGATAGCTTTCCGAAGGATAGTTTTAATAATAACATCACAGGCAACAGAGATAGTATGATAAGGGTAAATACTGGATGGATTTATAGTATAGTAAAAGATGGTATACGGTATTTTGTGTATATTACAGAAACGGGAACTAGTGCTGACTATATAATTGCCAATTGGGAGATAAAGGGGGAAAATTATAAAGATGAAGTCTTGAACAAAGATAAAGAGATGATAGGAGAAGTCCTTTTCGTTATAAAGGGTGGGGACACTAATAAATATAATAGTATGGATGCCGTTATGACACGGGGCAATGGCTTTGACTATTTTAATAATTTTGATACTTATGTGCGTGAATTCTGCTTCACCCAGGCCGGTTTATTGCTGGCTCCGGAGAAGGTTGTCTTATCCAAAACAGATGACGGGCAGTTCATGCTGGAAGTGGATGCTCCTGCCTATGCTGATTCCAATAATATTGAATATGTAGCAACATTACACAGGAAAGCGGATGACGGCACGGAGAGTGAAATTCGTGCAGATCAGATAGAGAACCCGGCAGACAGCGGAATTACCGTAAATACAGATGGTACTTTCCAATTTGATTCGGAGACATGTACTTTCGCCCTTTCTTCCGATGTGATAGAGGAAGGCGGGGAACTGTTCGTAAAATTAAAAGCCAGAGAGAAAGATGATCTGGGTACAGAATCCACCGAAGTGAAATCCAACAGCGTTCCCTTAGGCAGCGTATTGCCTGAGCCGAAACTGAGAATCGAATTGGTGAGCAACGGTGCGGGCAGCTATCAATACCGTTTCCGCCTGGCAAATCAGAAGGCGTATGAAGGCTACAGTGACCTTAAGGTACATGTGAAATTGATGGACGGAACGGAACTTAACTTCGATACAGTGAATCCGGATGGAACGGCCGGAACTGCAACCTATGGATTGGCAGCAAATTCCCTTCAACAGCTGGTAGTATGGGTAGCGAAGGATGGGGCGGCGCCAGGCTCGGGGATGTCTTCGGCAGAAGTGTCCGTACCCGTATATTTGCCCAGATATACACCATCTATTGCAGTAAAGGGAGGGAGTGTTACACAGCCTTCCTGCACCGTATCGGGCACCAGCCTGAAAGATTTGGCTATCACGGTAACATTGACAGGCCCGGGTGGAAATATTACTACCCCGCCCATTTACCGGGCAGAGTTAGTGGGCACATGGACGGATAAGGATGGAAATCGGAAGGAAAACTATGTATTCCAGACTGCCGATATCCTGACAACAGCAAATGGTACAGTAGATGCAGTCTTTACGGATTTTGCAGATTCTGAGGATTTGCCGGAGGAATTTGCCAGTGCGGAAGATTTAAAGGTTCGGGTGTGGTATGCCCAGTCCGGATTAGGCCCTGTTTATACTTATTATATGGATTTGAATGGGGAGACGCCGAATACCAGGACAAAAGAAACCATAGACGGGGAGGAAGAAAACGGCCCGCAGTGGCAGGATGCTTATACCCATGTGTTGACGGATCCAACATTTAATGATTATAGATGGGAGTCCGGAAAATTATTTGACTGGCTGGATGCCCCTGTCCTGATGACAGTACCGGACGGAAAGAGCCTGACGCCGGAAATTGACAGCAGCAACGGACATTTGATGTATACCTTTAAATGGGATGAGGGTAAAAACCCTGAACAAAATGACTATATCGTAACCCTGACCGGCATTACCATAGATGAAGCGGGAAATAAAGGCAATCCGGTTTCCATTGTGACGGACAGGGAAGTAAAGGGCGGTGAGCTTACACTGCATGCGGAAGACTGGCCGTATCAGGAAGTAGAACTTTCCGTGACAAGAAAAGGTTATACGGATTCAGCGGCTAACACTATTTATATAGGAAAGACAACGGTCGGAACTTATCAGGTAAAGAAGAGGCTGCCCAGGCCGGAACAGCCGAAGGTGACCAACCCGGATGTGAATGAACTGGGCTACCAGATAGAGTGGAATCCGGTGACGCCGGAGATAGGGCCGGATGGAACGCCACCGGTTTCCGGCTGTACATCCTATGAAATTTATATCCGTCCGGTAACGCCCAGCGTTCCGGCTGATCCGAACGATGAAAAACGGTATTCGGTAGATGTATGGGGTACGGTTGACGGCACAACAACACCGAATATTACGTCGGAAGGCGTCTATAGGGAGCTGATTGACTTTGAGAAATATGCCGGCAAACAGATACTGATTTCCATAAAAGCGATGGCGGCAGCTGACGATGAAGTCTATGTCCACAGCGTGGACGGCGTTACTTATGAACTGACCGTACCGGAGAGGATTAAAACGCCCAATATCAGCGAGTGGGAAAAGAACTGGAAACATGAGCGGTACGAGCCGGATCCGGATAACCCGGATAACATAGACCAGACCAAATCCATCGAAGAATTCGAGGAAGGCGGCGAAAATGGGTTAAAAGTGGCGCTGACGGCGGCAGACGCTGACAGCATCCCGCCCGGCGGCAGCAGTTATCTGACGAAAGCATATATCTTCGAAACGGAGGATGATGCGAAAGCGGCCCAGCAGGCGTTGATAGATAATGATGAAACGGCTTTAGAGGCAGCTTTGGAAAAGCTGGTGGCTTATTATCCCTTATTGAATGCGGAGAATCAATTAATTCCCGCAGGGATGGAGCCGGAAGGGGACAGCCAGGTCAAATTCAGCCATACCCTTACCGGGCTGTCGGCAGAATATGCGGGTAAATATATACTGTTCTCTGCCAGGATATCATCCGGCGGAGGAAAGGTCAGCTCCCAGTGGGTGGTGCAGCAGGGTGATACCAATCCGGATCCCTTTATCTGGCAGCTGCCATATGTGAAACTGCCTATGCCGGAAGTATCGGTAGGAACGGGGGAACAGGAAGTAGAGATGACTTTCACCATTAACCCGGATATCAGGACAACAAGCAGTGTGTCTGCGGATGAACTGGAAGAAGCGGTGAATGGTGAGGAAAACAGCAGCGTAGGGAATGTAGGCAATATTGGCAATAGCGATGAAGCAGTAAATGACGGGAATACCGGTAATAGTGAGAACACCGGTAATAGTGAGAACGGCGGAACTGTAGGAAGTGCCGGAGATACCGGGAATGCCGGAACTGCTGGAAGTGCCGGAGATACCGGGAATGCCGG
>BLLT01000331.1 GCA_011958945.1 Lachnospiraceae bacterium | reverse complement strand
GAAGCCGAAGGCTGAACTGTTACATATAAAGGAAAAACATTGCGGCCTTCCATATAGCTATAAAGCTGCAATGCCTTTCCTCGTTATATACTTGCAATACAAATGATAAGAATAATTAGTTGTTAATCAGCTTATCATTTTCATTATTCCAGCTGTACAGTTTGCGAATATCTTTACCGATTGTTTCTGACGGATGCTCTGCCGCTAATTTCCTCATGGCCTTGAAATGAGCCTGTCCGCCTGCCGGAGACATATCCAACAAGAAGTCTTTCGCAAACGTACCGTCCTGAATATCAGAAAGGATTTTCTTCATCGTTTTCTTGGTTTCATCTGTAATAATCTTAGGCCCGGTAATATAATCGCCATATTCTGCCGTGTTGGAAATGGAATATCTCATACCTTCGAAGCCGGACTGATAAATCAAGTCAACGATCAGCTTCATTTCATGAATACACTCAAAATATGCATTTCTTGCATCATATCCCGCTTCCACCAATGTTTCGAATCCTGCCTGCATCAATGCGCATACACCGCCGCAAAGAACTGCCTGCTCACCGAACAAATCCGTTTCTGTTTCCGTACGGAATGTAGTTTCCAGCACCCCTGCCCTGGCACCGCCGATAGCCAGCGCATAGGCAAGAGCCATATCAAGGGCTTTGCCTGTAGCATCCTGATGAACCGCCACGAGACAGGGAACCCCTTTTCCTGCCTGATATTCGCTCCTTACAGTATGGCCCGGCCCTTTGGGTGCAATCATGGTCACATCTACATCCTTAGGAGGAACGATCTGTCCAAAGTGAATATTAAATCCATGGGCAAACATAAGCATATTTCCCGCTTCCAAGTTGGGTTCAATGGACTCCTTATACATCTTTGCCTGCAGTTCGTCATTAATCAGAATCATAATGATATCTGCCTTCTTAGCCGCTTCTGCCGCAGTATATACCTGAAATCCCTGCGCCTGCGCTTTTGCCCAGGATTTAGAGCCTTCATAAAGCCCGATAATTACATTGCACCCTGACTCCTTGGCATTCAGCGCATGGGCATGCCCCTGGCTGCCATAGCCGATAACGGCAATCGTTTTTCCATCCAGCATGGAAAGGTTACAGTCTTCCTGATAATAAATATTCGCCATTTCTTTTCCCTCCGACTTTTCTCTGTTTTGTTCTCATTTTATAACTGAAAGGGTAATACCCTAAGAGCTAACTTATTTACAATATGTAAATGCTTCATGGTAAAAGCATAATCAAAAACTTCGCTTACCAAAACCTTATTCATCTTCCAGATAGGTTACGTTATCAATGCCTCTGCCAAGGCCTGTGATGCCTGTCCGGGCCAATTCCAGTATTTCATAACCTTCCAGCAGGCTGATAAATGCCTCTATCTTCGACTGGGTTCCCGTCAACTCCACAATCAGGCTTTCCGGGGCAATATCAACGATTTTTGCGCGAAAAATATCCGCTACGGAAATCACCGCCTGCCGCTCTTTCGCCGTTGCTTTTACTTTAATCAGCACCAGTTCACGGAATACGCTGTCATCCGGCGCCAGCACTTTGATATCCCTTACATCTATCAGCTTTGCTACCTGTTTTTCAATCTGGTCAAGAATTTCATCATCTCCCGAAGCCACAATAGTAATCCTTGTATATCTGGGGTCTGCCGTTCCGCCTGCCGATATGCTTTCGATATTATATCCCCTTCTGGAAAAGAGCCCCGATATCCGGCTCAACACCCCCGATGTATTATCCACCAGAAGCTGAAATACTTTTACTTTCTTATGCATACAATAACCATGCCCTTTCTATAATTTGCAGATTTTACACAAGTACATATTATAAAGCGAATCCATCCCCCATAAAGAGTTCATTTGTCCGACATTTATTTTATCAACTGCACCTTTAAAAGTCAATACACTTCGGCAGTGCAAGGGTTCCGGTCCGCGCTACTTCCACAATGCTGATGGACTGGAGCATCTTAATAAAAAGCTGAATCCGTTCCGGCACATCACATATTTGTATAATCATCATGTTTTTGGACATATCTACGATTTCTGCCTTCATAATGCTGCAGTTTTCCATGATATCCTTACGGTTATTGCGGTTATATTTCACTTTAATCAGCATCAGTTCCCGGCTGATGCTCATGCTTTCGTCAAAAGTTTTTACCTTGATGACATCCAGCTTTTTGTTCAGCTGCTTTTCGATCTGTTCAATGGTCCGTTCATCCCCGCTGCTGACAATGGTCATACAGGAAACAGCTTTGTCGTCCGTTTCTCCCACCGCAAGGGAATCAATATTAAAACATCTTCTGGAAAAAAGCCCGGCAACTTTACAAAGGACGCCAGAGCGGTTTTCCACCAGTACGGAATATATTCTCTTCATATTAATAACCATTCCTTTCTCTCAACCCGCCAACTTCCGTTTATATATAAATTAAGGTAAAAAATCTATTTTACCAAATCCATAGGGTCAATGATACACTCTAACAATATGGAACTGTCCGCCTTTAAGAAAGCATCTATCGTTTCTTCCGCCTTATCCATATTTTCCAGCCGCAGAAAATCCATCCCATATGCCGATGACAGTTTTTCCAAATCCGGGCTGCCGGACAAATCCACCACAGAATAACTGTCTTTGTATGTATAATGTTGGAATTCTCTTACCATGCCTAAATAATTGTTTTTCAGCACGATGATTTTCACGGGAACATTATGCTGACACATGGTTGCCAGTTCCATCATTGACATCTGGAAGGAACCATCCCCGCAAACAGCAACCACCTGTTTTTCCGGCTGTGCCAGCTTTGCCCCCATTGCAGCCGGAATGGAATACCCCATGGTTCCCATGCCGCCGGAGGTTAAAAAGCGGCCTTCCTTTACCACATGATATCCGCAGGACCAGATTTGGTTCTGCCCTACATCCGCCACGTAAATGCCATCTTCTTCCATTTTGTCCGAAAGCATGGTGATGAAACGGGCGGGGTCCACATAGTCTTTATTGGGATTCCTTTTTACTGCCATAGATTCCTTATAGCCGTCCAAAAGCCGAATCCACTCTTCATAATTGCAGCTTGTCTGGCTGCAGGTTATTTCCTGTTCCATCAAATCTTCAAAAATATGTTTTACATCTCCTACGAGAGGAATATGAGGGCCTACATTTTTGCCGATTTCCGCAGGGTCCACGTCAATATGTACCAGGACTTTATTATTTGTAATCAAATCGGGCTGGTTCACCGCCCTGTCAGCAACCCTTGCCCCTACCATAAGCAGCAAATCCGACTCGTTCATAGCCCGGTTAGCACAAGGCTTCCCGTTATTCCCCACCATTCCGTAGTAGAAGGGATGCCTGGTGGGCATAGCCCCGATCCCCATCATAGTGGATATTACCGGTATTCTGTATTTTTCGGAAAATTCCCTTAAAATGCCTTCCGCACCGCTCAAAAGCACACCGCCCCCGGCACAGATAATCGGGCGTTTTGCCTTTTCCAACTCTTTGATGACTTTTTTTATCTGTACCATATTCCCTTTCACCGTCGGTTTATAAGTCCGCATACTGATTTCTTCCGGGTACTGGAATCTTGCTATTGAAGCGTTCTGGATATCAATGGGAACGTCTATTAAAACGGGGCCTTTCCTTCCTGTATTGGCAATATGGAAGGCTTCTTTAAATACCCGTGGAATGTCATTTACGTCTTTTACCAAGTAGCTGTATTTTACAAAAGACTCCACTGCCCCTGTGATATCCGCTTCCTGGAAAACGTCGCTGCCGATCAGTTCACTGTTCACCTGCCCGGTGATGCAGATTAAGGGAATGCTGTCGGCAAAAGCAGTAGCTATTCCGGTAATCACATTGGTAGCCCCCGGTCCGGAAGTCACTGCACATACCCCTGGTTTCCCCGAAACACGGGTAAAACCGCTGGCTGCATGGGCCGCATTCTGCTCCGTCCTTATAAGGATTGTCCTGATATCCGAATTCAATATACTGTTATAGAAAGGACAGATTGCCACGCCCGGATACCCGAACACAATATCTACCCCTTCCTTTTCCAAACATTTTATTATTGCATCTGCACCATTCATATTTTACTCCATTTCCGCACGGCTTTGCTGTACATGCCAAGTTTGTGGATGCCGTACAGACAC
>BLLT01000330.1 GCA_011958945.1 Lachnospiraceae bacterium | reverse complement strand
CAGCGAAGCCGGAAGGCTGAACTGTTACGGAACTCCAGCCCAAAAGCCAGAGTCCCCTTGCTGTATGCAGTTCTGGAATTTGATCCGGCACAATGTCAATGAGGCCACGTCCTGTTTCGAGCGGGAAACCTTAAGATGACCGTAATTCGCTGCTGGGATCTGATCCGCTGCCGTTTTCCGACAGCGGCTGACCCAGTTGTGAAAGGTGCTTACTACAATGTCGTTTTCACGACACCAGTCAGCATCTGTCATGCCGCTCTGGCGGCATTCATTGATAAGCCGGATCTGTTCCGCCATCGGAACACGGGCTTTGCAAGTACCTGCCATAACCTATCCTCCATAATTGTAGTGAAATAGTCTAAATATCTATCGACTACAATTATAGGTGATACTTGAGGAGCGGGAAATCCTCAGGAATATTTGGCGCTTACTGCGAAGAAGAAAGAATACTCATAACTTGCTATGCTTGTCCTAAACTTTCCAAGCCATTCATCAAAGTCCCTGCTTTTCATTTATAACCTTCTCCAATCGCCTTTGCATTATCTGTAAATATTCTTCACAATTATCAATACCTATAAACTTTCTTCCCATCTTGTTTGCGACAACCCCCGTTGTCCCTGAACCACAAAATGGATCCAGCACTATCTGTCCACTTTCCGTAGACGCTATCATGATTCGTTCCAATAAATATTCCGGTTTTTGTGTCGGATGCTTCCCCTCTGTTTTTTCTGATGGTTTTGTCAAACTGCCTGTCCAAACATCCTTCATCTGTCTGCCGCCGTTTAAATCTTTCATCGCCTGATAATTAAAAAAATGCCGGGACTTCCTATCATCCTTCTGTGCCCATAGAATTGTCTCTGTAGAATGGGTAAAACATCGACATGCCAGGTTTGGTGGTGGATTCGTTTTCTGCCATGTAATATTATTGATAATTTTATACCCTTCCTGTTCCAAAGCCATACCAATCGAATAAATGTTGTGTAAAGTTCCGGAAATCCAGATACTTCCATTTGGTTTCAGCACTCGCTTACATAATTGAATCCACATTTTGTTAAACTCGTGCTTTTCTTCTACCCCCACAGATTCTTTGTTAAGTTTATCCCATGAACCCTTATTGACTGAAACCATTTTCCCGCCCCGGCAGGTTATTCCGCCATTGCTTAAAAAATATGGAGGATCTGCAAAAATCATATCCACGCATTCCGACTTCATTTTTGTTAGAATTTGAAACGAATCCCCTAAAACAATTTGTACATCATCCAACTCATAATAGAAATTAGTTTTCTTTTCAAATAAGGATTCCATTGCGTTCTCCTAATAATTACATATGATGACTTCTTCGCCAACACGATTTGCCGCATCCGAATTAATCATTCTTTTTACACTGACAATATCCATCCTATAACCTTTATTGCCGTATAACTCGTTTATCAGATCAGTGTTATGATTTGTCAGCATACAATAACATCCTCTAGCAGTAAGCTCGTCAAAAAGCGCTGCCAACCGCCTGTGGCTCTCCACGTCAAACCCTTCTTTCGTATAAGCCTCAAACGAAGTGGGATTTAGCGGCGCATACGGACTGTCGATAAATACAAAGTCTCCCTTATCAGCATCTTCACAAGCATTCTGAAAATCACCTTCCATAATCGTAACTTCTTTTAAATATTCCGATACAGCCATAATTGTTTCCATATCACAAGATTCTCTCCGACTGTTATTGTACGGCACATTAAAAAGTCCTTTCCCATTTACCCGATAAAGTCCATTAAAACAATGTTTATTAAGAAACACAAAAAGTGCCGCCAGCTCTGCATCAAATTCATCCTGCATCAGCTTGTCATTATAATGTTCGCGCAACATATAATAGTATTTCTTTCCGTCTTCCCACATTTCCCTGTCTAACTTGTTCAGCCATGCAAGAAATTCTGCCAGCATATCTCTTATCACTTTATATGTATTTATTAAAGCACGATTTATGTCATTTATTACCGCATCCTTAGGCAACAATTCAAATATTACAGCGCCGCCTCCTACAAATGGTTCATAGTATTTATTATATTTCTCCGGCATTCTTTCTCTTATCTGTGGAATTAACTGTCGTTTTCCACCTGCCCATTTGACAAACGGAGCTGCCACAGACTGTTTTTCTACATCCATTATAATACCTCTTCTCTATCACGAAATCATAAACAAATATATATTCATATTATAATAAAGAATTTAGTTGAAATCAACTATGGCTTTCACAAAAAGTGAAAGTTGTGCAGTTTCCAAACTGTTGCAAAACACGTTGCACATTTTTCCAAGCACAGAAAATCCCTATCATTTTTGAAACACAAAAATATATTCATGAGCCAAAAGAAGAATATCCCTATTTATCTTCTTCCAGTATTCTGTAGATTTACAATTATGCTGTTTTTTTATAATAATTTCCTTAATTGTAAATCCCGTTTCCAAAAAGCATTGCATCATTTGAAACCCAAGCGGAATTACCTTTCCATGTTCCCTTATATCCCCTATCATAACTGCACAATATTTTCCCTTTTTCAGAACACGATAAGCTTCTTTTGCCACCTTTCCCATTTCATCTAAAAATGAGTCCACCGATAAGAGTGAAATATCTCCCTTGATATCTTTACTATACCTGATAATATCGGCATACGGAGGATGGGTACATATAAAGTCAATTTTACTATCTTTCATAAACGCCAAATCAGCCGCATTTCCTTGCTTTACATAAATTTTCGATATGGATTCACATTGAAATATAAGATTCGTTTCTGAAATTGAAACAGATTGCGGATTGATATCAATACCAATCGCATTTCGATTCAGCAGCTTTGCTTCCACTAATGTTGTGCCACTGCCAACAAATTGATCTAAGATCCAATCTCTTGGTTTAGAATAGCGAAGAATCAGATTTCTTGGTACAAACGGTGACCAATTTCCCCGATATTTTCCTGAATGAGTTGCCCAATCCCCTCTGTTCGGAAAAGACCATACACTTGTCAACTCCAGTCTAAAATTATTTGGATGTAAATTAATAATTAGTTCTCCCCTCTTTATCTGTTTCCTTTGGTTTCCCGTTATTTTTTCATGTCAATCTATTTGTCATCAAAACAACATTCACTATAAGTGAATTTTATTATAGTACATATCATGCGATAATAAAATTCACTTATAGTGAAAGAGGACACATTATGAAATTTAAAACAGAAACGGAACTGAACCGAACAATAGGCACAAATATCAAGCATTATCGAGTATTGGCTAATTTGACTCAGATACAACTTTCTGAAAAAGCGGGAATAAGCATTAGTTATCTTTCTAAACTAGAGGCTTCTGGCTGTGACAAAAGTCTATCTATCGCTACACTAAATCAAATTGCCAATGTTTTAAATATTGAAATAACAGAATTTTTTAAGGAGGATTTGAACGAATGAAATTATCAGAAGCAGAAATCAAAATACAAAGATTGGCCAATATTCCTTTCAAGGATTATTTGAATCCTGATGTTTTTAAAGATGCTATGCTCAAACTGAATAAAGGAAAAACCGGACAACTACTTGAACTTACCATTGGCCTGCAGTTATCCAATACAACTCTAGATTTTGAAGACGGTGAGTTAAAGACAAACAAATGTAACCGCTTTGGCGTTCCTTTAGAGACAATGTTTATCACTCAAACTTCTTCTATGATAGATGAACTGCTATCCCGCAAGAATTTCTTCCAAACTAAACTATATAAAAAACTACAGCGAATACTATATGTTCCTATTAGCAAAGACGGTGATACTTCAGAGTGGATGTATTTGCCCTGCATCCAAGTAGATCTCTCCCAACCTTTATATACAGAACTTGCAAAGCAGTTAGAGGAAGATTATTACAATATTTGTGACCAACTAAATTCTCAATTACAGGTTTCCTCTACCGCCACATTACATACTGCAAATGGTAAATTTATTCAAATTAGAACAAAGGATTCTAAACCATACCACGCTATTTACTCTAACATTTACAAGCGTGAAATATCTGACAAAAACAGGGCATTTTATTTCAAGAAGGAATTCATGAAATATATTACAAAACTCAATTGCTAGATACTAAAAATAAAAATCATTTTTGCATACATATTTCTAGCCACCAACCACCAGTTCAACTGGTGGTTTGATTTTACCC
>BLLT01000329.1 GCA_011958945.1 Lachnospiraceae bacterium | reverse complement strand
GTATCAGAAATATCTATGCCCGTCTGGAAGAAATGCAGATGGAATTGGAGCGGCTAGAGATACAGCAATATGGGATGGCGCAAACCAATGCAGATGCACAGTCGCCAGATAAATTGAATGATGTAGATTATGTTGGCAGCCTTGATACATGGGAGGTTGGTAAGCCTACAGAACGCACAGAAACGGAAGTCCTGCAGCGGCTGGGTGAGCTGGGGCAGACCAGCTCTTTGATAGAAGGGATTTATCAAAATCATTCCCAGTATCCGAAGGAGCTGCTTGCAGCGTTGGCAAATAATCCGGAAATGGCGGATTTTGTTTCCGGGTATCCTGACCGGAACGGAGTGACAGGGGGAATTACTGCATCCGAAAAAGAGCAGGAATTTCCACTGTTCCTTCAATGGGACAGGCGCTGGGGGTATGAGTCCTATGGGGATAGCTGCATCGGGCTGGCAGGCTGCGGACCAACGTGTCTGTCTATGGTATTGTTCTATCTGACCAGGGATGAAACGTATACTCCAGACAAAATCGCCGCATACAGTGTGGAAAATGGATATTATGTAGAGGGAACTGGCACATCATGGGTGTTGATGGAGGATGTCGCAAAGCTGTATGGTATTAAAGTCAATTCCGTAAGTTCAACTGCAAATAATATGAGAGCAGTGCTTGATAATGGTGGAATTATCATATGTGCTATGGGGAAAGGGGATTTCACAATATCCGGTCACTATGTTGTCATATATGGGTATGATAACGAGGGATTTATGGTAAACGATCCTAATTGCGTAGCAAGGAGCAGTAGGAGATGGGCATTCAGCGAGATTGAAAATCAGATTAAAAGTATATGGGTATATGACAAAGAGAAATAGTAAGAAAGGAACCCTACAAAAGACAACCCGCCGCACGATGGCCATCATCCGCCATATGCGGCGGTCTGCCTTTTCCGCAGGCAGGCCGGGCGGCCTGATAAGGGAAATTACTTGGAAAGCGGGGAGGTTAGAGGTAATATGCTGTCAAGTACCTTTCCCGGTTTTTATCTGTCTTTCGGAGAAAAATCTGTATATCAGGGATTGATAAGATATATATTTTTCATAATTTTTTTAAAAAAGTAAGTGTTTTTAAATTTTTATTCGTATTATATTATATAAAACTGGCCAGTTAAATGTACTGTTTGAGAAAGGGGTATCTGTGATGAATGATAAAAAAATAATCTCAGCAATCGAAGCACGGGACGAGCAGATGCTGGCATTTGTAGTACAGAAATTTTCCAAACTTCTCTGGAAGATTGCTGCATCCATTTTAATCAATGCGACTTCCGCTCAAGATGTGGAGGAATGTGTAGCAGATGTGTTTATTTATCTGTGGCAATATCCTGAAAAGTATGATCCTGACAAAGCGAAGCTATCTTCATGGCTTTCTGTAGTCGCAAGGTCGAAGGCAGTGGACAGTTACCGCCGGATCACCAGAAAAAGGGAAATATCTATGGAAGAGATTGTGGTGGAAAGCCTGGGATACGCTGAAAATGATGTGGCAGATGAAGAAAAGGATAAATTGCGCTCCTGTATTGAAGGATTGGACGAAAAGGAAAAAGAGCTGGTCATAAGGCGGTATTACTATGAGCAGAAACCGGCGGAGATTGCGGTTGCACTGGATATGCCAAAGAAACAGGCGGAAAACAGATTATATTATGTGAGACAGAAACTGAGAAAAATGATGGAGAAGCAGGAAGGAGAGCGGTCATGATGAAAGAAAAACATTTCATGAAAAAGTACAGCAGAGAAAACCTTAAGGATATACAGGCTATTGTGCAGGAGAAAACAGGAGCAGCCATTGTTCCGGACAGAAAGCCGGCCGGATATAAAATCAGGAAGATGGCGTTTTTAGCTGGCAGTTTGTTATGTTTGGTATCGCTAAGTGTTTTTGCTTATGCAAAGTTTTCAGGCCTGAATGGGGATTTGGCAGGGTTTGCATCAGCCTATCAGGGTGATGGCAGGTTTGAGATTGTCATTATAAATGATTCCGACAAGGAATTGGAGCTGCAAGATGATGTAAAGGTCATGCAGTGGTCAACTAGTAAAGAGGTAGAAGGGGACAGTGGTAAGATCAGGATGTCCGGACAGACAATATTGCCTCACTCTCAGGGAGTCGTTTCCATTGATATATCAGAAGGCTATGATGTGAAGGCAATGGAAGAAAATCTGCCGGAAGGAGATTGGTACTATTTTATTTTGACTAATAATAATTTTGCCTTTGGGCAGGACTGGATGTGTTCCTTTGACTTTGATATCGAACAGACAGAAGATGTCATGGACAGATCGGCAGATTTTATGGAGCAGATAGCAGGGGAACAAAGGACAGAAGAAAAGCAGTATGGTACGGGAGAGCTGGTCTTCCCGGAATGGAGCTGGCCTACAGTCAGCAGGAAAGTGTCAGGGCTTTATGGCATACGGGAAAATGGAACTCATTCGGATCATATAAATATTGCCGGAACAGCCGGAGATGAAATCTATGCAGTTGCAGATGGAGTGGTGCTGGAGGCAGCATTTGAAAGCTACTCTGGAAACTTCATTGTAGTGGATTTAGGAGATGGCATTACAGCTAAATATGGGCATCTGAAAGAAATAAAGGTGTCCGAAGGCGAGGAAATAAAGCAGGGACAGGTTATCGCAATATTGGGACAGACCGGAATGGCTACAGGACCTAATCTGATGTTTGCAGTAAGCATCAATGGGGAGGAAGTCAACCCATTTGTAGAATAGAAAGACAACTTCCTATCAAAAGAAAAAGACAGCTTCTATCAGCCTATATCGGCTGGAAGCAGAACGGAGGCAGGTATGTATAAAAAACGTATGATAATAACGGTTATGATGGCTGTATGCTTTATAACAGCCTGCGCACATAAACCGGACAGTGAGGAACAGGTAGACATCAGAGATGCCGTGGGAGACAGCGGGCATCAGGAAAGCTGGATGGAGGAAGACGGAGCGGGGATCCTGTCAAATGATGCAAAGTCCGCTTCGGATGAAGAGCCTGCTCCAGACAGCAGCTTCCCTGAAATTGATTCCGCAGAATCCCCTAATAATTCTTTCGACAGGGAGGTTTCAGAAATCCTTGCTGCCTGCGCAGGCACAAGGATTGAACAGACCATTGAGGCAGCAGAGGGTACATCGCTCCTTATCAATGCTGATGTCAACGTGGAGGGGATAACCAGAGTTAGTCAGTATGAATATGTTCTGGCAGACATTACTGAGGAAAAACGTGCAGATCTTTTTAAGGCGGTATTTCCGGAAACAGCGGATCAGGCTGAATATGATGAATTGAACGATGTCTGGACGTTGGATATTGATCCTGCCATAAGGAATTATTTTCTATATCAAATCAGCTATTCCAACGGAGGCACCACCATTCCCGGTGAACAGATCATCGTGTTTGAGAACAGATATTATGACCTGTATCCTTTTGAGGATAACCGGCTGGGTTCCGTTTCAGACAGCAGGGTAAATGCTTCTCTGGATGAGGCAGAGAGTGTATGCAGGCGGGTAGTGGATTCCATAACAGATACAGAAGATTATGCAGTGGACTTTATCCATGCTTATGGGAATGGTGGGAGACGCCCCTATCTGAAGCTGGTATTTAAGCGTATGCTGGACGATATGCCTGTAACGACATACAATGACCTGGCATTGTTGTTTGATAATAATGGTATTGAAAAGGTATCAGGCTCCCTGTTTTCCGTAAATGAGATCGGGCTGGACAAAAAACTGCTTTCCCCGGAGGAAGCTGTCGGGAAACTGCAGGAACAGGCGGCATTTCTGGACTTTAAGGGGGAGAGCCATGTTACAGTTACCGAGATCACTTTAGAGTATGTGGTGGTCATGTCCCCTGATGGAAAGATACTGGTTACACCTGTCTGGAGGTTCCAGCTTGGAGAAGATGAGGATGGGAGGAACTTCCTGCGCCAGAAGATACTTGGAATTGATGCGGTTACAGGGGAACTGATATGGGAAGAACGGGGGCATACACTGTGAGTAGGTCAAGTACCTTCCCCAATCTTCTATCTGTCTTTCAGGGAAAATCTGTATGTCGGGAACTGTGATGAAATTCTTACATATACCGCGGGCGTGGGCAGGCATGAGAAGGAATTGAAAGCGGAGACAGAAGTACATGGGGATTTAAAGGCTGCCTACTATGATGCGTTCCGGGCGGCAAGGTAGG
>BLLT01000328.1 GCA_011958945.1 Lachnospiraceae bacterium | reverse complement strand
GGGAAGCCGAAAGGCTGAACTGTTACCAGGAAAGTACAACCATAAAGAAACACAGGATAGGCCGGCCATGAAGGGCAATAGGAAAGGCCGGTATGGGAAAGAGCAACAATAAAAGGACAGAGAAAAACAAGTAATAGTAGGTAAACCTGGGGGTATGCAGACCTGCAGCCCCCAGATATAAGGGAAAATAGGTGACAGTGCAGACATCTATCTGGACTGTTACAGGAATATATGGAAAGAAAAATAAATGAAAGATAAAAGAGGAATATTGGCCGTTATCCTCTGCATAGCCGGATTCGGCCTGATGCTCTACCCCAACCTGCAGATGGTACTTTCGCGTTTCAATGAGACGGTGGCCGTTTCCCAGTATGAGGAGGGGGCGCTCCGGTACAATGCCGAGGAAAAGGCGGAGGAGTTCAGGAAGGCGGAGGAGTACAACAAGAGCATCAGCGGCCAGGATGTGCAGGACCCCTTCCTGCCGGGGAGCGGAGCTGTCCTGCCGGACAACTACGAAGAGATACTGAATGTGGACATGGGGATGATCGGAACATTGGAAATCCCCTGCATTGATGTGGTGCTTCCGGTATACCATGGCGTATCGGAGGAGGTTCTAAGGAAAGGGGTGGGCCATATCCAGGAGACGGCATTCCCCATCGGGGGCGAGGGAACTCATGCGGTTCTGAGCACCCACAGGGGCCTCCCGGAGGCACGGCTGTTTACGGATCTGGACAAGGTGGAAATCGGGGATATGTTCTATATCCGGATTTTCGATGAGGTGCTGGCTTATGAGACGGATGAAATCCAGGTGATATCGCCATCTGATTTATCTCAGCTGAAGCCGGAAATGGGGAAGGACTACGTAACACTGCTGACCTGTACCCCCTATGGGATTAACAGCCACCGCCTGTTGGTGAGGGGCGAGCGCAGGGAGTATGTGCCGGAGGTAAAGGAAGAGATTCAGGCGAGGACGGTGCATACGGAGCGGTATATGCTGGCTGGGATTACGGTACTCATTTTAGTGGTTGTGGCAATGGCGGGGTATAGTACATACCGCAGGAGTAAGAAGAGGACCGGGAAAAAAACAGGGAAGAATTAGGGGGAGCAGACAGATAATGGGTAAATGGAAAAGAGGGTTGGCGCTTCTGCTTATTGTGGGGGGTGCTGGGCTGTTTGTATACCCCAGGCTGCAGATGGTCCTGGCAGACAGAAGCCAGACGATAGCCATCGGGAACTATGAGGAAGGTGTTTCAGGATATGATGAAAAGTGGAAGGAAGGGGAACTGGAGAAAGCCAGAGCCTACAATAACAGCCTTTCGGAAGTAGCATTCCCGGATCCTTTTGGACATGGGGGATCTTTAGAAACGGCGGGAGATTATGAGGAAATACTGAATGTGGACAGGGGAATGATGGGTGTCCTGGAGATTCCCTGCATTGAAGTGGAACTGCCCATTTACCATGGGATAGCGGAAGAGGTATTGCAGAAGGGTGTAGGACATATCAGCCAGACGGCATTCCCTGTGGGCGGGGAGGGAAACCATACAGTACTCAGTACCCACAGGGGGCTGCCGGATGCAAGACTTTTTACGGATTTGGATGAACTGGAACCGGGGGATGCCTTTTATATCCGGGTTCTGGGCAACAATCTGGCTTATGAGGTGGATCAGGTGGAAGTAGTGGATCCCGGGGATGTGTCGCTGCTGAAACCGGAGGAAGGGAAGGACTATGTGACCCTTTTGACCTGCACCCCATATGGAATCAACAGCCACAGGCTTCTGGTGCGGGGAAGCCGGGTGAACTATGTACCGGAAGTAAAAGCGCAGATTCAAAAGAAGGTAGTGCGGACAGAGAAGTATACGGTATTTGGCATCGGTGCGGCCGCCATCCTCGTTGTAGCTGCCGGGGTCGCTGGGAGAATCCAGAAACGGAAGAGGAAACAAGTATAAGGCGGTAGGAAATGCAAGGGCATATTACATGCAAGGGCATATTACATGCAAGGGCATATAACATGCCCTGGGAGAAAGAAAGCACAGAGGGAAAAATGTGTCCAGGGATGGAAGAGGGAATGTCAGAAAATACATAATAGCTGGGCCGGATAGGAGGGGTTTGAATGAAAAAATGGATGATACCGGGAATCGGGGCAGCGGCAGTGGTTCTTGTAATAGCTGTCGTGGTACTGACATCTGGTGGAAAAGCGGATACAGGTACACCAGCGGGGGTTACAGCAGCTTATCTTGACGCGATGAAATCAGGGGACTATGCAAAGGCCTATCAGTATGCCGGACAGGAATTTGACAAGGAAGCATATAAGAATAGTGCAGGATTCCAAAAAAATGTGTTGGCAGAAACTTATGCACAGATGGAGTATGAAATCGGGGGAGAAGAAATCCAGGATAACAAGGCTACTGTGGAGGTGACTGTCCGCAATGCGAATTACATGGAACTGCTTGACCAGGCAATCTATGAAACATTAAAGCAGGGCGGGGATGACGCATATACAGAGCAGGTTTATCTGGAGAACCTGAAAAAGGCGGAGAAGAAGGAAGAGACAGTCCTCGTGAATTATCGTCTGGAAGAAGGGGAATGGGTATTTGATGGGAGTAATTCCCTGCTGCAGGCGGCCATGCTGGGGTATTTAAGGATGCCAGAATAGACAAGGAGAGTGACAGATGAAACCAGGAAAGAGAAAAAGAATGGAGATATGTGTGGCCTTTGCGGCTCTAGGTATCCTGCCCTGCCTGCTCCAAATGACAAGCCTTGCCAGGACCAGGATAGAAGAGACAGCCAGCCGGATTACATTCCAGGTGATGGCAGATGGGGCAGGGGAGTCCTATAATAAGCCCCAGGGGGAACCGGAAAGCCAGGACTGGGGGGAACTGGGGTTAGGGGACATAGAGGTGGCGCTGTATAAAGTGGCAGAGATTGACCAGTACGGCTCCTACACGGCTCTTCCTGGTTTCCAGGGGCTGGGGCTGGAAAACCCGGACTATAAGACGGCCGATGAGGCATGGTGGAAGGGGGCAGCCGGGGAAGCGGCAGCCATTTTGGGATTTCCCGATCCGGAAACAGGAGACGGCGGGGGGAGGCCTGACATCCCACCCGATGCAGTAGTTACGGTATCCGGGGGAACAGGGACGGCCGAGGTGGAAAACGGGATGTACCTGGTCTGGGCAGAGCCCTTTTTGACCAGGGAATACCGGTACACATTCCTGCCCTACCTGATCTCCCTGCCCCACAACGACTATGCGCTTACAGGAATTGACAGATGGGAGCATGATGTGACGGCGGGTCTAAAGCCGGGGCAGGAGAGGAGGTACGGTGACCTGCTAATTACCAAGCAGCTGCAGGACTATGAGCCTGCATTGGGTGCGGCGTATTTTGTATTTGAAGTGGAGGCCCGGAAAGATCTGGACCATGACGAGGCAGAGGAGATCGTGTACAGCAACGTGCTGAGCCTGAGTTTTGATGCCGCCGGGGAGAAGACGGCCCGGGCGGAACATATCCCGGCGGGGGCAAAAGTGACTGTGCGCGAGGTATACAGCGGGGGCTCCTATGAGGTATCCGGGAGCGGCATCCAGGAGGTGGAGATAGTGGCAACGGACAGGCAGGAATGGGAGGGCGGAAGTGAAACCGATGGGCATCCGGCGGAAGTATACTTTACCAACCACTATAATGGGGGTGCGGTTCCCGGAACAGGTGCAGTCAACCACTTTACCTCCGGCAACGGAGGCTGGGCATGGGAAAAACTGCCGGATAGCAGGATGGCGGAAGGGGGAAGAGAAGATTGAAAAATGAAAATTTTCAACCCCAAGTTTGTGCCGGTGCGGCATCCACAAACGTGACAGGCGCAAAGGACCGCGCAGAAATGGGGTTAAGGATGAAAGACCATGGTATAAAAGGATGGGGCATGAAACGCTGTAAGGCGGCATGCCGCAGGGCCAAAAGGGAAGGTACGGGATGCTGCAGGGAACTGCACCATAAGGCGGAATGTTGTAAGATAGCAGCGGCTGCCAGCCTGTTTTTCGCAGCCCTGGGCCTGCTGCTGCTGTCCTCCGCGGATGCCTCGCTCTCGTATTTCACCACCTACGTCTCTGCCAGCGGCGGGCGCAATGTGGCCCTGGGGGAGAGCACGTACCTGGAAGAAGACGTGAAACCGGAGGGCGGCACCCTGCGCAAGGAGGTCCAGGTGCTCAATACGGGGGAGACGGACTGCTACATACGGGTAAAAGTGTTTG
>BLLT01000327.1 GCA_011958945.1 Lachnospiraceae bacterium | reverse complement strand
GAAAATTTTCAATTTTCAATCTTTACCTCGTTTCCTGACGCACTTTGCGCCATACCCTATTTTCGTTAACCAAATTTATGCCCCGTGTTTTTCCAAACCGCCGGACTGTTTTTTACCTTATAGGATTCGGGTGTCAGACGGACATAAATTGATGAAGTGCCGAAGACACTTTTTTATTTTTATATCTTACTGCGCAGCACATGTTCCACTTCGTCCTTAAAGCTTATCATTTCCGGCAGTTCCCCATCTATCAGCGGTTTACACCACTCCACGAAATCATCTGTGATATCGTTGCCCCTGGAATTGATATATGTTTCCGGCATTACCCTCTCGTTCATCATGACCTCTTCGATGGGAATTAACGGAGTCTCTATGCTATAAGTTTCCCCCGGCTTTCTTTGGATGCCTACCATAACCCCCGTATGCCCGGCAACGGCTGCCCTGACCGCTTCCCGGCCTACCAGTATCGCCTCTTCTTTATCCACCTTGGACTGGAGCAGCATAGATGCCCTGCCGCAAAGCCCGGGCTTTTCGCTCCTTGCTTTAATCCCCAGCTTTTTGATAACCAGTTCCGCCAGATATGCGCTCACATCCCCATAGTAAATGGCTCTTTCTGTCTTAAAAATCGGCGGTACAATGGATTCCCCTTTTTCATTCCGCAGACCTTCGCTGACTACCACTACCACGCCGCCCAGTTCATCGTACAGTTTTTTTACATCCTCCAGAAATTCCTCCTCGTTGAAATTCCTTTCCGGAAGGTAGATTAAATGAGGGGCATCCCCCGCCTTCTCCCTGGCCAAAGCCGAGGATGCCGTAATCCATCCCGCATTCCGTCCCATGGCCTCTATTACACAAACATGGATGGGCAGTGATTTTACATCCGCCCCCACTTCCTTCGTCACTGTGGCAATATATTTGGCAGCGCTGGGGAAGCCCGGCGCATGGTCTATCATGGAAAGGTCATTGTCCATCGTCTTAGGGATACCTACCACATAAATCCCTTCCCCTTCACAAGCCTGGCTCACCTTGCCGCAGGTATCCATAGAACCGTTGCCGCCGTTAAACAGCACATACTTAATATTATTTTTCTTTAACACGGCCACCATCGCTTCATATTGCTCCTGTTCTAACGGAAACCGGGAAGAACCGATTGCAGTTCCCGGTGTCTGCAGCAGCAGTTCTATTTTCTCGTCCGAAAGTTCCCCCATATCCAGAAAATTCTCTTCTATCACCGCTTCGGAACCCCCGATAGCGCCATATATTTTATTTATTTCCGGATTCTTCTGGGCCTCCCTGATTACCCCATACAAAGAAGCATTCAGGACCGCCGTAGGGCCGCCTCCATGCACCACCAACAAATTCCCTTCCATATAATATAGAAACCCTCCTTTCTCCTTACACAGCCTCTCAGAACCTCCCTTGCCCCGCCCTTGCGGCATACTTCCCAAAGGATGCTCACAAAATCGGGCACAAAGAAATTCAAAAGCCTATTTAAGCGAACCGCCATGCTGCCTTTTGCCAGGCGGCGTCTTTTTTGTGCCA
Source organism: Lachnospiraceae bacterium (assembly GCA_011958945.1). Classification (GTDB taxonomy): domain Bacteria; phylum Bacillota; class Clostridia; order Lachnospirales; family Lachnospiraceae; genus Kineothrix. The sequence goes on along the minus strand of BLLT01000327.1, from coordinate 2,695 downwards.
TAGAAAATCTTTCTTTATTAACATGGTATCACATTCCGCTTTCCCGCCGTTAAAATTTTTACCCAAACGTTTGCGTTAACTTTTTCCCCATGATATAATAAATTTTATATAATATATTGAGAGCGTTTTGGAAAATTATTTCCGGAACAAACCGGCAGGCTTCTTCCGCTGCCGGTTACAAATATCCGGAGAAACATTTTTCAAACACTCCCCGAAGGAGGAAGATTCATGACGTTAAAAGAAATCGCTTCCTTAGCAGGGGTATCCCCTTCCACTGTTTCCCGGGTCATCAATCATCCCGGCTCTAAAGCCGCCAGCCGGAAAGTGGAAGATAAAATATGGCAGATTGTCCGGGAAACCGGATATATCCCTGATATCTCCGCCCGCAGCCTAAAACTTCACGGCACTTTGGGCCGCACGCAGGATTCCCCAAAAGCCATTGGCTGTTTCCTTGCACGTACCCATACCTCAGACCCCTTTTTTTCCAAAATCACAAGAGGGCTGGAACGGGAAGCTTTACGCAATGGCTACACAGTCAAATATATTTTTTCCTATCAGGATATGCGGCAGCCGGATATCCGGCAGGCCGTCCGGCAGACGAAGGTAGAAGGGGCAGCCCTCTTAGGCCGCCCGGATTCCAAAATGCGTTCCTTTTTAAAGGCTAATTTTAAAAAAATTATTTATGCCGGCCTAAACAACATCGATTCCGACTTTGACCAGATTACCTGCAATGCCTATCTGGCCTCCAAAACGGCCGTAAGCTATCTGGCCGAACTGGGTCATACCCAAATTGCCTATTTAGGGGAACAGAAAAACGAAATCCGTTACCGCGGCTACCTGGATGCAATTTCCCAGCTGGCCCTGCCGTTAAACCGGGAATATATCATCGATACCCCGCTTTCTACGGAAGGGGGATATCAGGCCGCCACCCGGCTTTTATCTTCTGAAAACAATATCACCGCCTTATTTTGTGCCAATGACTTAACCGCCATCGGTGCTATGAAGGCTGCAAAAGAAATCGGCCGCTCTATTCCACAAGACCTGTCCGTCATTGGCATTGATGACATCGAAACCTGCCAATACACAAAGCCAATGCTCACCACTATCCATATCCCCATGGAGAACCTGGGCACAATGACGGCCAAAATATTGATTGACCGGATAGAAACCGGCAAGCGTATCCCCATGAAAGTGGAACTGCCCTTCCGTCTCATCCGGCGCGACAGCTGTGCCGCCCCTTCCCCAAAGCAATAATGTATGGGCAGGCGGAAAATATAAAGCAACTATCAACCACACCAAAAGAAAGGAAAACATTATGTTAATCACATTAAGCAACCAAGGTTACACCATCGCTGTAGAATCATTAGGGGCAGAACTGAAATCTTATAAAAATGAAGCCGGAAAAGAATTCATCTGGAATTCCAATCCGGATTTCTGGCCTCGTTCCTCCCCCCTTTTATTTCCCTCCATCGGCAACCTGCGCAATGGAAAAACCATAATCAATGGCAGGGAATATGCGATTCCCAAACACGGTTTTGCCCGGGATATGGATATGGCCTATGAAAAGGACGGGGAAAACAAAATTACTTTCTCCTGCCGGTATGATGAAGAAACGCTCAAATGCTATCCCTTCCGTTTCCATTTTCAGCAGACCTATGAACTGGATGGCCCAGCACTCCATACCGTTTACCGCATTACCAATCAGGGCGATACTGACATGTATTACCACCTTGGCGCCCATCCCGGTTTCATGTGCCCGTTAGAAGACGGGGAAGCCTTCACGGACTATATTTTGAAGTTCCCCTTTGAGGAAACATGCGACAGCCCGGTTTATGACCTGGAAAATATGCAGTTTGACGCCAGCCATCCCAACCGTCACCTGGACCATAGCGACACCGTCAAACTGGATTACTCACTTTTTGATATCGATGCAATCGTATTCCCGCATTTGCGGTCAAAAAGTGTACAACTCATCCACCCGGCTACCGGGAAAGGCATTCAGGTAGATTATCCCGATTTCTCTACCATCGCCTTCTGGACGCCTGCCAAGGTCCAGGCCCCCTTCCTTTGTATCGAACCGTGGAACGGAGCGGCCATCTTTGCGGATGAGGATAACGAATTCGCCCACAAACGGGATATCCAAATATTAAAGCCAGGGGAAAGCAGGGATTACCGGTTATCCTTCCGGCTGCTCCAGTAAAGGAAAACAGACATCATGAACGAAACTATTCTTATCTCTATTATAGACGGCCAGGGGGGAGGAATCGGCAGGCAGCTGATTGAAAAGCTCTCTGCCCGGCTGTCAGGAAAACCTAATATTATTATCCGTGCCCTCGGCACCAATGCCCTGGCCACCAACGCCATGATAAAGGCAGGGGCAAACGACGGTGCCACCGGTGAAAACGCCATCGTCCTCAATGCGGGGAAATCCAATGTGATTGCCGGCGTGATGCCCATTGTCATGCCCCACTCCATCCTGGGGGAAGTAACCCCCCGGATGGCGGAGGCCGTCGGTGCCAGCGAAGCCATGAAAATATTGATTCCCGTGCCCCGGTGCAATACGAGAATCGCCGTACCGGGCAGCGCTTCCTTAGGGCAGTGCATCGACCGGGCCGTAGAACTGATTGAGGAATATGTTTCCCATCCCGCTTCCTCTTTACATGAATAGATTTTTGTAACAGTTCAGCCCAGGACT
>BLLT01000326.1 GCA_011958945.1 Lachnospiraceae bacterium | reverse complement strand
CCGGGGAATTGCTGTTTTCCAGTTCCGCAATCCCCCTTCCAATACCCTTTTTCACGCAGTGCAATTTCCTGTCTGCTTTGCAGCCATGAATTTCTCTGGGGCATTGTCCGGGGATTGCTGTTTTCCAGCTCCGCAATCCCCCTTCCAATACCGTATATCAACGCAATTTTTCCAGTTCTTTTTTCTTGTCCTCGCTCCGCATAAGGGTTTCTCCGATTAGAACGGCATCCACTTTCGCCTCCCTTAGCCGGGCCATATCCTGCCCTGTGCGGATACCGCTTTCGGAAACAAAAAGTACATCCTCTGGCACTTTGCCCCTCAATCTGCTGCTGAGTGAAATGTCCACCTGGAAATTCTTCAGATTCCGGTTATTTACCCCGATAATTCCGGACCCGCATCTTAACGCCATTTGGATTTCCTCTTCCGTATGCGCCTCCACCAAGGCCGACAGCCCAAGGCTATGGGCTATTTCCAAATACTCCTTCAACTCCCCTTCCTCCAGCAAGGCACATATCAAAAGCACAGCCGAAGCCCCTATTGCCCGCGCCTCATAAATCTGATAAGCATCTACTGTAAAATCCTTCCTCAGCACCGGTATGGATACTTTTTTTGCTATTTCCTCCAAATATCTGTCGCATCCGAGAAAATAATACGGTTCTGTCAGCACGGAAATCGCTGCGGCCCCCGCATCTTCATACTCCTGGGCTATCTTTAAATAAGGGAATTCCTCCGCAATAATGCCTTTGGAAGGAGAGGCTTTTTTTACTTCACAGATAAAGGATATTCCTGGTGACGACAAAGCTTTGCGGAAAGGAAATCCGGTATTCCTCCCCAGCGCTTCTGCCTCCTGCCTAATCAAGTCCGCGCTTTTTTCTCTTTTCAGCACTTCTACACGCTCCCTCGCCCGCCCTGCTATTTCATCTAAAATTGTCATTTTAATACCCATGCCCTTTCCACCTATCTATTGGACAATTCCGCAAACCGCTCCAGCTGTTCCAGTCCTTTTTTGCTTTCCACAATTTCCCTTGCTTTTCCCACTGCAGCAACCATTGTTTCCGCAGCCCCTGCCACGTATAAGGCTGCTGCCGAATTCAATATCACCGCATCTGTCTTCGGCCCTTTGCATCCGCTCAGTATTTCCTTGGTAATCTGCGCATTTTCTTCCGGTGTTCCTCCCAGCAAATCTTCCTTCCGGCACCGGGCAAAGCCGAACATTTCAGGCTCTATCATATATTTTTTAAATACCCCATCCCTTACTTCACATACGTTTGTGGGTGCGCTCATGGATATTTCATCCAAGCCGTCCATACCGTAAACCACCATGGCGCTTTTTACCCCCAATTGGGAAAGCACTTTCGCCATCGGCTCCACCATTTCCTCCTCATACACCCCTAAAAGCTGCATATTTGCCCCCGCAGGATTGGACAGCGGCCCCAACACATTAAATACCGTTCGGATTCCCAGTTCTTTCCTCACCGGAGCCACATATTTCATCGCAATATGGTAATTTTGGGCAAATAAAAAACAAATTCCTATTTTCTCTAAAATTTCCTTGCTCTTTTCCGGCTCTATGGAAATATTTACACCCAGCGCTTCCAATACGTCAGCCGCACCGCATTTGCTGCTGGCTGCCCGGTTGCCGTGTTTTGCCACCGGAATCCCCGCCGCCGATACCACCAATGCCGATGTGGTGGATATGTTAAAGGAATTGGATTTATCCCCTCCCGTTCCCACTATTTCCAGCACATCCATATCATGCAGCAGGCGTATACAATGTTTCCGCATTCCTGCCGCCGATGCCGTAATTTCCTCTATGGTTTCCCCTTTTAACGATAATGCCGTCAGATAAGCCGACATCTGAATCTGGGAAGCTTGGCCGCTCATAATTTCATCCATCACTGCTTCCGCTTCCGCAAACGTAAGGTTTTTCCCTGTTACTGCTTTTTGAATCGCTTCTTTAATCATAATTTCCTCCATTTCTACATTGTTCATATATTTTCACTTTGCTAAAATTATTTATATTTATTTACTTTTTTCTAATAATGCCATGCCCAGAAAATTCCAGATTATCGTTTCCCCATCGGGTGTCAGTATGGATTCCGGATGGAACTGCACTCCATATACCTGGTATTTTCTATGGCTTACCGCCATCACTTCCCCGTCCTCTGTCCTGGCCGTGATAAGCAGTTCTTCCGGTATTGTTTCCTCCCGCACTGCTAAGGAATGATACCTTGCCGCCTTTATTTTTTCCGGAAGCCCATGAAACAGCCTGCATTTCCCGTCTACCGCCACCTCTGACTGCTTCCCGTGCATCAGTTCCCTGGCATAGGATATTTCCGCACCATAAGCGCTGCATATGGCCTGGTGCCCAAGGCATACCCCCAGGATAGGAATTTTTCCGGCAAAATACTTTACCGCCTCTATACAAATGCCCGCATCCTCCGGCCTCCCCGGTCCGGGGGAAAGTATGATATGGCTCACATCCAGCTCCTCTATCTCTTCCATCGAAAGTTCATCATTGCGCACCACCCGGATATGGGGATGCACCGAGCCGATTAGCTGGTACAGATTATAGGAAAAACTGTCATAGTTATCTATTAAAAGTATCATTCCCTTATCCCTCCTTCCGCCATTTTCAAAGCATCCATCACCGCCTCTGCCTTATGAATACATTCCTGATATTCCTTCTCCGGCTGGCTGTCCGCTACAATCCCCGCCCCCGAACGGACAAAGACTTTTCCGTTCTTTTTGAAGGCAATTCTTATGGCAATACAAGTATCCAGATTTCCGGTAAAATCTATATAACCAATGGCTCCCCCATAAATTCCCCTCTTATTATTTTCCAACTCATTGATAATCTGACAGGCGCGTATCTTCGGCGCGCCGGACAGGGTTCCCGCCGGCAGAACCGCCCCTATTGCATCCAATGGTAATTTATCTTCCCCGATGACGCCGCTCACTGTGGAACCTATATGCATCACGTGGGAAAACTTTTGGACGGACAAATATTTTTCCACTTTTACCGTTCCAAACCGGCTGATTTTTCCGATATCATTTCTTCCCAAATCCACTAACATATTGTGCTCCGCCAGTTCTTTTTCATCGGCCAAAAGTTCCCGCTCCAGAGCCCTATCCTCTTCATCTGTTTTGCCTCTGGGCCTGGTTCCCGCCAGAGGAAAAGTATACGCTTTCCCTCTTTCCAATTTCACCAGCGTTTCCGGGGATGCCCCTGCAATTTCAATATCATCACTGCTAAAATAAAACATATAGGGCGACGGATTCAACACCCTCAATACACGATACGTATCAAAAAGGCTGCCTTCCGCATCTGCTTCCAGCCGATTGGACAAAACCACTTGGAAGATATCCCCTTCCCTGATATAATGTTTCGCCTTTTCTACCATAGTGCAATATTCCTCTTTCCCAAAGAGCGGACGAAAATCCGACAAAAGCTTAAGCCCTGGAATGTCAGCCCCCTTTCCTTTCTTCACCAGTTCCGCCATCCCATCCAATTCTTCCACCGCTTCCCTATAATTTTCTTCCAAGGCGTCCGTCTTGATATTTACGATTAAAATTATCTTCTGTTTCAGATTATCAAAGGCAATCACCTTATCAAACAGCATCAGGTCCACATCCTTGAAGCCCTCCTCATCCGATGCATCCAGCTTTAGTTCCGGCTCGCTGTATTTGATTGTATCATAGGAAAAATACCCCACCAGCCCGCCTGTAAATGTGGGCAGTCCTTCTACCCTCGGGCTTTTATTTTCCTCTATGATATGACCAATATACTCCATGGGATTCCCCTCTTCTATCACGGACTCCCCTTCCCCGGAACGAATCCGCACCACTCCGTCCATACATGTCACTTCCATCTTAGGCTCATAGCCCAGAAAAGTATACCTCCCCCATTTGTCCGTATCCTCCAGGCTCTCCAGCATATAGCAATGTCTGCTGACCCCTTTTAATACCCTAAGTACCTCTACCGGTGTGCGAATGTCAGAATAGAGTGTACGGCTCACCGGCACAACCCGATAATTTTTCCCGTATTGTTTTGCTCGTTCTAATGTTGGTAAATACATGTCTGTTCCTCCTGCCTTTATGGCACCTCCATATGCGGATCTGTGCAATCGAGTAGGGAAAAGCCCTTTTTCTCTACTCGCCGCCCCGGGCACACGTCAGTTCCAACTGACATATTTCCTTTTGACACCCGAATCCCATAGTATAAAAAAGAATTGGCCCAGCGGCCAATTCCAAAGAATGC
>BLLT01000325.1 GCA_011958945.1 Lachnospiraceae bacterium | reverse complement strand
ATGAACTTTTGTATTGCAATCATATTATATAACTGCGCCAGTTCCCTCGCCGATAGATTATTCTCGTCAGCGAAATCAGTCAAGCCCTTTCGCAGCTCGGGGGTCAATTTTTTTAGTTCGCTGTTGTCATTAGTTCTGCCCCCTTTCGCTATCGTAAGGAGTAGCCCCTTCCGAAGGGGAAGGCGGTGATAATCCGCTCAGTAGTTCCTTTCTTATCGTATGGCACATCTATGTAGTAATACCCATGCCCCCAATAAAGGTCATCATGATATGTTCCTTGTAGCTTTGCGTGCAATCCATAGAAATTTCCCAAGCTGTTTTAGCTTTTTTCTCCCACATGGGGCGGTGCATGGTTTACGGTTGCATTTATGCTGAAAAGGGGCGGTTGTATTTTGAAATACCATAGCCCCTCTAAGCACCATTAAAAATATATTTCTTTGGTGTTCAATGCCCTTAGATTATGGCTTGATATTTTTATTAAATTGGAAATACGTTACTGCAAAATACAAGACATATATTCCAAGAAAACTAACGAATGAAATACCAAAATATAATATCCATTCTGTGTGGATTCCTGTGTATATCACAAATTGCCGTCCTACATACAATATAAATACCGCACTGATAATAACCGAAAGGATAACCGGGCATAAGTAGTATAAAAACAGTTGTTTTGCCACTACGTTTCTGATTTTTTTCTTTCCCATTCCCAGTTTGTTCAAAATCTGATAGCGGAATTTGTATTTATTGGAATCGCTTAACTGCTGGACGGAAAGGACAGTAAACGCAACGCATAAAAATACCAGTCCTACATAAAATAGCGGAAATGACAAGGTACTCATTAAAAACTTTAGTTCCAGGACTTCCCGGCTCTTAACCTGTATTGTGGCGGGCATTAAAAAAAGTTCCTCACTTCCGATTTTTATATAATCAGCCAATTCATCATACCCTCTTATTTTTCCGGCCGATTCATACAGACTTTCTGATAAATTTTCCGGCACATTTCCGCTTGCCATAACTGCCATAAGTGAAAAATATTTCTTCATTCCTGCAAGTCTTTTATCCGGCACAACCAATAAAAAATCCGTTCCATTATGTCCGTTCTGTGCAAAACCCTCAGTCATAAATCCTGCAAAATCCAGCCCTATATGTAAACTGTTCTGGGGCTTTTCGCTCCTGTCTTTAATTTCTTGATATACACGGTTTGGCATATGGATTAAATATTGGTTGTCCTGCAAGGCAACTGGCGTTAGCCCAAGCATTTTCCGTAAACTGTTATAATCAGTGATTCCCATATATACATCATAATCGTAATAAGCCGCGGCTTTTCTTCCCTCTGCCATAGCCGGATCGCTGTCCTTATCGGAAAATAACCTTAAATTCTGATACAGATAATCAACCATTTCACTTGTTCCGTTTTGATAGACACAATATTTCAGTGTCGCCCGTGGAACGGTATTTTCATTTATCAGTGTTTCTTCTTTGGCAAAATCGTTTTCTGTGTTGTCACTGATTAAAATAATATCAAAGGGATATTCCACATTTAATTGCTTGTTTTGATAATCACTTAGCATAAATGCAAGTGAACTTCCTACTAAAGCAAACATAAATAACAAGCTTAGTGTTCCCAATACAAAACACGTATTTCGCATTTTAGAGGAAAACTGACGCATTAAAAATAAACAGTCTTTTTTATAAATCAAGCTCCCTTTGCTTTTTATATATTTCATCAAAAAAGCCGAAAGCCCTAAATAGAAAAAGTAAAATGTAAAGGCAAGCCCAATCATTTCAAATACTGCCGCCCATTTTGTTATCCTTCCGGTAAAAATGAGAAAATATAAAAACAATACATTTCCTATGGAAAGATAGAATAGCCACTTCCATATAGCATTTCTTTTCTCGTTTACTGTTTCATTCTGCCTGTCCATGTTAAGTAGACTTATGATTTCCATATTGGAGAATTTCTTCTTATTCCGAAAAAGGGCAATCATAAAACATGTCCCATACAGGATAATTGTCAATAAGATGCTTCCTGCTGATATTTCTATATTTACCCTGTAATATTTCCCGATACTTTTATAAAAAACATAAAATAATATCTGCTGTAACCCGCTCCCCAAAAGCAATCCGGCAAAAAGAGCGGATACTCCAAGATAGAAATTTTCTTTCATGTAAAGGGCTGCAATCTGCTTTTTCTTCATTCCCGATAATAAGTAAATCGCAAATTCCCGGCTTCTTTTTTCTAAAATAAAACGTGTCATATAGTTTATCAGCCATGCAACAATAATAAGGATTGCCACTGTGGAAACTGCCATAAATGTAACTAACATTGTTCCTGCCGTAGAAAGCTCCCCATTGTTTCCAAAATGAATCATTTCGTAAATATCCTTTGAAAACAGCAAAGAATGAAAGGAAAAAGTGAGGGCTGTTATCATACACAAGGTTAGAAAGTAATTCAGATAATCTTTCCATAGCCTGCGGGCATTTCGTAATGCAAGTTTATTCAGCATAAATATTATCACCCCCGATTTTGGACTGCATATCAAGAATACGGTTTAAATACTCTTTTTTATCCATATTTCCCCGCTCCAATTCAGAGCATATTTTACCGTCACTTAAAAACAAAATCTTTTCACAATAACAGGCTGAAAACACATCATGCGTTACCATTAAAATCGTTGCGCCTAATTCCCTGTTCATAATCTGTAAAGTATGAAGAAGCATAGCAGATGAGTTTGAATCCAGTGCTCCCGTTGGTTCATCAGCAAGAATTAGTTTGGGATTATTAACAAGTGCCCTCGCACAAGCCGCCCGCTGTTTTTGTCCGCCGGACACTTCATACGGGAATTTGCTTAAAATGTCGCAGATATGTAAAGTTTCTGATATACTCTTTACTCTGCTTTCAATTTCTTCTTTCAAACGAGCTGTGCTCGTTTTATGCCTGCAAAGAGCCATAGGGAGCATGATATTTTCTTCAATACTCAATGTATCCAGAAGGTTATAATCTTGAAAGACGAATCCAAGGTTTTCCTGCCGGAAATCAGATAATTCCTCCTCGGTCATTTGGGAAATATCAGCCATGTCATAAAGAACCTGCCCGCCGGACATTCTGTCTATGGTAGACAAAATATTTAATATGGTCGTTTTTCCCGAACCGGAAGCACCCATGATTCCAATAAAAGCCCCCTTATCTACATAGAAACTTACATTGTCAACAGCGGTAACTTTTATATTTCCTGTGCCATAATTCTTTACAAGGTTTTTAACCTCTATAAAATGGTTTCTCGCCATAATATCCCACCATTCCTTTCTTCTGCTCAAATATTGGATTCTAATAAATCAGATATTTTTTTCATTCTGATTTCGGAGCAGTATTGAATAAGACCAGTAAATTCCTATGCAAAAAAATGTGATAAAGCTGCCAATACCGCTTAAAATCATGGAGAAAGTAATGCAAAACAGAATATCCATATACTTCATACTCTCAAATACAGGAAGCCCCCATCCACTGCCAACAGCTACAAATATCAAAAGACCAAGCGCAATACCCCCAACCAACATTTTCTTCATTTTAAGAAATTCTTCCTGTATTTCCTTTCGCACTTCCTCCGCAAATACAAGTTCCTTTTTCCGAAGAACCCTATAAGGATTTTGTTTCAATGCAATGTAGATCACAACAGCAAGTAAGAGCATAATAGATATGGTTGTAAGTATTGGTGCAACATTGGAAGCAAAAAAGTAATGTTCCGTAGAAGTATAAGATACTGAATTACAGCCTAACGCAATTCCGCACGCCGTTGCCAACAGCAAAAATTTTCTTTTGTAATAGAACAGGAAGCCATTTGCCGTTTCCCTGCTTACATAAAATCCTTTCGTTTCTTCCTGTAATTTTTTTTCATTATCTGAACCAATCGCCCTGTCATCAAGCAATAGGTCATCTAATTTCACTTGAAATATTTTGCTGATTAAGATTATCTTTTCTGTTTCGGGATAACCATTGTTGTTTTCCCATTTGCTTACTGCCTGTCTGCTTGTGTTTAATTTTTCTGCTAGTGCTTCCTGTGAAAGTCCTTGTGACTTTCGTAGCTGATACAGCTTTTCTCCGAATGTCATATTTTTTCCTCCTTGTTCTCACCCATAGTAGCATAATGACTCAAAATGTCTATCATTCAACTCTGACAATTCCGCAACTTTAAGTTGCTATTGGTTATTTTCTCCCATAAGCAGCAACAAAAGTCTGCCTAAAATCAAAGACCCCGCTGCAAGCAACGGGGTATCACACTTGCAG
>BLLT01000324.1 GCA_011958945.1 Lachnospiraceae bacterium | reverse complement strand
CCTGGGTTTTATCCTTATCCCCTGGCCATACACCGGCGCATCCTTCTTTCCCAATGTCACCGGTGTATCTTTGGTGCAATCTGCATCTTTTATAAATTTTTCAGGGAATAAATTCAGTTGCCCCTTTACTGTTTTGCGGCCCATTCTTCACTTACCTCAATCCATTGCTTTTTCAAGAATTTGCTTCAGCTCTTCTCGGTGTGTAAAAAGCATTTTCTTACTTGTTTCTGTATCAATTTCCCCATTCATATATGCTGTAATGCTATTGAGCAGCTCTTCCATGGCCTCAAATTCTTCTTTGTATGCCTTATCAAATGCCGCCTCTAATTCTGCATTTTCCGGCTCAGCCTGGTATACTTCATCCGCTTTATTGGCAGCGGCTTCCAACTCCTCAAATTTTTCCAGTTTCTTCAGCAATCCCTTCCCGCTTTTCTTCTCCCGTTCAAATCTGAAAAGAAAATCCTCTCCTTCATTGGTACAGCATCCGAAATAATCATCTGTGCGGGTGAAATGGTACTCTACCCCGTAAAACTGTTTTACCGCCAACTTGAAGATCTCAAATTGTGCAAATAACCGATCAATGTCTTTGCTCAGCCTCTTGTATTTCTCCGGCTCCTGCCACTGGCTTGTATGGCTCTTCTCTTCCAGGTAAAAATCTATTGCCTTTACCGTTTCAACCATCTGCCCACCAAACTCTGTTTTTTCAAATCTTGCTTTCACTAATTTCATGGCTTATCCCTCCATAAATATTTCATTGTGTTTATAGAATACCACAACGTGTTTAAAAGATCAATAGCTTTTCATTGAAAATTATTGCATTGTGTTATTTTTCGTGTTATATTATCCTCAGGAGGTGATTTTTTTGGATATTGGGGATAGAATTAAGCTCCTCAGAAAAAAGCTAAATATGAATCAGGCCGACTTTGCATCCCCTCTCGGCCTCAGGCAGTCCACCATTGGAAATTATGAGAGCGGATCCAGGGGGATAAGTGATGCAACCATATTGGCCATATGCAGAGAATATGGTGCTAGTGAGGAATGGCTTCGCACCGGCTCCGGTGAAATGTTTGCCGCCATTCCGGCCACCGTGGTTTCAGAATTGGCCAGGGAGCACGATCTTGATGATATGGATCAGGCCATTATTGCTGAGTATTTGAAATTAGATAAGGGGAGCCGGGCTGTATTTAAAAATTACATAAAAAGAGTGTACCTTGCTTCAGATCCGGATGCTGCCATTGATAGAGAAGTGGCTGCATACCGCAAGGAATTGGAAGCTGAAAAAGGGGAAAAATCATCAGCCTTAGACACTATAAGAGAAAAAGAGGCTTAGAATAGGGGGATTGCTTATTGAACGATAAAGCATTTTTTATTATTACCCTTCTTTTTGGATGGTGTGGCGCTCACAAGTTTATCCAAAAGAAGTATGGCATTGGCTTTTTGTATCTCTTCACTTTCGGATTATTTACGGTTGGATGGATTATTGATTGTGTTCGGGCTCTGCTGCCCTTGCTTCGCCATGATACTGATCCACCTTCCACCTCTTCTGAATCATCTCCTCAGCAGCTTTCAGGAGTTGCTCTAAATAGGCGATTACAAATAATTGAGGATTGCATGAGCTTGATTACTCAAACTAATAATGCGGATGTATTCTTTCCTAGGTATGATCTGCTACTTAAAACCCTTTTGGAAATTGGAGATTATCAAACACATGCTAAATGGCAAGAATGCAGACAACAAAGTACCCGATCATTTATTATTCGTTGCTACAATGCCGCCCTTGTACGTTCTGATTCTATGAAAACAGAAAAGGGGAAATACAATCAGTTTTTAAAGGCATATGAAAGTATAGAAAAATATCGGCCCGCACTCTCTGATGAAACTACCACATTTTTTGAAGAAAAATTTGGGCCAAAATTGTATGATGTTAGATAAATTTTAATACAAAAAAGCCCCAGCTATTCACTAGGGCCCCATGAGGTAATGCTCATGTATTCCGCAAAATATATTGTAGCATTATCTCCGGGAGCTTTCAATCAGATTCCGGGCATTTTTATGCCCTTTTTTAGGAGATAATAGCATGAATTTTGGAATATATTGCAGAAAATCATATTTTGTTGATACTTCAGAGAGCACACAGATGCAGCTCTCCATGTGTAAAAATCATATAGAGCAGCGCTTTCCTGAGGTTGATTCCCTCGCATTCTATGAAGATGATGGTTATGTGCGCTCAGATATGGATCGGCCCGGCATGAACCAACTGAAGGAAGATATTGCAGCAGGCCTCATTGATTGTGTGGTTATTTACAAAATAGATCGGGTGTGCTCCGATATGATGGACTTTTGCACCTTCTACTCTTACCTGAAGGAGCATGAGATCAAATTTATCACTGTTCAGGATGGCATTGATACCACCACACCCCTGGGAGAGGCCATGATGTACTTGGCTGTAATCTTTTCCGGCCTGGAAGTTCGCACAGATTCCCTCAGGATCACCGATAATATGAACCACCTGGCGGCAAGTGGCTTTTGGTGTGGGGGCCGGGCTCCCGTTGGCTATGATATTGCCACTATTGACCTGGGGGCAAAATCCCACAAAACGCTCACATTCAATCAGGAAGAGATCGACTATAAAAACAATCTTATTGACATATTCTTAGAGAACGGCTTCAGCCTTCAGAGCATGGAAACATATTGCAAAAACAACCGGATCACCTCTTTAAAAGGCAGCTTCCTCTCTACAACTCAGTTATACAACCTTTTCACCTCTCCTCATTGTGTTCAGGATACTCCGGCCATGTATGACTATTTTGAAGCTAAAGGCTGCATGATTGATGAAAATTCCCCCCGTGAGAAGTGGGATGGCCAACATGGGATCATTGTATATGGCCGCACCATGGAAAAGCGGGTGAACGGCAAAAAGCGCCACTCCCTGGCACCGCCTGAGAAGTGGCGGGTGAGTATCGGCTTTCATAAGCCATATATGACGGATCAGCGCTTCTTTTCCATTATGGCCCAATTCGGACATAATACTTTTTCAAAGGTTGCAAAGTATGATCTGCCGCTCCTGAAGGGTGTGCTCCGGTGCAAGTGTGGCCGCACCATGAGCATGAGCCGCAAGCAAAAAGCGGATGGCTCCGTTTCCACCTGGTACTATTGCCCCAAACGCATGAGAGCCGGTGCTGAGGCTTGCGACATGCGGCAAATTAAGGCCGATCTACTGGATGGGAAGGTTTTGGACGTATTCAAAGAGATACAGCACGATCCGGCCACCGTCAAAAAGTATCTGAAGGACGGGAAAAAGCCTGCAAGAGATTCCTCTGCCACTGTCCGGGCCCGCATGGAAACATGCCAGGAAAAGATCGGGAAGCTCACCGCCGCCCTGGCCGTGAATAATGAATCTGCTGCCGCAAAGTATATTATAGGGGAAATTGAAAAACTTGATATAGAATATAATACCCTCAAAAATAAGCTGTTGAATTTTGCCGCTGAGGAAAGACGGGCCGCCGCCCAAATGAAGAGTGCTATGGAGAAAAGAGAGGCCATAATCCGGCTTTTAGATAATTTTGATAGTTTCTCAGCAAATGAGAGGAATGAGATCGCCAAAAACGTGCTGAAGGAATGCACCTGGGATGGGGAAACGCTTTTTATTATGCTTTAATTTTCCCTGAATTATTTTGATACTCTCTGCATCTTTTGTAGGTACATAAGAGCCCAGATGTTTCTCTCCCAAAATGAAAGCCTGGCCCACATATGACTGCCCCTGTTCCAATACTACTTTGGAGATATCATCTGACAGTTTGGTTCCTATAACACGCTGGCCGTTCTGCTGGATTGTTGTATACGCTCTCTCATTCCCATGGAAGATGGTAAATTCACACCCCATCTGCTCCTTAAGGATATCCAAAAGCGCCGTCCTGTCATCCGAACCATTGTAATTTGCCAATTCATAAGCCAAGACTTTTGTTCCGCTCACACATACATCCTCCATTATGGACAAAGTGAGACGGTAAAACATTATGACGCAAAGCGACACCACTGCAATAATGCTCGCCCCCAGCATCACAGCCACCAAATTCCCTACCTTACGGCCAATATGCTTGCTTTTTACCTTTCCATTTCTTTTCTTCGATTCATTCCCTTTCATAAGCTACATGCTCCCCTGACTCCTTATATTTTGTTCTTAAAGCATGCCGTACTACCCTCTTGGTTTTTAAAAGACCGGCCTTCCAGACAGCAATGCGGCAATGCCCTCTATATATGCCGAACTACATGATGTTGGGGTCAAAAGTCCCTATAGTACCT
>BLLT01000323.1 GCA_011958945.1 Lachnospiraceae bacterium | reverse complement strand
CGGTATAAGACGCACAGGGCAGTCTGACCGCAAGTTTAGGCTTTACAGAGCCGGACAGTCTGGAAGTCACGCTTGCAACCATTATGGGGAACTTAATCAATGACGGGGAAGTAGAGCCGGGAGAAGGCATTCTCCACCATGAGGAAGGGATAGACCTTATGCCGGGGAACATTGAACTTTCCGGTCTGGAAGTTTCCCTTGTGAATGTTATGAGCCGGGAAACGGTACTCCAGTCATACATAGAGATTGTCCGGGAGAATTACGATTATATCTTGATTGATTGTATGCCTTCCCTCGGTATGATTACCATAAATGCCTTTGCCAGCGCCGACAGCATCTTGATACCCGTACAGGCGGCATATCTGCCCGTCAAAGGCTTGCAGCAGCTTATTAAGACAGTCGGCAAGGTAAAGCGGCAGATTAACCCGAAACTGGAGATTGAGGGGATTCTGCTTACAATGGTAGACAGCCGGACGAATTACGCAAAGGACATCAGCGCCATGCTGAAGGAGGCATACGGAAGCCGGGTGAGGATATTTGCCAATGTCATTCCCATTTCCGTCCGGGCGGCGGAGATTTCAGCGGAGGGTGTCAGCATCTACAAGCATGATCCAAAGGGGAAAGTAGCGTCAGCCTATGATTCTCTGACAAAGGAGGTAATCACCTCTGCTCGTCAGGGTGACTCGCACTTTGCTCCGCAAAGCAAGGAGGTGAGCGCAGATGGGCAGTAACGCAAAACCAAGAAGCGCATCAAAGGTTGCTCTGGAAAGTTTTGATGATTTGTTCGGCGGGAGTGCTGCACAGGAAAGCGGCGTTGAACAGATTATCAATGCGCCGCTGGCAGAGCTTTATACGTTCAAAGACCACCCTTTCCGGGTGGAGGACGATGAGAAGATGGAGGAAACAACGGAGAGTATCCGGCAGTACGGGGTGCTTGTGCCGGGAATTGCAAGACCGAGGGCGGGCGGCGGCTATGAAATCATAGCCGGACACCGCCGCAAGCGTGGCTCGGAGCTTGCCGGAAAGACGGAGATGCCTGTGGTTGTCCGCAACTACACCGATGATGAAGCTACGATAATCATGGTGGATTCCAATATCCAGAGGGAAGATATTTTACCGAGTGAGAAGGCGAGAGCCTACAAGATGAAATATGAAGCCATGAAGCATCAGGGGAAGAAGTCAGGAAGAAACACACTGGATGAGGTCGGGGAAGCTGCCGGGGAGAACGCTAAAAAAGTACAGCGGTATATCTGGCTTTCCCGGCTGTCTGATGAACTTCTTACTATGGTGGACGGTAAAAAACTCGGTTTCTCACAGGGAGTTGACATTTCCTTTCTGGCGGAGGAAGCGCAGCAGTGGGTGCAGGCAGTCATAGAGGAAAAAGGCTGTAACGTCAGCATGGCGCAGTCGGCAAAAATCAAGGAATATGGCAAGACCGGGGAGCTTACCCTTGCAATGGTGCGCCTGATACTGACGGAGGAAAAGCCGAAGGAACGGAAGGTAACACTGAAAGCGGACAAAATCAGCGAATATTTTGCGGAGGACTGCAGCAGTGAGGAAATAGAGGGCATCATCATTCAGCTATTGGATGAATGGAAGAAAAGACAATAGAGGGGAGGTGCATCAGCGTGGATGGCACAATAAAATTTGACTATTATTATGGCATCGAAGCGGAACAGTTTTCTTTTTACCGAGTTCCGAGGCTGCTGATAAAAGACGCAAGGTTTAAAGAGTTGTCCAGCGATGCAAAGCTCCTTTATGGTCTGATGCTTGACAGGCTGGCATTGTCAATCAAGAATGGCTGGCTTGACGAGGAAAACAGGGTGTATATCCATTACACCCTGGATAACATAATGGAGGATTTGGGATGCGCAAGGGAGAAATGCGCCAAAGTGATTGCGGAGCTTGACAGCAAAAAGGGAATCGGTCTGATTGAGAAGAAAAGGAGGGGACTGGGCAAGCCGGACATCATCTATGTGAAGAATTTTGCGACACTGGATACCGGGAAAGAACCGGGCGGAGAGCTGGAAAACCCTGATAATGCTGACAATTCCGCAGAAGTTCGGAAACCGAACTTCAAGAGGTTCGATAATCAAACTTCAAGAAGTTCGGAAATTGAACTTCAAGAGATTCGGAAACCGAACTTGCAGGAGTTCGGAAATCAAACTTCAAGAGGTTCGGAAACCGAACTTGCGGAAGTTCGGGAATCGAACCCTAATTATAACAATACTAATTATACTGATCTGAGTTATACCAATCCTATCAATCAATCAAATAGAGAAACAGAAAAACAGGAACCGGGCAAGCTGGATAATGGTATGATTGATGTGATGGATAATGCCACTGCCTACATGGAAATTATTCGTGACAATATTGAATACGAGCATCACATGAAATATGGGGACTGGCAGGATAAGGGGCTGTATGAGGAACTGTATGAGGTTATCTGCGAGATTGTGTGCGTGAAGCGTAAGGCGGTAAAGGTCAACGGGGAAGATTACCCTTATGAGCTTGTAAAATCAAAGTTTTTAAAGCTGAACAGCTCCCATTTGGAGTATGTTATCGGGTGCATGAGGGAAACCACAACCAAGATAGCCAACATCAGGGCGTACATGGTGACTGCCCTCTACAATGCGCCTAACACCATGAACCACTATTACCAGCAGTTGGTGCAGCATGATATGTATGGCGGCGGTTGGGAAGAAAAAGGGATGTTCCAGCCCAAAGCGGAAGGAGATGGATAAATGGAATCCATGAGGGATATTGACCGGGTAATGGAACGGGAGATTGCAAAGGGGAGCTGCCCGTTAAGGTTTGTGAGGATAGAATTTGGCAGTTCCCCTTATCAGGAGATTGCGTCAAGGGAAAAGCTGCTGGAGGTGCTGTCCTATCTGCTGCGGATTGGCGATTATGGCAGGTTTGCCGGGAAGGGGACAGGGAATAATGTTTACATGGACATCAAAGGCAGGAAACCGGCTTTTAAGCGTACCCGTTCCTTTATTGACCGGAATACCCTCTTTTCCACAATCCGCAGGTACGGAAAGAAAATAAAGCCGGATTTTGACGGGCATACTTATCTGGAAACAGTGCAGTGCTTCTTTGAACTGCCGGAAGGGGAACAGGATAAATACAGGGTGACATATGACGGGCAGGAAACATTCGCTTTCCCTATGTCGGATAAATATATCCTCGGACTTTACACGCACTGCATCTCGGCAAGGCGGGCGGCATCGGCGGAGATGGATATTCCCGGCACAGGCTTTTCAGAAAAAGAACAGGGAATTGCAAGCCTTGAGGGTGTGCGTGACGTGCTGTTCCAGTGCCTTTTGTTTGACACGATAAAATGCGGGGAAGGCGTGTTATATGCTGACCTCTGCACGATTTACTGTTTAAAAGAGAATAAATAGCTTTTGGACTTTTTGTCCAAAAGTGGATCAGGAGGATGCGCTATGGCAGAAATATATATTACGGAAGAACAGCGGGCAAAATGCCGGAAAGTGGCGAATGCGTTTGCGGAACTGTATGAGCTGGCAGATGTAATGGTGGCGGATGCCGGGAGATTTGGCTTTGTCCGTCTGCAATGGTTCAGTGAGGGCGAGGGCTTTGATTCGGCAATGGCATTTTCGGATTGTCTGGAGCTGTTTGAGGAACTCTGGCGGATATGGTATGAACATGAAGTCTTAACGCCTGTTCTGGGTACGCCGCTTGCGGAGCTTGACTATGACGAGATATTCCAGACGCTTTCCAAAGACAGGCAGGAGGAAATCTTGGAAAAGAAGAAATATTTTATTTCCCGGTGTGAAGATGCTTTCGCTTAGGTGGCAGATATTTTTTACAATTTCGGGGCGTTTTCTGTTAAAATAGACCGTATCAGGGTAAAGGAGTGGTGTGTTTGGGAAACAGGAAGCGCCTGAAAAGGGCAGACAGGACATATAAAGACTTAAAGCAGAAGCAGAAAGCAGGAATAGCAGACGGTATGTTTGAAAAGACCTGTGATTATTACAGGGAGCATGGCAGGATGCCGGAAGGAGAGGACTGTGAAAAAATTGCGGGGCAGATTTACCAGAGGGTAAAGGGGATAGCGGAAAAGGCTTCTTTTGATGAAATATACAGCCTGTACCTTTACCGTCTGCCACGTTATGAAACGAGAATAGCGGAGAACGGGCTTCCGGAAAAGAAAGAGAAAAAGAAAGAAGATGCCGACAAGCCGAAAGTAAAGCAGATAGGCAGGAGCAAAAAAGTATGCCCGGACTGCGGAAGGAAGATGAAACAGCAGTTTATCGGGTTACAGCACTGCAAATGCGG
>BLLT01000322.1 GCA_011958945.1 Lachnospiraceae bacterium | reverse complement strand
ATGAGAGAGGTTGGTGGAAATCAATGATCAATGTGAAGGATCAGGTATACGGGGCGATCCAGGGCATTACAGAGAATGTGAGCGATACATACCCAAAAGAGTGGGCCGTGCTTCCTGCTATCCAGTACACTGAGGAGGATAATTCCGTGGTGGAATGGGTGGATAACAAGGAAAGCAAGGCCCATCTTCTCTATAAGGTGGATATTTGGAACAATGCAAGCACCTCAGAGGTAACTATGAAGGTGGATGCCGCCATATCTGCCCTGGGATTGAAGCGTATTGCGTGTGGTGATGTTGCGGATCCGTCCGGCCTGAAGCACAAGGTTATGCGGTATGAGGGCATTATTGATGTGGATACCGAAAGAGTATACAACAATTATTAAAGCAAGGAGGTAAAGAGAAACATGTTAGCGAATGGTGCAACACTGGGATACAGAAAAAAAGGCTCCACTGAGGAGTATAAGAACCTTACCGGCCTGAAGGAGATCCCTGAATTGGGTGACGATCCGGAAAAAGTGGAAAATACTGGCCTGGCCGATAAGGTGAAACAGTATGAGTTTGGTATTGGGGATGCGGGTGATCTTACTTATAAATTCAAGTATGAGAACACTTCAGAAGATTCCCCGTACAGAGTAATGAGAAAAGCGGGAGCCACAAAGGAGGTGCTCTCTTTCTGTGAAGAGCTGCCCGATGGCACCCGGTACGAATATGACGCTCAGGTATCTGTAAAGAGATCGGGCGGCGGTGTGAATGGTGTAATGGAGTGGGATCTCAATATGGCCCTTCAGAGTGAGATTGTAACAACGGATCCGGCATAAAAAGCATATAGGAGGATAAGAAAATGGGATTTTTTGGAAATAACAAGGATGAAGCAATGGCGGCAGCAGTAGAGGCGGCGAATAAGGGAGAAGCAGAGGAAACCACAACGGAGCAGCAGGCAGCAGGAGCGGCAGAGGAGAGCAAAGTGATCGAAATGCCCAAAAGAAAGCCTTTTGCACTGTGGGAAGTAGGAGGGCAGAGCTATAAGCTGAAGCTGAAAACCTCTGCCATTGTGGATCTTGAAAGCAAGTATAAAACCAACTTAATGAATATCATGGGATCCGGCCAGGGCGGTATGCCTGCTCTCTCTGTAATGTTGGATGTGGCCCATGCAGCAATGAAGGACTGGAACCACGGGATCACCAAAAACGGGGTGATGGATATTTTCAACAGATACATTGAGGAGGGAGGCTCTCAGTTGTCATTTTACATGACAGTATACATGGAGATTTTCACAGTGAGCGGTTTTTTCTCTGTAAACCTGAGCAATCAGATGGGGGAGGCCCTTCAGGAGGCACAGGAAACCATGTAAAAGAGCCTGAATCAGTATCAGAGGCAATAATGGGGCTGTATCCGGTATTTTTAGATGCCGGGTATGGCCCTGAATATTTTTGGGAGCTGAGTTTTGGAGAGGTGAGCGATCTCCTGGAAAGCTATGCCAGGAGGAAAGAGCACGAACAGAAGAAACGGGAGGCAGAACTGAAGGATCAGATCATGCTCCTCTTCAACCAGGCCCTTCAGATCGGCAATGTGGTTGGGAGGCTCATGGATAACAAGGTGGCCATCCGGCTCCCGAAAGAGTATTACCCGGAATTATTTGGAAATGAGGAGGAAAAGACAAATTTCACCGAGCAGGAAGATGCAGGGGATAAGCGCAAACTGAGCCCGGAAATGGAGTTACACAAGGCAAGAATGGATGACTTTATCTTCAGGCACAACATGGCCATGAGGGAACGATTGGCCAGGGAGCGAGGTGAAGAGAACAGTGGAAGGAATGACACTGGAACGGCTGCAAGTGATCATAGAGGCACAGACACGGGCCTATTATGAGGAGCTGCAAAAGGTACAGCAGCAGACCAAAAAAGCAACCAGTGCAGTTGAAAAGCAAACAGAAAAAATAAAGAGTGCATTTGGCAAAATTGGGAAGGCGGTGGCGGTTGCCTTTTCTGTGACAGCGCTCATTAGTTTTGGAAAGAGCTGCATTGAGTTGGGCTCTGACCTGGCAGAGGTGCAGAATGTGGTGGATGTCACATTCGGAGCAATGTCTGAAACTATAAACCATTTTGCCAGGGATGCACTTGAGCAATTCGGCCTATCTGAAACAAGCGCCAAGAAGTACACCTCAACATTGGGGGCCATGCTGAAATCTATGGGAATAGCCACAGACCAGGCGGCAGAAATGTCTATGGAAATGGCGGGGCTTGCGGCAGATATGGCCTCTTTTTATAACCTGGAAACGGATGTGGCATTTGAGAAAATCCGATCCGGAATATCAGGAGAAACCGAACCTCTGAAACAGTTGGGGATCAATCTGTCTGTGGCAAACCTGGAAGCCTATGCCCTGAGCCAGGGCATGACGAAGGCTTATAGTGCAATGTCACAGCAGGAGCAGGCGATCCTCAGGTATAACTATCTTTTATCGGTGACAGCGGATGCACAAGGCGATTTTGCCCGCACCTCAGACGGGTGGGCTAACCAGGTGCGGATCCTCACTGAGAGATTTAATGCACTGAAGGCGGCCATTGGGCAGGGCCTCATTGCTGTATTGACACCGGTGATCCGGGTGCTTAATCAGCTATTGGCCAAAATATTGACAGTAACCGATGCCTTCAGCAATTTCATAGCGAAGATCACCGGAAAGAATACCAAAACCACAACCTCAGTGAATGAAATGGGAGGGGCCCTGGATTCAGCAACGGATTCAGCGGGAAGCCTCTCAGGGGCCACGGATAAGGCGGGGAAATCAGCAAAGAAGGCAGAGGAGGCTTTTCATGGCCTTGCTTCCTTTGATGAAATTCACAGCCTCACAAAGGCAGCAGAGGACAGTGGAAGCGGCGGATCCGGGGGAGGCGGTGGAGGAGCTTCAGGAGGAGCGCTCTCTGAGAGTATTGTGGATGCAGCAGACGAAGCAGACGCAACACTAAACCCGGTACTGGAAAAGATTTGGAACCGGCTGAAGGAGCTTGCTGAGCTCTTTAAGAACGGATTTAAGGCAGGCCTGGGGGATGTAACCCTGGAGCCTTTAAAGCAGGCTATTGAGGGAATTAAGAAGAGCCTGAAGGAGATTTGGACGGATCCCGCCGTATTGCAGGCGGCCAATAACTTCCTGGATACCTGGGCCTATTCTTTAGGGCAGCAGGCAGGAGCGGCGGCAAGCATAGGGATCACAATAGCCACAAACCTATTAGGCGGCCTGAATAAGTACCTGGATCAGAACAAAGAGCGGATCAAGCAGCACATTGTTAGCATGTTTGATATAAGCTCAGAAATTGTGAAGATGCAGGGGGATTTTGCACAGGCGGCGGCCAATATCTTCTCTGTATTTGGAGGAGAGAACGGGCAGCAGGTAACGGCCAACATAATAGGGATTTTTGCCAATGCGGCTATGGGTGCAGCCGAGATCGGGGCTAAGCTGTACCGGGATATAACAGATATAATTACAAGGCCCTTTATAGATAATCAGGATAAATTTAAAACAGCCCTGGATGGCACCCTGGGAGTGCTGAGCGGCTTTTTGGGAAATATCAAGCAAGTGGTGGATGACACCTTCAGCAAGGCGAATGAGGTGTATGATCAGCATTTGGCTCCCATGTTCAGCTCACTGGCAGCAGGGCTCAGCAGCATAACCGGGAAATTACTGGATGCCTATAACTCATATATTCTCCCGGTACTGGAAGGCCTTCAGGCGAAGGTGAAGCCGCTGATTGATGAACACATACAGCCCGCAATTAACAAGGGCCTGGAACTGATCGGAAAGATAGCGGATGCAATAAAGGATATTTGGGAGCAGACGCTTCAGCCATTCATAGAGTGGTTTATTGCAACGGTGGCCCCGTATATAGCGGCGGCCCTGGATACAGTGGGAAGCGTTTTCCTGACAGTGGCCGGTGTGGTTGCTGATGTGATCGGGAATATATTTGACGCATTGGGCGGCCTGATTGATTTTATAGCCGGAGTGTTTACTGGTGACTGGCAGAGGGCATGGGAAGGAATCAAAACCTTTTTCTCTGCAATATGGGATGCCATAAAGAATATAGTGAGCGCTGTGTGGAGTGCGATCAAGGCCATTATTTCCACGGCCCTGGGAGTAATCTCTTCAGTTATTAGTGCGGTGCTGAACACAATCAAAACCATTTTTTCAACCATTTGGGAGGCGATCAAAACTCTCATAAATACAGTGTGGAATGCCATAAAAAGCATAATCAGCACCACAATCAACACGATAAGCACGATCATAAGCACTGTACTGAATGCGATAAAAACAACCTTCAGCACGATTTTTGAGAG
>BLLT01000321.1 GCA_011958945.1 Lachnospiraceae bacterium | reverse complement strand
ACTTGGGATTGAAAATTTTCAATCTTCTCCCCACTTCTGCGTGGCTTTTGTGCCCCGGTATTTCCGGGGTTTTAGCATACTTTAATTACTCCCTTTACGATATCCGCTTTATTTTTCACGCAGGAATCCAGAGCGTTCTGTATGTCATCCAGTTCGAAGTAGTCCGTCACGATATCCTTAATCGGAATTTTTCCGCCTGCCACCGCTTCGATGGCCGCAGGATAAATATTGCGGTAGCGGAACACGGATTTTAATGTCAATTCTTTATCCAAAATCATGCCTACGGGCAATGTCATTTCGCCGGATGCGCTATAGCCTACCAGAGTGATGACAGAGCCTTTTTTCGCCGCTTTGATTAGCTGGGCTGCGGTGATTTGCGATCCGGCTGTTTCGATTCCCAAATCTGCCCCTTTCCCTCCTGTCAATTCCATAATGCGGGCTACCGTATCCTCTTCTTTTCCGTTAATGACATAATCCGCCCCCAAGGCAAGCGCTTTTTCCAGACGTTTCTGCATCACATCCACAACAATCAGTTTGGATACCCCCATCGCCCGGCATGCCAGCATGGAACATAAGCCGATACATCCAGCCCCCATAATAACCGCCGTCTGCCCAAGGCAGGCGCCTCCTTGTTTTGCCGCATGCATTCCCACTGCCAGGGGTTCGATGAGTGCCCCCTCCATGGTGTTCACATGTTCCGGCAATTTAAAGCACAGTCCTGCTTCGTGCGCCACATATTCCTGGAAAACCCCGTCCACAGGCGGAGTCGCAAAAAAGATGACATCCTCGCACAGATTGTATTTTCCTTCTTTGCAGTGCTGGCATTCGCCGCAGGTCTTCCCCGGCTCCATAGCTACCCTGTCTCCTACTTTCAGGTTTTTCACGTTTTCCCCTACTTCAACTACTACCCCGCCCGCTTCGTGGCCTAATACGAAGGGAGGCTCTACGATAAAGTCGCCGATTCTTCCCGATTCGTAATAATGCAAATCCGATCCGCATATGCCCACATATTCTACTTTGATAAGGGCTTCGTTTTCTTTGGGCACAGGAATTGGCCGCTCCTGTATCTCCACTTTTCCTATTGCCGTCATGACGGCGGTTTTCATTTGACCTTGCATATCATTTTTCCCTTTCTTATTCCAGTACCGCATCAGCCCTCCCAATACCCGGTTTCTTCTTCCCTGGCAGAGGCTTTCCGGCCGCTTCTCGTCCGTAAATCCTCTGGGGTATTGTCCGGGCTTATGCTGTTTTCCAGTACCGCATCAGCCCTCCCAATACCCGGTTTCTTCTTCCTTGGCAGAGGCTTTCCGGTCGCTTATCGTCCGCAAATCCTCTGGGGTATTGTCCGGGCTTATGCTGTTTTTAATTCCCCACCCATTCCCCTTTCCAGCACCTTTGGACGGATTGGGTTTACCTTAAAAGGTGCATACGTTGTCCGGCATGCCTTGTACATATTTGTATACATTCCTAAACTCTATTTCTGCCCTCCTTTCCATGGATTCCTGGGTCAAAAAGGCTATATGGGGGGTCAAAAGGGTATTCGGTGCATGGCTAAGAGGGTAATCAGCAGGAATCGGCGGCTCCATATCAAATACATCCACTGCCGCTCCTGCAATCTTTCCCTCCTGCAGCGCTATTGCCAACGCCCCATTGTCCACAATCGGTCCCCTGGCACAATTTATCAGGATACTCCCTCGTTTCATTTTCTCAATTTTATCCTTCCCCAAAAATCCTTTCGTTTCATTATTTAAGGGAAGATGAATGGATACAATATCGCTCTTGGCCAAAAGTTCGTCCATGCTGCTTGCATGGATTCCTTCCTTTTCCCATTCTTCTTTTTCGTGTCTGGCATATGCCAGGACACGGGCTCCGAATGCATGGAACAGTTTTGCCGTCTGTATGCCGATTCGTCCACAGCCTACTATACCTACTATTTTATCTCTAATTTCCATTCCCGTCAAACCATTGCTTGTCGCACCGCTTCTTACTGCGGTGTCACATTGCCCCAGTTTGCGGTACAATGAAATAGTCATACCAATCACCAGTTCAGCTACCGACTGATTAGAATATCCGGCACAGTTACAAACCATAACGCCTTTTTCCTTGCAGGCCTTGAGACCGATATGGTCTATTCCGGTAAATGCAACCGCTATCATTTTCAATTTGTCCGCAGCCATCACCGCTTCATCCGGGTAGGGGTTATTGGCTACCATTACAATATCCTGGCCTTTTGACCTCTTTTTTAATTCCTCAATATCTGTTGTCCGTTTATCATAATATGTAAATGTATGCCCTTCTTTTTTCAAGTTTTCCGCCAGTTCCTCCACCCTCTCTTCCGGGATTCCCAACGGCTCCAATAAGCTAATTTTCATATTTTCCTCATTTCTGCACCGCTTTTGCTGTTTTTATTTATAATAGAGTTCGCGGATGCGGCGCAGACGCAAACTTAAAGTATACCTCATTTATCCTTTTACAGAACCAGCTGTCAGTCCTTCGATGAAGAACCGATTGAACATTAAATACACAACAATCATCGGTATCAGTGCAATGGATGAGCCGGCCAACATTAGATTCCAGGAGGATGCCGCCTCGCCGGAACTTTTCAGGTTCATAATCCCCACAATCAAAGGCATTCTGTCCGGGTTGGACAATGTAAACACCATCGGCATTAGATAATCGTTCCAGGAATGTCTGAACTCCAATATGGCAATGGTAGCAATCAATGGTTTCAACAGGGGGAAAATAATCCTCCAGTAAATCCCGAAGAAGGAACACCCATCCACCTTGGCTGCCTCATCAATCTCCTTCGACAATGACCTGATGTAAGACCTTGTAATAAATAAATTAGTAACATTTAGTCCAAAGACACGGATAATGATAACGCCCCACAATGTTTTGTTGATTCCAAATACCTTGGCGATTACAAAGGTGGGATACAGCGTCAGGCTTCCCAGTGATACGAACATGGAAGACACAACCAGGGTAAACAAAAGGTTTTTCATAGGGAATTTCCCCCGTTCAAATACATAACCCGCAATGGTTGTAGTAAATATTGTTCCAAGTACAATGGTTCCCGACATAAACAAAGAGTTTATAGTATATTTTTGAAAATTCGCCATTTCCCATGCCTGCTCATAATTATCCATCACGAATTTACGCGGAAAAAGCCGGTTTCCTTCTGCAAGCAGCTCCATATTCCCCTTAAAAGACCCTAAGATAGTATATACTACCGGAAACAGTGCAAAAATAGTGATTAATATTAAGATTATATATATAAACGCTTTGGAAAAGCTTTTCATCATTTTTTCCCTTTTCATTCACGCACCTCTCTTTGCATCCGTCCGTTATTCTGTACTATGGCCCAGCTTATTGCTGAATTTCATATATACAAAGGATACCATTGCCAGAACCACCCCTGTTACCAAGGCCATAGCCGAAGCATATCCTACTTCCACTTTTCTGCCGTCATATCCGAAGAAATATTTAAATACATATGTGATGACTACCTCCGTCTGCCCCGCTGGCTGGCCGTTGGTAGATGCCAGTATCAATTCGCTCATTTTCAGGCTCGCTACAATGGACATTAGCACCACTGCCTGGAAAGTAGGGCCTATCATAGGCAAGGTAATATAAAAAAATTTGTTTACCGGCGAAACGCCGTCGATTTGTGCGCATTCATATAGTTCTTTCGGCACACTCTGTAAGGCCATCAAAAAGAAAATCATGTTAATCCCGTAGTTATTCCATACGGAAGCCAGCCCCAGTACCATCATCGCCGTTCCTTTTTTCCCGAACCAGTTGATTGCCCTGGAAATCAGCCCTATATCCTGCAGCATACCGTTAATGATTCCGTTGAATGCGCCAAACATCAGGGAAAAAATAAGGCCTGTAATCGCTGTACTGATAATCGCCGGCAGAAACAGCGCCACCCTGAAAAATCCGGTTGCTTTCAGTCCTTTATTCAATAAAACTGCCAGGAACAGTGATAACGGAATCTCCACTGCCAATTTCCCGAATGCCAGCAAAAACACATTTCCCAATGACTTCCAATAAGCACTATCTCTTGTAAAAATACGCACAAAATTGTCCATACCCGTCCATGCTGCCTTGATACCATTGGATTCATAAAAAGAATAACGCAAGATATATATAATAGGTATATAAGTGAAAATAAAGAAACCAATCATCATCGGCGCCAACATCGCCATAGCCTGAAGGGAATCTCCGTTTATTTTTCTTTTTTTCATACTTTTCCCCATTTCTGCACGGCTTTTGTGACTCGGCTTTACCGAGGCTTTTTGCATGATGAAGTTTGTGGATGCCGTACAGACACAAACTTTGGATTGAAAATTTTCAATTTTTAAC
>BLLT01000320.1 GCA_011958945.1 Lachnospiraceae bacterium | reverse complement strand
GCTCTGTCTGGTGGGCGGTCAGGGTGCCGGAAAATCCACCTTTTTCCGTCTGCTTGCAGCCAAAGATGACTGGTTTACAGATGATTTGAAGAAGCTGGATGATGACAATGTTTACCGCAAATTGCAGGGGCACTGGATTATTGAAATGTCGGAAATGCTTGCTACCGCCAATGCAAAGAGCATAGAGGAAATCAAATCTTTTCTGAGCCGGTCAAAGGAAGTCTATAAAGTTCCCTATGATACGCACCCGGCTGACCGTATGCGTCAGTGCGTGTTTGGGGGAACATCCAACACCATAGACTTTCTCCCTCTTGACCGAACCGGGAATCGGCGTTTCCTGCCGGTCATGGTGGAGCCGGACAAGGCAGAGGTTCATATCCTTGCGGATGAAGCCGGTTCAAGGGAATATATTGGGCAGATGTGGGCGGAAGCAATGAATATTTACCGGAGAGGGGACTATTCCCTTTCTTTTTCCCCTGCCATGCAGGACTATCTGAAAGAATATCAGGCTGTTTTTATGCCAGAGGATACAAAGGCTGGCATGATACAGGAATTTCTGGATGATTTTAAGGGAAATATGGTCTGCTCCAAACAGCTTTACAAAGAAGCTCTGAACCATGCCTTTGAAGAACCGAAGCAATGGGAAATCCGGGAAATCAACGATATTATGAACCACTCTGTTTCCGGCTGGCAGGCATTTAAGAATCCCAGACGCTTTCCCGGATATGGCAGACAGAAAGGCTGGGAACGTGCAACCGGCACTGACAATCTGCTTGGGAATGGAACAGAGGGTTTTACGGAACTGACAGAGGAAGAAGCCCGTCAGATGGAGCTTGTCTTTGAAAAATAGGAACGGGTTGCAGGTCTGGTTCATGCTTCGTTGCAGGGCATGTTGTCGGGGAAATTTCCTTGATTTTGCAAGGTATTTGCTGTACCGGCAACCATAACAACCAAATAATAATAAAAAAAGAAAACAGGAACAGATACAACCATAACTGCCTGACAAAACAGGAATCTGCATTTTTTTACGTCCGTTGCCGGACTTCGTTGCAGCTTCTTCCTTGTCGGGCATATTTTTTCGGGAGGAAATGCCTATGGCAGAAAAAAAGAAGAAAGACAGTACAGGAAACAATAAGGTGCAGTTTATTGTGGTGCGTGAGTTTGCCGGAAAGCAGACCATGAAAGAAGCCTTTGAACATCTGATTGAAAAGCAGACATGTAGACAGTTTGAAGAATGGCTGGATAAAAAAGCGTCATAAAAAGGTTGAAATACGGGCAGGGGCATGGTATTATAATAGTGTCATGTCCCTGTTCATAGAAGGAGAACACTATGAACAGGAAATCAAAACCAAATCAGAAAATAACTGCCCTTTATTGCAGGCTGTCCCTTGAGGATGGCGGGAACACCGAGAGCATGAGTATCAGCAACCAGAAACTTATGCTTACTGAATATGCTGAAAAAAACGGGATGTTCCAGTATGAATATTACGTGGATGACGGTTATACGGGGAGGAACTTCAACCGCCCCTCTTTCCAGCGGATGATAACTGACATTGAAGCCGGGAAAATCGGCTGTGTCATTACCAAAGACCTTTCAAGGCTTGGCAGGAATTATATTGAAGCCGGCAGTTATATCGAAATCTTTTTCCCAAAACACAAAGTAAGGTATATCGCAATTACAGATGGCGTGGACAGCCTGACAAGGCAGGAAATGGACATCACTCCGTTTAAAAATATCCTGAATGACATGTACAGCCGGGACATTTCAAAGAAAGTGCTGGCGGGGCGTATGACACGCTCCAGACAGGGGAAATTTGGGGGAGGACAGCCGCCGCTTGGTCTGATGCGTGACCCGGAGGATAACGGTCATCTGATTATAGACCCGGAAACCGCCCCGGTTATCCGGCATATCTATGACCTTGCCCTTGACGGACTGGGGTGTATGCGGATTGCAAAACGGCTTATGGAAGAAAAAATCCCTATCACAAGAGTAAAAAGCGGTACGAACTGTGATGTGAATTACTATTCGTGGGGCAGTTCAAGAATTAACCATATCCTGCGGAACCCGTTCTACAAAGGCTCCCATTTAGTCTGCCGAACACACCAGAAAGGTATCCGTTCCAACACTTATGACATTATTGCCAGAGAGGATTGGGAAGTGATTGATAACTGCCATGAAGCAATCATCTCACCGCAGGAGTGGGAACGGGTACAGGAAATCATTGACCGCAGACCGCCGGTCATGCAGGGCAATAATTGTCCGTTTTACAATCTTTTTCATGGCATTGTCTACTGTGCCACCTGTGGGAAATCCATGCAGGTGCGTTATGAAAAAGTGGGAAGAACCGGAAAAAACCGGTTTACGGGGGAAGAACGGGAACCCATTGACAAAGCCTATTATATCTGCCAGACCTACAATCGGTTAGGGAAAAATGCCTGCACCAGCCACAAAATAGAAGCAAGGGATTTGTATAACCTTGTTTTGAATGATATTCAGGAGCTGTCCGCTATGGCACTGAAAGACGCTGATATGTTCTACCAGCGGTTGAGCAGACGCATGGAACACCGCTATCTTGCTGATATTTCAGAAATCAAAAAGGAACTGGCACAGATAGAGGCAAGAAATAAAGAGATTGATGATATGTTTTTCAGCCTTTATACCGACAAGTCAAAAGGCATATTGACGGAGCAGCGTTTTATGAAGCTGACAGCGGCTTTGGAAACAGAACAGGAACAGAATCAATGCCGGGGACAGGAACTTACGCTGATGATGCGGCAGTCTGACGGACAGGAAAACGATGTAAAATCTTTTATCAAGGAAATCCGGCAGTACGCCACAATCAAGGAGCTGGACGAAGCGGTGCTGAACCGTCTTGTTGACCGTATTCTGATAGGCGAAGTCAGAAAAGAGGGCAGGCAGAAGTATCAGGAAGTCAAAATCATCTATAACTTTGTTGGAGAAATTCAGGAATAATGGAATAAATGAGTTCATAACCTCTCACCTGATGGTGGGAGGTTATGCATTGTCAGAAACTATTTCATTAAAATAAAAAATACGGAAACAATGCGGGCACCGTTTCCGCTAAAAAACCATTGTTTTTTGTTCGTCAATGACTATTATACCACCATTCTGTCAAAAATCAATCTATTTTCGATATTTGTTGCAAAGGTAAGATATGGTTTTTGAAACAAAGCGGTAGCTTTCCATGATAGTATCGTTCTTTTCAAAATATATTTTATGTCTTGACATCCGATTTGTGAACAGTTCATTCAGTTCGCTGATGCCCTTTTGTTTCATACCTTTGCTTTTAATGAGCCGGACATACACATATACTAAACAGATAAAATCATGGATAACGGGATTGCTCATCCATTTTTCTTTTTGGTTTTGTGATATGGTTTTTATTTTAGCAAGCTCGGTCTGTATTTCTTTGGTTTTGTGGATTGTGATATGATAAGGCGCTTTCAGGCTGTTCAGCAGGCAGTTGTTATGTGCAGCCGCATTCCGCAAAAATTTGACAGACCAGAGGAAACTGCTGTAATCTTCTGGAGATTTGTAAATGGAATAATATAGCTGGTATAAATCAATAAATTTTCCAAAAGACAATACTTCGACAATTTCCCACATGGCATAGCTGTCATCCGCTTCCTTTCGTTTCCTGATAAGGTCGCTGGCGGCAGAATTGCCAATTTTATCATACAAATCTTTCCGTCTTGTATAATCTGTATCCAGATATTTCTGGACAATCGAATATCCGTCCTCATCAGCATTATTGCTTAAATCAAACAAAATCTTTGTTTTTAAAGCGTGTTCAATATCAAGTGCCATAGAAAGTATCAGTTTACGCAAATGCATATCCAGAGTAGACAGTTCCTGCAAATAAGAAAAGTCGAGGTTCACATATTGACCGGCTTTTGCAGGGATTCGATATTTCTCATAATTTTTCCCATATGACTTGAGTTTAAAATAATAATTATTGTGCCTTAAAAAATCAGCGGCTTCTTTTTCTGAAACATATTGGAAGGTTATGTTCTTACTTTTCATGTCCTCAATTTGTTCTTCTATCGTTAGCTTTGGCTTCTTCATAATATAAAATTCCCCAATGGTTATTGTTCTGTCTGAGATAGAGATTATCACAAAAGCCTTAATTCGACAATATTATTCGATAAAAATTCAATTCATCACTTGACAATGTGGCAAAGAATTGATGTCGATGGATGAGATTTCGGTTATGGATGGTGGAAAATGTATCATGCAGCTTAGAGGGGTTAGACCATTCTTCTCCAATAAGTTTGACATCACCAAGCACAAGCAGTACCGGCTTCTGTCCGATTTTGATGACAAGAACGCCTTAGACATCGAAAAATATGTAAAGA
>BLLT01000319.1 GCA_011958945.1 Lachnospiraceae bacterium | reverse complement strand
AGCAGGAGTATTCTTGTCAGCGAGTTTGACGGGCAGACCTACCGCCCGAAATACCGTGAGGATTTAGTGCATAGTGAAATCGCTCTCCCACCCAATGCGCCCAAAGAGTATGCAGACCGAGCCATTTTATGGAACGCTGTTGAACTGGCAGAGAAAAGGCAGGACGCACAGCTTGCGAGAATGTTAAAAGCGTCACTCCCCAACGAATGGAGTTATGAACTTGCGGAGGCGCCCTCTTACGGAAAAAGGGGAATGGGGAGCGAAACAGAAAAAAGTGTATGACCTTGATGAAAACGGGGAGCGCATTCCCGTCATTGACAAAAAGACAGGACAGCAAAAAGTTGACAAGCACAACCGCAAACAGTGGAAATGCCACACCCCCGACAGTACAGACTGGAACAGCCAAGAAAACGCCAAGATGTGGCGAAAAGATTTAGCTGATACAATCAATGCCACCAATGAGCAGTTGGGGATTACGCTTCATTGGGAACACCGTTCCTTTAAAGAACAAGGCATTGACAGAGAGCCGACTATCCATATAGGGGCGGTTGCCAACGTTTTAGAGCGCAAAGGCAGGTTAGACCTGCCGATTGTCAGCGGAAAGTACCTTAGAAAAATATCCGACAGAACCGCCTTGCAGTCGGCCGACAATGCGGGGAAATTCATCACAACAAGGAAGATAGGCAGCTTTGAGAGCCTTGTGAAATTCACAGCAGATAAGGAACAGAAATACCAGCAGTTAGAAACGGTACGCTTATCAAAGGGGCAGAAACTAAACCGATTAAAGGAACGTATGCAGAGCCTTTTACAGAATGGCGAGAAGATAACACCGAAACAATGGAAAGCAGAGATACAGTCTTTGCAGCCTGAATATGACAGTATCGGCAAGGAGCAGACCAAGACAGCCACAGAATTAGCTTATGCAGAGGTAATCAGCTACAACAAGAAGAATCTTGAGAGGGAGCTTCAGAACGAGAGCCGACAGCAGAACAGGCAACAGAGCAGAACGAAACGGAGGGAGGGGGAAATTTAATGTGAATTTTGTTGTAAAGACAGTCAGTTTTTTGTATAATTGAAGTGTGGCAAGAGCAGGATATATCGTATCTTGTGTCATAGATTTTTAGAAATTGAGGTGATAAGGTGTCGGACGATACAAAACAGGTGCAGGAGATAATGGCGAAGCGCAAAGCAAAAGACAGCGTTTTTCTTGACCTTTTTCAGAATAAGAGTTATCTGCTAAAGCTGTATAGAACACTCCACCCAGAGGATACCACAGCAACAGAGGACTCACTTACAGATGTAACAATCACAAATGTGCTGACTGATAATCTGTATAACGACTTAGGCTTTATTGTCAACAATAAACTGCTGATACTTGTAGAGGCACAGTCTACATGGACAGTGAATATTTTAGTAAGAGTTTTACTGTATCTGGCACAAAGCTATCACGAATATTTTCAGCGTACCTGCCAAGACTATTACAAAAGCAGGAAAGTAAAAATGCCAAAGCCTGAACTTTATGTGATTTTTACGGGAAACAAAGGGCGGAAACCCGATAAAATATCTTTGTCTAAAGAGTTTTTCGAGGGTGCAGATATAGATATTGAGGTAAAAGCAAAGGTTATCTATGAAAGCGATACAGATGACATTATAAATCAGTACATTA
The DNA here is from genome assembly GCA_011958945.1 of Lachnospiraceae bacterium. Lineage (GTDB taxonomy): Bacteria > Bacillota > Clostridia > Lachnospirales > Lachnospiraceae > Kineothrix. Next base: position 2,764 of record BLLT01000319.1, on the reverse strand, counting down.
TTTTCTGTAAAGTTTTTAATGAGCAGACAAAAAAGCATGGCATGACACAAAAGGCAGTTACGGAGACAATCCGCATATGCAAGGACAGGAATGTCTTAAAGGAATATTTGCTTGAAAGGGAAAAGGAGGTTGTGACGATTATGATGAGTTTGTTTGATGATGAACAGATAATGAAGTCGTTTATAAGAAGTGAACGGTATGAAGCGGCACAGGAAAGCGCAAGGGAAACAGCAAAAAAATTGATTAAAAAAGGTAAAATGACACTTGATGAAATTGCGGATTGTGTTCCGTTATTGTCACTTGATGAATTAAAAGAAATTGAAGCTGAGGTTATGCAGCTAGCGTAATCAATCGTATCAACCAAAATCAAATATAGTAACAGCGTTAGAGCATATAGGAATTGAAATCTATATGCTTTATTTTTTTGCCATTAAGGAGGAACAATGAGCGACAACATTCAGACCAACACCACAGGGCGATTAAGACCCTGTTTGCAAAAGAAGATTGACTTAGTCGAGGTACATTTTTCTTCTATGAGTATCCAAAGCGTAGAGGACAAGCTAAAGCGTGTCATTCTCTATGATTTAGAGCATGGAAAACAGGGCAGGCCAAGAAAAAGTGATAAAAAATGATGAATACGTCCTTGACAAGTAGCACCAGGAGAGGGCACTGTTCTCATTCTTTCTTATACCTATTACAATGGAGCTGTATGGCTCATGTACAGTAACAGAACGAGTGCAACATTCTAATAAAATTCCCCAATACACATAAAACCATTTCTTTTTATCCAGATAATTACCACGGAAAATAAGGTCGATCAATATGAAAATGAAGATATTTTACAAGACGCAGGAAAAAATAAGAGGTAAAATGGCTCTTGACAAAATTCAAAATTGAATTCGGAGGTAATCCACATGAAGAAAGAAATAAGGACAGTGGTATATGATGATGAATTGAGGATGGAGGTATACCGATTTGAGGGAATCGTGCAGCCCTTTCCAAGCCATTTCCATGAGCATTATGTCATAGGTTTTGTGGAGAAAGGGGAGAGGTTGCTTTCCTGCCGTGACAAGGAATATGCCATAGAGGAAGGATGCATCGTGCTTTTCAATCCGGGTGACAGCCATGCCTGTGTACAGAGTGATGAAGGAACATTTGATTACCGGGGCTTTAATATTTCAAAGGAGGTCATGCTCGATTTGGCGGAGGAAGTTACCGGGAAGCGGGAACTTCCGGGATTTTCAAGAAATGTTGTCTGCGATGAGGAGATAGCCTGTCACCTGCGCCCTCTGCATGAGATGGTCATGAAAGGAACGGGGGAGTTTAAGAAAGAGGAAACCCTGCTGTTCCTGCTTTCGTATTTAATTCAGAATTATGGGAAGCCATTTGAAAGCTGCATCCCGGAATGCAGGCAGGAGATTGAAAAAGCCTGTGAATACATGACGGCGCATTTTACGGAGCGCATTTATTTAGACCAGATATGCCGTTACGCCGGGCTTAGCAAATCAACGCTGCTGCGTGCCTTTACGAAAGAAAAAGGAGTCACGCCTTACCGATACCTTGAAACGGTCCGCATCAATGAGGCAAAAAAGCTGTTATCGGAAGGTGTGCCGCCTGTGGAGGCAGCCATAAGGACGGGGTTCTCAGACCAGAGCCATTTTACAAATTATTTTAATCAGTTCATAGGGCTTGCGCCTGGTACTTACCGTGAAATATTCTCGGAAAAAGGCGGGGATGGTGGACGGATTGAAAGACCGAAGATTTTTCAATCGCAAATTTGTGCTTGCAGCCCAAATTCGCAGGCTGAGGAAAGGGGAATGGTATCAAATGGGGAATAAGAGATTAGCCGGGCATCTGGCGGCGCTGCTCACCATCATCATATGGGGAACGACATTCATATCCACCAAAGTCCTGCTTACGGATTTTAAGCCGGTGGAAATACTGTTTTTCCGATTTGTCATGGGATTTGCGGCATTGCTTCTTGCCTGTCCGCACCGTATGAAAGGCGTGGGGCGCAGGCAGGAACTGACTTTTGTGCTGGCAGGGCTGTGCGGGATATGCTTATATTATCTGTTGGAGAATATCGCGCTTACATATACGATGGCGTCTAATGTGGGAGTCATCATCTCGGTTGCGCCATTTTTCACGGCGCTCCTGTCACGCTTGTTCTTGAAATCAGAAGGGAAACTAAGAGCGAATTTTTTCATAGGCTTTGTGGTGGCGATGGCAGGCGTTGCGTTGATTAGCTTTAACGGCTCCCGGATGGAACTAAACCCGATGGGGGATTTGCTGGCAGTCTTTGCGGCTTTTGTATGGGCGTGCTATTCCATACTGACAAGGAAGATCAGCAGCTTCGGCTACCCGGTCATACTTACTACACGGAGGACGTTCTTTTATGGAATTTTGTTTATGGTTCCGGCATTGTTCCTTTTCGATTTTGAAATCGGGCTGGAACACTTTGCAGATGTGGCGCATCTGCTGAATATCCTGTATCTTGGACTGGGGGCTTCCGCACTCTGCTTCGTCACATGGAACCTTGCGGTAAAGGTGCTTGGCGCGGTTAAGACCAGCGTTTATATTTACATGGTTCCTGTCATAACGGTTGTGATTTCCGCGCTGGTGCTGAAGGAGCCGGTAACGTGGGGGTCCGTTACGGGAACGGTTCTGGCGGTCGCGGGGCTTTTCTTTTCTGAATATAGCGGGAAGGGAAGTGGGAACAGTGAATGAGCCTGCGATAAGGACGGAGGAGCAGATCATCAGCCTG
>BLLT01000318.1 GCA_011958945.1 Lachnospiraceae bacterium | reverse complement strand
CCCTTTCTTCTCGCAGAGCAATTTCCGTCCGCTTTCGCGTACGTAAATTCTCTGGGGGCTGTACGGGAGACATGCTGTTTTCCAGTTCCCCATGCGCCTACAATACTGTCCGCCCCTCCAAAGCGCGGAGCAGCGTCACTTCATCAATGTATTCCAAGTCTCCCCCAACCGGAACGCCGCTGGCGATTCTTGTGACTTTTATGCCGGTTGGCTTTATCAGTTTGCCAATGTACATAGCTGTTGTTTCGCCTTCCAGGCTGGAATTTGTAGCAACAATGACCTCTTTGATTTCGCCTTCCAGCCTTTCCATCAGTTCTTTTAGGCGGATATCGTTTGGCCCTATGCCCAGCATGGGGGAAATCGCCCCATGTAAAACATGATATACACCGGTATATTTCCCTGTTTTTTCATAAGCTGCTAAATCCCTGGTGTTTTCCACTACCATGATTGTTGCGTGATCCCTTTTGGTGCTGCTGCAAACAGGGCAGATTTCCTGGTCTGTAAGGGTATAGCATTCCTTGCAGTATTTCACGTGTTCTTTGGCCTCTACCATCGTTCTCGCCAGCCGCTCCACTTTTTCTTTGGGCATATGAATCATATGGAATGCCAGCCGCTGGGCGGATTTGTTTCCAATCCCTGGAAGCGCCGCCAGTTCATCGATTAATTTGTTAATGTGTCCGCTGTATAAGTCCATTAGAACGGAAAGCCTCCTCCAAGGCCAAGGCCGCCGGCCATTTTATTCATGACTTCCGCACCCGCTTCCTCCGCTTTGCGAAGGGCTTCATTCGTAGCAGCTACGATTAAATCTTCCAGCATTTCAATGTCTTCCGGGTCCACCACTTCTTCCGAAAGCTTCACTTTTACAATTTCTTTCTTCCCGGTTACTGTTACTTCCACGGCTCCGCCGCCCGCTGCTGCTGTAAACTCTTTTGTTTCCAGTTCTTTTTGATTTTCTTCCATCTGGCGCTGCATACGCTGCGCCTGTTTCATTAAATTATTCATGTTCCCCGGCATCCCTCCCGGGAATCCACCTCTTTTTGCCATTTTGTCCTCCTATTCCAGTTCCGCAAGTGCCCATCCAATACCCTTTCTTCTCGCAGAGAACTTCCTGTCTGCTCCGCAGCCATGAAATTCTCTGGGGTATTTCCTTGGCACTTGCTGTTTTCCAGTTCCGCAACTATTATATTAATCTTCTATTTCTATATCCATATGGATGACCTCGCTTAAGTCGATGTATGAATCTTCAAATGCCTTGTCCTCTGCAAGGCTTTGAATATCAATTTCAATCTCTTTCTGAATCGCCTCGGAAACAATCCTTTGCAAATGTTCTTTATTCTCAGGATTCTTTATCAGGTAGTCGGATGCCAGGCCATCCTTTACCACTACCATCAGCTTGTTGTTCCCGCCCAGGCTGAGGCGGGCATCCTTTAGATAAGTTTTCATAGGCTGCTCTATATTCATTACAATGGAGGCCCAGCTTTCTACTGCCCTCCTTACATCCTCCGGCACAGCTTTGGGCAGTTCCTGATTGACCCTTCTGGCCTCTTCCTTATTGCCGCCAATATATAAATTATCGGCGGAGGAATTTTCTCCCATTTTTTGCGGTGCAACGGTGATCAATCCGTTTTCTATTTTGTTTTCCAGACTCCGAACCCTCGCCAGAAGGGAATCCGAATCCTTTTCCATACTCGGCCTGCATAATTTAATCAATGCTACTTCGATTAATATTCTTTTCTGGGAAGCATACCTGATGTTTCCGGATAATTCGGAAAAAATGCGGATATAACGCATGACCGAATTCATGTCTGTCATCTTTGCTTCCTCTTTCAGCCTTGCCATATTTTCTGTGGATACATCAATGACATCTTCGATATCCTCTGAACTTAAAGCCAGCAGAAGATTTCGCAGATACCAGGTGAAGTCCGTAACAAACTGGGAAAGTTCCCTCCCCTGAATCACAATTTCCTCCAACAGTTCTATGCACCCGGTCACGTCCATGGCCAGCACTAATTCGAACAGACGGCCAAAAATAGACGTATCCACAGCCCCCAGAACTTCCAGCGCCTTATCATAAGTCAACGTTTCCCCAAAATGAAAAGCAATGCATTGATCCAGCAGACTAAGGGCATCTCGCATGGAGCCGTCGGCCGTTTTGGCGATATAACGAAGCGCTTTTTCTTCCACTTCTATTTCCTCTATCCCCATGAGTTCCTGCAGCCTGGATGCGATGGTGTCTATCGTAATCCGTTTGAAATCATACCGCTGGCATCTGGATAAAATCGTAATGGGTATCTTGTGCACTTCTGTTGTGGCTAAAATAAAAATAACATAAGATGGCGGTTCTTCCAGCGTTTTAAGCAAGGCATTAAATGCCCCTATAGAAAGCATATGAACCTCGTCAATAATATAAACCTTATATTTCCCTTCCGCAGGGGAATATGATACTTCATCTACAATTTCACGGATATTATCCACCCCGTTATTGGATGCAGCATCAATCTCAATTACATTCATACTGGCGCCGGATGAAATGGCCCTACAGAGAGCACATTCCCCGCAAGGGCTTCCATCTGCCGGATTTTCACAATTTACCGCCTTAGCAAAAATCTTGGCGATGGTAGTTTTCCCTGTTCCCCGGGTTCCGCAAAAAAGGTACGCGTGTCCAATACGTCCTGCCTTGATTTGGTTCTTTAATGTAGTTACGATATGCTCCTGTCCTTTTACCTCTTCAAAGCCCTGGGGGCGGAACTTACGGTACAATGCTGTATAAGACATCATAAACCTCTCTTTACTTTTTTTCATGAGCAAATGACGCCAGGCTTATTTGCTCTTTGCCCAAAAGAAGATGCTGCCTGCTGCGCACAGCAGAGCAATTCACTCCATATCAGAGAGGATGGCCGCTGTTTTATCGGCCATCCTTCCGTTTATTAACGCTATCAGTCACCGAAGCTGATACCCAGCAATTTCGCTTCTTTCACAATGCTTGCATCCGGTGCCACCATTTTCAGCTTGCCCGCTACTTCTTCCAAAGGAACTTTTACCACTTCCCGGTTCTTATATCCAACCATAAAGCCGTACTCGCCTTTCAGGATAAGCTTTCCTGCCTCGGAGCCCAGCCTGCTGGCAAATACTCTGTCATAAGGGCAGGGGCTTCCGCCTCTTTGTGTATGCCCGGGCACGGTTACCCTTACATCATAGCCTGTCTTCTCCTGAATTTTTGCAGCAATTTCATAGGAAACGGACGGATACTTGTAATTTTTCATCTTTTCTTTATATTCTTTCTTGGAAAGCTTTGCATCTGCCTTGGAGATTGCGCCTTCCGCTACCGCCAGAATCGTGAATTTGCTGCCGTTTTTATTTCTTTCTTCTATTTTATCAATTACTTTCTTAATATCATAAGGGATTTCCGGAATCAGGATAATATCCGCACCGCCTGCAATCCCTGCGTTCAATGTAAGATATCCTACTTTGTGCCCCATTACCTCTACGATGAATACGCGGCCATGGGAAGCGGCTGTCGTATGGATACAGTCAATGGCATCCGTTGCAATATTTACCGCACTCTGGAAACCGAAGGTCATATCCGTTCCCCACAAATCGTTGTCAATGGTCTTGGGCAAGGTTACCACATTCAGCCCTTCTGTGCGCAGGAGGTTTGCGGTCTTATGGGTTCCGTTCCCGCCTAAGATTACCAGACAGTCCAGGCGGAGTTTATAATAGTTCTGTTTCATTGCTTCCACTTTATCCAGTCCGTTTTCATCCGGTTCCCTTATTTGTTTGAAAGGAGTCCTGGAACTTCCAAGGAAAGTTCCTCCTTTGGTCAATACACCGGAGAAATCAGTCGGGGTAAGCATACGGAAATTGCCATATATCAGCCCTTTATATCCCTCCAAAAAACCGTACATTTCCACATCTTCCCCACTGTGGAAAATACATTTTGCAACGCCCCGCATCGCTGCATTCAATGCCTGGCAGTCGCCGCCGCTGGTTAACATCCCAATTCTTTTCATTATTCATCCTCCTTTAAGCTTAATGAGCGCATGGAACGCCTTTAGTACTTACTCATTAGATTATTATATAATAATTTGGGGGTTATCACAACCGATGTTTTTAGATATTTCTCCAAAAAAATGGAAAGGGCGATACGAGTCCTTTCGAATATCCCTTCCCAGTTCCATATAGATTTTGGAAAATATATAAAAATACAATATTTATCTTGATTAAATTTTAAATATAGGATAAAATGTATTTTGCTATCCCGATTGATAGCAAACCAATCATTATGGAGATGTACCCAAGTGGCTGAAGGGTCCGCACTCGAAATGCGGTAGGTCGGGCAACTGGCGCGAGAGTTCAAATCTCTCCATCTCCGCTAAAAACATCCCCCACTGCAGCATTGCAATGGGGGATGTTTTTATGCGCAGCCCCATGCAAAGGAACTAAGCCGCAAGGCGGCGCACGG
>BLLT01000317.1 GCA_011958945.1 Lachnospiraceae bacterium | reverse complement strand
GCGGCATCCACAAACTTGATATGCGTAGAGTCTTGGCAAAGCTGAGTAATCTTAATAGAAATAAGATATAAAAAACGCGCAGAAATGAGGTAAAATGATGGGAAGTCAAAGATTGGATAATATAAATAAGGAAGAAGTACAAGCGCTGCAAAACCTGAAAGTACTGGACCTGACAAGAGTAGTCGCAGGACCTTATGGGGCTTCTATTTTGGGGGACTTTGGAGCGGATGTATTAAAAATCGAGATGCCAGGCAACGGGGATGATGCCAGGGGTTATGGCCCTTATGAGCATGGGGAGAGCGTTTACTATGCAAACCTTAACAGGAACAAGAGAGGGATCACCCTGAACCTGAAATCCGAAAAGGGAAAAGAAATTTTCCTAAAGCTTGTGGGGGATGCGGATATCTTGCTGGAAAATTACAGGCCGGGCGTAATGGAGAGGCTGGGGCTTGGCTATGAGACGCTGCATCAGATTAACCCTAAGCTGATTTATGGCGCAATATCGGGATTTGGCTCTTATGGCCCTTATTCCCAGAGGCCTGGGTATGATATTATTTCCCAGGGGATGGGCGGCCTGATGAGCATTACAGGGGAAAAAGGCGGCAAGCCTACCCGATCCGGCAATGCCATGGGGGATATTCTGGGCGGTTTGAATCTGGTAATCGGCGTCCTGGCGGCAGTAAATGCCAGGAATATCACGGGCCTTGGACAGAAAGTGGATGTTTCACTGGTGGATTCCGTGGTGGCCAGCCTGGAAAATGCTTATATCAGATACTTTGAATCCCGGGAACTGCCAGTGAGGAACGGGAATGCATATGCTTCCATCGCCCCTTATGATACCTATAAGGCGAAGGACGGATATGTCATTATCGGGTGCGGCAACCAGAAACTGTATGAAAAGTTCTGTAATGAAGTGGTGGATATGCCATGGATGATTACCGATGAAAGATTTCTGACAGTGCCGCTGCGCGTGGAAAATAACGAGATTCAGAAAGGTTATATTGAGGAGTGGACCGGGGGGCGCACGGTGGATGAAATCGTGGATTTGGTACTTTCCAAGGGAATCCCCGCGGGGCCGATTTATAATGTGAAGCAGATCGTGGAAGATGAGCATATCGCAAAGGCCAGGGAAATGTTTATCGACATCGAACATCCCCGCATCGGGAAAATGACTGTGAACGGAAACCCGGTGAAGCTGATGGATATGAAGCCCAGAATCAACCGCCCCGCTCCTGTATTGGGGCAGGATAACCATGATGTGTTTGTGGGGAAACTGGGGTATTCGGAAGAAGAGTATGAGAGGATGAAGGAAGAGAAAGTGTTTTAGGGGAACGATGAGTGGGTAAGAGAAGTTAATAGTGGATACTTAGTGGGTAATATGAAGTGCTGCCTTCCTGTGTAATGAGCGGGAGGGCAGTATTTTTCTTATAGGAATTATATTATAGGGGATACTGTTTTAAGGAACTATACGAGGTAAATGGATTCTTTTTCACATCTATATATTCGTATGCTGAACTGATATGTACAATCTTCATCCATCTATCCCCATTTATATAAGGTAACTTCGATAAACAAGCGTGGCAGCGGAACTGTGTGTGTCAAAGTCAAAAGCCTATCAGATTGTAAGGGATCTGAATGCAGAAATGCTATTTTTTATCTTCCAGTTCCTGTAATTCTTCTATACTTTCAAGGAAATGGCATTCCACCGGAGAAAGGATATTGCCGTCAGAAGCAGTGTAGGCAAATTTTGCCCAAACTGCCTCTTTTACCAATTCCTCTTCTTTAAAAATATTTCTTACATGTTTACCAATTACACTTTTATCTCGCTGAAATAATTCGGCCATCTGCTCTATGGAAAGCCAAACCGTATCATGGTCAAATGTTACTTCTATTTTTGTGATACCATCTTCCGTAGTATACATAATTATATTCGATTGCGGGAGAAAGCTTCTGATTTGGGGCATGGCGGTTGCTATGCCCTGTATTTTTGTGGTAATCTGTATGTGGATATGCTATACTTAGAACAGCAAATTTGGATTGAACATGACCCGAATAGGAGATTGCAGAGGTAGAATTTTCTTTTTAAGTCATTAGAGATTGCAAAACGCTATTTACGGACAGCCGGCTTTACAACAAAAAAGCCATGTGGTATTCAAAAATGACAGTGAGGTTTTGCGTTGCGCCATTAAAAAGAAAGTTGGCACATAGCAAGAGCAATTACATATTTTCTTATTTATAATAAATAAACAATGAGATGAAAGGGGCAAAATACAGAATGGGATTAGAGGGAGTTAGGGATAAAAAGTTATTATATCACCTTACAAAGTTAGATAATATGGAAATGATAATTAATTATGGTTTATTGCCGAGAAGGTTTCTGTTAGAGCAGAATATGCTTTTTGGTGATGTTGCGGATCCTCGCATTATTAGCAAAAGAGAAGAATTAGGTTTAGATAAATATACGCCTTTTCATTTTCATCCATATTCTGCATTTGATGTTGCTGTGAAAAATACATATTCAACAGACGAATTTGTGTATATATGTATCAGAAGGGCATTGGCTGAATTTAACAACTTTAAAATATTAATAAAACACCCATTATCACAACAGGAGTGTATTTTATATAATTATGCGGATGGAATGAAAAATATAGATTGGGATACAATGGAAAGGGCTGGTGAGACAGATGAGTATTCACGAAATGTTAAAATGGCAGAGTGCTTAATAGATAAATGTATTCCGGCAGAACTGTTTCAATGTGTTTATGTGAAAGATATAGAAACACAGCAATATATTGAAGAACTTTTTGAAAATAAAGGAATTTTAGAGCAACCTCCATATGTAAGTATTCAATCTAAATGGTTTTGAGAAAGGGCATATATGATAGAGTATACGAAAGGAAATATGTTTGAATGTAATGCAGATTGTTTAATAAACACGGTAAATTGTGAAGGATTTATGGGAAAGGGCATTGCATATCAATTTAAAATGAGATTTCCTGAAAATAACAAATCATATGTAAAGGCGTGTAGAACAGGTACATTGACGGTTGGAAAAGTACATTCCTATATTGAAGAGGGTATTACAATAGTTAATTTTCCAACCAAAAATAAATGGCGTGAAAATTCAAAAATAGAATATATTGAAAAAGGAATGGAGTCCTTTGTTGAGTTGCTTCCAAGCTTAACAGTGAAAAGAATTGCTATTCCGCCACTGGGGTGTGGAAACGGAGGATTGGACTGGACAGAAGTAAAGAAAATAGTAGAAAATAAAATATATGATATATCGGATAAGTATGATTTTATTATTTTTGAGCCGTCAACTTCATATAGTGCAACTCCCAAAAAACCGCCACAAATTAGTGTTTCTGGACTGGTTTTGTTAGATATACGCTTAAATCTGAAAAGATTTAATAATATTAGATTGCAGAAAGCCGGATATTTTACAAATTTATTTTTAGAGGAAGAGTACTTTAAATATGATAAATGGAAATATGGTCCATATTCTCATTCTGTAGATATTGTTGCACGAAATATAAAAGAATATCAAGAGTATTACGGAATTGATAATTCGCAAGCAACTTTTGAACAGATATATCAAATAATTTGCAGTGAAAAGGTGGATAGTAAGTTTGATAAACTGCATATTGCTGTAAAAAAATCAACGGAATACGTTAATGCAATACGGACGGACAAGAAATTAGAGGGAATTTCGACGGTGCTATATTTAGTGCGAAATGGGAAGAAAAAGAACAAGGAACAACTAATAAAAAGTTTTAAGGAATGGTCAATAGATAAAGCGAATAGATTTTCTGATAAATATATTTTAGAATGTATAGATTATTTAGAACAAACATTGATCATTTCGGTGGATATTTGTGGTAATTATGAATTGAGGAGAGATGCTTTGTAAGAATTTGCGGGCAAAGCTGCCGTGAGGGGCAAAAGGGCTGTTGCAAAATGGTAAGTACACACAATATATGGTTTGAATACCTGAAATATTTTAGCCATATATTGTGGAATTGCCGATTTTTGCAACAGCCCCTTTGATTGAAAACAAAGAAGAAAGTTTGTATAATTATCCCAATCATTGTCATGCATGACATGAACGGAAAATGTGGGTGGACTTTGGTTTTCAAACAAAAGAGGAGGTAATGGGATGGAAGGTTATAGGATGACAGAGGAGAGGGTTGCAGGGTTTAGGGAGCACCTGGAAGGGGAGGAGCATGGGAAGGCAACGGTAGAAAAGTATGTGCGGAACGTGAGGTTCTTCGCCGCCTGGCTGGACGGGGAAGCGGTATCCCGGGAGGCCGTGGCCAGATGGAAGGCGCACCTGCAGGGGGCGGGGCTGTCGCCCTGTACGGTGAACGCCAAGCTCTCGGCGCTGAACCGGTTCTTTGCGTATGCGGGGCTGGAGGGCTGCCGGGTGAAGTTCCTGCATATCCAGAGGAAGGTGTTCCGCGA
>BLLT01000316.1 GCA_011958945.1 Lachnospiraceae bacterium | reverse complement strand
AGATTGCCCTCACAGGATAATCGGGTGTGCCTCGGGATAATTTGCTTATTCGAACTCTTTTTCCTGTTCGTTGCAAGTCCTGTTTTACATTACTTTTTCTTACAAAATCGTATCATTCTGATACGTTTTTATTTCTAATTTATATGGTTTCAAAGCTGGTGTACCCAAATTGTACCCACACATGTCTTTTCATACCCTCTTCACATCTTATCCGCTTTGAATAATGAATTACCCAAAAAACAAATACACCTTGCACCAGCATCAATGTTTTTAATCAAGCACAGTCCTTTTCAATAATGCAATATCTTTATTATCATTTCTCGGCTGTATTGATGTAAGAATCTTCTCTTGGACTTCTGGAGACCAATAAATCTTCAAATGTTTCCTTGCTCTCGTAATTGCAGTATAAAAAATATTATGACTAATATTTTCATCTACCTCGTTAGTTATGACAACCTTTACTGAATCAAATTCCAATCCCTGTGCTTTATGAATAGATACCGCATACGCAACCTGAAACGGAACAATAGTATTAGACGTAATGTCATCGTCATCATCTTCGCTCCGTCTTTTATATACCGAAAAACGAACTACTGTATTATCACACTCATATTCATCAATTATTTCAAAATCTTTCCCTGATGCATCTAATCCATCTAATATTTTATCCAACTCCACATCAAATGTAATCACTTCCCCCATAGCTGAATCAGATGTTGTTTCTATGCCTCTAATCACTCCCTTCATATTATTATAAATGACTGGAGCAAATCTTTCAGACTCATTAAACAAAATCGGATCACCGACTTTAAATTGTTGCAATCCCCATTCATAAGATTTGTTCTCATTACTCTCTTGCAAGAACCTATTTAAATTATTAATACCATACAGACCATCATAGTTTAAACAAAGAATTATCTCATCTTTTTCTACTTTAACAAAAACAGAATCATCTAGTCTCCTAGAATACTCTGGACGCGAAATCAATTCACTAACGTTATCCGTCATATTCCTAACACGATCCCAAAGTTCAAGCAATCGTTCATCTTCACTCCTAAATGGTGCCAATAGCTCATATACGGATTTTTTTGGAATGAACTGTTTCACAATACTGAACCAATTCCCAAATCTAATTGATGCAATCTGAAATGTATCTCCCACAAGAAGAAGTAACTTAAATGAAGCCTTTTCCAGCACCTTCCTCATATGAGCATTGCTTACCGTACTACATTCGTCAACAATAAGAATATCATATTCTGTTTTGACCCTCGAATTAGAAATAAACTTAGCAATAGTTAAATATTCACAATTTGCCACATTTACTTTCCTTTTTAAATTATCAACTGCCGGATTTGTCTGTGCCAGAAAGAGTTTATCTTTATCCGCAAAATACTGTGACATTAATTTAATAAAGGTTGATTTCCCTGTACCCGCAGCACCATACAATACCCCTACCATAGAATTAGCAAATATTTCTTTTAACACATCTTTCTTTTCATCACAATAAAATGCCGTATTTTCATTCGCTAGCCACGCAGAAACCGCTATCGAATAATTCTGCAATCCATTTGTAGATAATTGTACAAGTCTATCTAATATATATTTACAGTCCTCCACATAACTATAAATAAATGCGTGATTATTTTGCACTCTAACTTCGCTCTGAGGTCTATGCCCAGAGTATAACCTATTGTTGTATCGCTCTATTAAGGTATTTACATCTCCATATCCCTCCAACTCTTCAATCTGTGTAAATAATATTCCATTAACTTCTGCATTTATCTTGATGTGGCGTGCCAACAATTGATCTATTTTATCCTTATAATTTACGCAATCCAATAATACACTATATCTAACCGTGTGGTCTATTGGGGAAAAATTAAAAGGTATTTTATCAAACGGAATACATCCGTTTTTCAAGTATAAAGAAAAATAGCGACTCTTCACATCATAATATTGAGACTTAATCATGTTGTTATTCATTGAATATAACAATAAACGGAGAATATTCTCTCCCGCCATATTATTATTTATTATTCTTCTGCATTCTGATAATGCATTTAAAACAACTGTCACTTGGGCTTTGTCTCTAATTGATTGCTCTAATATTGCATACTCTTTTTTAGACATGCAAACAATATCAACAAGATTCATCCTATATCTTGTCATAAATTGGCATAAACTTCTCGTTTCTGAATGCCCTACATCACTTTTTATGCCCGTTATAATACTGCAAAAATTTTTAAATTCACAATCACGAATTGCCACTTCCCACCCTATAATTATATTTATTGGCATTCTTTTATTCATTATTTCTATATCTGTTGGAACAACTAGAATCCTTGAAGCATAGTTGCTCATAATTGAAATTTTCGTAAACGCAATAAGACGATCCGTTTTATTATTTCTATCCGTAGCTTCACAGAATGTAATCTCAAAATAACGTCCTCCCTTTATAAAAAAAGGTTTTACCTTCTGAATATAAAAACGACTTCCCTTTGTACAATTTTCAATAATGTCAAATTTTTCAATTTCCTCTGCTATTTTAGCATAATACTCTTGCATCTTAGGATCTATATTTAAGGGAAACTTTTCCAAATTATGCAAAACCCCAAAATTATATTTATCAAAAAGAAATTTTCTTATCTCATACAAATAGTTATAATATTTAAGCATTAAACGCTCTGAATTTTCTTCGTCCGGCTTATAGTGTGAAACTACCATTTGTAAAAAATCATGAAATCTTGCAATATTTTTATACTGCCCTTTTGATTCCACATATTTTATACCTTTACAAAGGTTTTCATAATTATCTTCAATATCCTGATTGTTTGCATATATTTTTAACATTACATGCTCAACAAAATGGCGCAAATCTGTGACAACATCCTGTGCCACCTCTCCTCTATCATCTCTTTCGATATTTTCAATATGACGGCAAATCGCATTATCTATACGATGTATTTCTCTATCTATTTTCTCCGTAGACACTTCTTTACCTTCTTTCTGTGTATTATTCTCATTCATACTTGAGAGACAAAACACTGTTTGTCCTACCATGTCTTATGCTACTATAATGCCATAAATTTACTTTTACCACATCCTTTCCATAGTAATTGTTTTTTCCTTAATATGATAAAGTATATTCCTCTTTTTACAGAACTCAATTACATATTCCGCCTGTTCATTATAAAACTTTTTATGTTGCTTATAAGAAGATACCTCCTTGCAGTAATTAGTCCGCCCAAAGATAATTTTATCCGTAAAGGATATTTTTTCTAATAATTCATCCAACTTCTGATTAATTAAATTCGGTGTTGGATATGGCTCTATGCTTACCCACGTTTTGCAACCGGCATCATGCAATGCTTTCATTGCCGCCACTCTTGCTTGGTATGTTGCCGCATATGGCTCCATCTTTTTTCTGTAATCCTCATCCAAGGAAATCAGTGTAATACCATATTCATTATCACTAGAGTAATTCGCAAGTTCTATTGGAAGTATTCCCTTTGTTAAAACTGTACATTTTATATCTGCCTGATTAAGCATCTGCATCGCAGCTAAACTCATCTGTGCAATTTCATCATATTCATACATAAACGGATCTGTCGTAAAGCATAGCTGAACGGACTCAATTTTATCTTTCAATTTTGGTATTTCCTGTTGAAGAAGCTGTAACGTATTCGATACCAAATAAGGCTGAATCCATTGTTCATATGTTTGAACTATCCCGAATCGTCTTTTTTGTAAAAAAGCATAACATGGAAATTTACAGCCATGCGCACAACCCAGAACATGATTCATGGTATAATCCCCATACTCTACACCCGTTTCATAGAGCATTGTCTTTCGCTGTATATAACCAGCCACTTTCTTCATGATTGCAGCCTCCTAATTATAACGCTATGCCCTCCCTTTTCTTCCATAAATCTTAAAGGTTGACCAGTTTTTTCTGAAAATTGTGGTTGCCTGCAAATCTGTATAAACCCATCCGCTTCCAATTCTTTAAGAGCGTCATTAACCATATTAATATAACCAATCAAACCATAATGCCCATAAAATTCCGCCAACAATTTGTTCAAATGCACTTCACCTTTGTAGTTTTGTAAATAGGAACACAGCTTCTTTTTCACATCATAAATAGTTGTCTGTTTTCCCGAACTATCGGTACTCACATCAGACATAAAATCAAAAATCGACATCTGTCCCTCTCTTTGTATATTCAGCACTAATTCATCTGTCCTTTTCAACATGTTTTGTGCCATCAACAAACATCCTTCTTCATGATTACATACATGAATCAATCTATACTTTGGATGATTTGTCTTTTTTATCTGTATTGGCATATCAAGAACATATGTATATCTTTTCTGTAGTTGATGCTTGTAGTAAGTTGACAATCTCTCCTCTGCTTGATAACCATCAATTTGCCCTGTTTTAAAATCATTCCTGAATCCGTGAAACTGGTTGTTTT
>BLLT01000315.1 GCA_011958945.1 Lachnospiraceae bacterium | reverse complement strand
ACGCAAACTTGGGATTGAAAAATTTCAATTTTCAATCTTTTTTCTCCCTCATAAATATATCGTAGATGCAGGGAACTACCACAAGGGTCAATAAGGTACCGTATATCAGCCCGCCGATGCTTACTACTGCCATGGGTTTCCCCATCTCCGATCCCATATCATGGCTGAATACCATGGTGGAAAGAGCCAGAATCGTTGTCAGTGCAGTCATAAGAACCGGCCGAAGCCTGGTGCGCCCTGCCTCCACAATAGCCTCCGTTTTCTCCATGCCTGCTTCCCGCAGCTGATTAATATAATCCACAAGCACAATCCCGTTGTTTACAATAATACCGGAAAGCATGACAAAACCAATCAGCGCAATTACACTCACCTCGCTTCCGGTAATGTAAAGCCCCAGGAAACCTCCCGTAAATGCTAACGGCACCGTAAACATAATGATAAACGGGGATAGCAGAGACTGGAACTGAGCCACCATAATTAAGTACATAAACAGAAGCGCCAATACCAGCATCAGCGTTACCTGTTCCATCGCATCCACAATCGCCTCATTTTCGCCGCTCATCAACAGAGTATAGCCATCCGGCATTTCGTAGGCGTCCAGCTTCTTTTGCAGTTCCTGGGATACCAGGCCTATGTTATAGCCTTCGGCAATGGAAGCGCTAACCCCTATGTATCTGTTCTGGTCGGCCCGGTTTACTGAGGTGGGCGACTGCTTTGTCTCAAAGTCCGCAATATCCGCCAGCGTAATTTTTTCCTTTTTGCCATCCCGAGTCGTCACATCTATTTTTATCCGCTTAATCGTATCCCGGGTAAGGGCAATGTCATTTGCATTTTTTACATAAACATCATAATCCCTGATTTCCGTCTCCAAAGTAGTGGCGCTGGACGCATCGGCCAGTTTTGCCTGTATCTGCTGGAAAATCTGGGCTACCGTCAGGCCGTGCTCAATGGCTTTATCCCTGTCGATAATGATGCGCAGTTCCTCCGTGGAATCCTCCATTCCATCGGATACCTCCGTTGTTCCTTCCGTCTCTTCCACAATCCGGGCAATCTCCGCTGCGATTTCCTGCAATGTATCTATCTCACGTCCCCTCACCTGGATGGAAATACCCTCTCCCCCAAGGGCGCTCATATCCATAGAGGAAGTATTGATCACTAATTCCGCCTCTTCCAAATCCGCCGTCAGTTCCTCTATCTTCTTCCCAATCTCATCTCCTGTCAGTTCTTTGTCTTCTTTTAATGTGATATAAATATCCGTCACGTTCTTCGAGCTGTTCCCGCCCCCGGTCAGCAATGCCATGCTGGAGGTGCTCGCCATAGCCCCTACGTCCACCACATCATCAATGGTACGGATTCTTTCGATAATTTCATCCGTCACCTTTCCTGTTTCATCCAAAGGAGTGCCGTCAGGCATCGTCACAGTGACCGTAATCTCGGTGCTTTCCATATCCGGCATGAAAGCAGTTCCCCTGGACATCGACGCCATGGCGCTAATCACAAGCAATATAAGCACAGCGGCCAATACAAGCGGCTTTACCTTTAAGGATGCCTTCAGCACCTTCTCATATAATCCAATCAATGCAGTAAAGAATTTGTCATCCTTCTGCTCTTTTGTTTTCGTCAGTATCTTAGAAGCCATAGCAGGTACTACTGTCAGGGCTATCATCAGACTGGCCAGCAGGGAGTAGGCAATCGTAAGGCCCATATCCACAAAAAGCTGCCGTGTAATGCCTTCCGTAAACACGATAGGCAAAAATACGCAGACCGTTGTCAGGGTAGACGCCATAATCGCCCCGGCCACTTCCTTTGCCCCCTCTATGGATGCTTCCCGCATGCCCTTCCCCTCGCTGCGCATACGGTAAATGTTTTCAATTACAACGATAGAGTTGTCCACCAACATTCCCACACCCAGCGCTAAGCCGGAGAGGGATATAATGTTCAGCGTAATCCCGCTAAAATACATGCAAACCACTGCCGTCACCAGGCTGACCGGAATGGAAAGGGCGATCACCAGTGTAGGCCTCATGTCCTTTAAGAACAGAATTAATATAAGTATAGCCAGTACCGCGCCAAACAGCACATTACTGATAACAGAATCCATAACCATATCAATATAAATCCCCTGATCCATCAGGATAATCATAGACAGGCTTTCATCCTCTTCCATCATCGTTTCAAAACGTTCTTTCAATTTATCGGAAACATCCCCTGTAGAATACCCCGTCTGCTTCTGTATGGTCAAAAGGATGCCCGGGCTTCCGTTGATATTGGTATAAATTTCATCGGAATTGTCCGTCATAAATACATCCGCCACATCGGAAAGGGTGATCACATCTACCCCGTCCATATCCGGGTTCATAATAGGCATAGCGGCCAATTCTTCAATATCCGCTGTTTTGTCACCCACCCGGACCAGATAGTCAATGCCTCCCTCTGTCACATAGCCGCCCGGCATGGAGAAGTTCTGTGCGGCCAGCAAGGACTTTACGGTATCCACCGTAAGGATATCATTCATGTCCGCATTGGCATAGGCATCATCCCTTGCTTCTTCCAGCTTCTCTGCCCCTTCTTCCAGCTGCTCTTCGCCTTCCTTTAATTGATCTTCCCCTTCTTTTAATTGCTCCAGGGCATCCTTTAATTGGTCAAACCCGTCATCTATCTGCTCCTGGCCGGATTGAAGCTGCTCTTCCCCGGTTTCCAACTGTTTTTCCCCGGATTCTAACTGCTTTTCGGCCGTCTCTATCTGCATTTCTCCTACTTCTAACAGGGATTTTGCATTGGCAATTTCTATAGCTGCTTCCAGGTTGCCTTTATAAAGCTGGTTTAGGCCTTCGTCCACCTTCATGATATTTTCTTCGATGGTTACCATTCCCTGCTGCAGCGTTGCCAGATAAGCCTCTGCCCCCATACCCATGGTGCTGGCGCTGATGGCGGCTTCCAACTGATTAATCTGCTCTTCAATGACCGGAATCTGCTCTTCCAATGCCTTAAGCTGCTTTTCCAACTCCGCCCTTTGGGCCTGGAGAGATGCCGCATCTCCCTGTGCCCCTAAAGCAGCCAGCTGATTTTGCAGCATTTCCCTCTGTGCTTTCGCTGCATTCAGGGAAGCTTCCGCTGCAGACTTTATACCGCTCATGGCCCCTGCCACTTCACTAGGTGCAGCGGAATCCCCCGGATAACCAATGGCGCTTTCTACCGCCTGCCTGATTTCCTCAGGCAAATCCTCATACTGGCTTGCCCCGGAAGAAGAAATCGCCGCAATCACATCATTCAAATTTCCGACTTTGGCTTCCCCTTCTGCAATTTCCACATCTATCTGGCTGATTGCCCCTTCCAGTTCGGGCATACCGTTCAATATCGCATCAATGGCATCTATCCCCTTTTGCAGTTCCTCTTTGCCGCTTAATGCCTTCTGCAGGCCCTCTTTTGCCTGCCCTAAGCCCTCCTGCGCCTTTTCCAGGGTGGTGATTTCCATCTCCATATTGATTTTGGATGCTTCCAAATCCGCCTTAGCGGTAAGCAGCTGAGTCTCTGTTTCCGCCAGCTTTTTAGTGGCTTCCTTCTGCTTATCCTCCAATTCTTCTTTTCCGTCGGCAATTTTTTTCTTATTTTCTTCCAGTTCTGCCTTGCCTTCTGCCAAATCGGTTCTGCTTTCTTCCAATTCAGCCCTGGATTCATCCAACTCCTTTTGGGCATCCACTAAATCTAACCGGCCATCCTCGATTTCCTTCCGGCCATCCTGAAGTTCCTTCCAGCCATCTTCAATATCCTTCCAGCCATCAGCCAACTCCTCTTCCTGCTCTTCCAATTCGCTGTCAATATAGCCGAATACCTGTTCATTGATCTTATCTATTTTATCCTGACGGATAATAACATTGACGCTTTCTTCCAAAAGCCCTACGGCGCTGGCCGAGGCCACCCCTTCTATACTTTCCAGTTCGGGAACTATAGTGTTTTTCGCCAAATCGCTCACTTCCGCATTGGTAGCGCCTTCACGGCCCACCGCAGCAACCATTACCGGCATCATATCCGGATTCAATTTCATTATAATCGGATTCCCTACCGAATCATCCCAAAAGCTTTTTATCTGATCAAGGTTCTCCCTGATTTCCAAAGATACCGCATTCATGTCTGCGCTCTGGGCAAATTCCAGAATAA
The DNA here is from genome assembly GCA_011958945.1 of Lachnospiraceae bacterium. Lineage (GTDB taxonomy): Bacteria > Bacillota > Clostridia > Lachnospirales > Lachnospiraceae > Kineothrix. The sequence goes on along the minus strand of BLLT01000315.1, from coordinate 321 downwards.
CCATCGAATAATTTTCGCTGGATATGGAACTGATGCCCTCAATGTTACTCACCGTAGCCATGGAAGACTCCACCGGCTTAGTCACCACCATCTCCACCGTTTCCGGGCTCGCACCCACATATGTAGTCATAACAATTACATACGGCAAAGTGATATTGGGGAGCAAATCCGTTGTCATCTTCGTAAATGACACCACCCCCAAAATAATCGCCATTACCACTCCGACCAAAACCGTATAAGGCTTCTTCACGCTAAACTTTGAAATCATAAAACTCCTCATTTCTGCGCTGCTTTTGCGCATAAGCGACTTTGTGGCAAGCA
>BLLT01000314.1 GCA_011958945.1 Lachnospiraceae bacterium | reverse complement strand
CTTGGCTCGTTGCCCGCGGGAATAAATTAGTTTATAAAGACAGGGCATGGTATTTGTATGCTTTTTATCTGTCACGAAATAAGGACAGATTGTTTCGTCTTTCAAGAATAAAAAAGAAATGCAAAACTAAAACTTTATCTGTTTTCCCTACAATACCTAATCCAGTACACCAACGTACACAACAATCCATACAGAAAGATTGCTGCACCCGACTTCATGTATCCTATTACAGATTTATCTCCATAAATGTCCGATAGAAATGAGAAGCAAACTGTAACCGGATGCCAATAAGCTACCCTTCCATTTACTACAAACACTCCAGATGCACCAACGAGCATGGAGAGTATACTTCCCCATATATATTTCCCGCCATTCTTTCCAAACCACAGAATCACAGGCAATATGCTTAACGTGATACAGGTATTATACGCAAGCGCTTTCATACATACGCCTGTCATCATAAGCACGGCAGGACAGTTCCTTAACATAATACCCGCAGACAAAAGCAGAACCATTTCAAACAGCGCAACTCTGATCATCAGCAAAAACAAGACTGCCACTTTCGCTTTTATCGCATCCTGCCATCTGACCGGTATCACCAGCAGGTTTTTCAGAGTATCCCTTGCATATTCCTGATCTATCATGTATCCCCCAATCAAAGATACTGTAAACGGCAAGAACAGCATTGCATTGTTGTAAAAAAACATTTCTGCAAACCCTTCCCATTCAGGCGCTCTTGCCTTAATCCGCATTTGCTGCGCAAAAGTAATGATAAACGAAAAGAGTATGCTGAGATATCCAACAAAAACTATTTTCTGTCTTTTCAATTTCTTTAATTCTGCCCTGATCAATCTTTTCATCATACATCGGCCTCCTGTCTTTTATAAAGCCATAAACTAATTACAAGGGAAACTGCCGTTGTTGCCCCCAACAAAAATATCCCCTTGTCCATTGGATAATACAGTGTGTCCAAACCAAGCTGCAAATTATCCGTATATTCAATAATGCCAAAGGGATAAGTGATGCGAAATGCTACCAAAACAGGCAGATGCATCTCAAGGCAATGAAACATGGTCAACTGCCATACAAACAAAAAATCAATGAGTATAAAACAGTTAATTGCTATCATCGCAATCAGGTTCCTTTTGCGGAGCAAAATAATCAAAAGCACCACAGGCATTGTCGCACAGATGCTGCACAGAGATATTATTAAAAATATACCGAAAATATGGAAAACATCCGGAATATAATTCCGCAGAAAAATTCCTCCTGCAACTGTATAAGCAGTAATAATTCCCATAAATACCACAACAATCACAAGAGCAGCGGCCAATTTGGACAAAAAAATCTTCCATTCGGGTACTCCAATCACCAGAATGTTTTTCAATGTATGATTCCTCTCCTCCAGTTCAAACAAGTTTAAAAGCATGGCGGAAAAGACAAATGGAATCACAAGAAAACTTCCAAACAAGACATTCGTACCGACCAAATTTCTAAAGGGATAATGGTTTTTTATACAGAGCAGTGTGCCAAACGTAGGTATCAGGATGCCAACTGCCCACAACATCCTTGCCGTCTTCTGGCGCTTTAGTTTCTTCAATTCATTCCGGCATATACTAAGCAATCCCCTCACCTCCGGTTATCCTTTTAAAATAATCTTCCAGTGTATCACTGCATTTGTTAATAGCATCTACATAAATATTCCGTTCTGCAAGAAACTTGACGATTTCCTTTGTCTGTATCTCTGTGTCAAAAATTTGAATGCAGCCATTCCCCATAATCCGATAATCTCTGATATGAAATTCTTCTTCCAGCATATGGATAACTGTTTCAGCCGGATCTGCGGACAACAGAATATAATGCATATTTCTTTTTTTCAATTCCTCAAAAAGGCTTTCTTCCAGCAGAATCCCTTTGTCAATAATTCCAATCCGGTCTGCCAAAAGCTCAATCTCTGACAGAATATGGCTTGACAGCAGAATCGTTTTTCCATAATTTTGCGAAAGTTCCCTGATAAAATCCCTTGTTTCCATTACCCCAATAGGATCAAGCCCATTAACCGGTTCATCCAATATCAGGACTTCCGGATCATGGATAATGGCAGCTGCAATTCCAAGCCGCTGCTTCATTCCAAGGGAAAATTCTGAAAAAAGCTTTTTATCTTTATAAGGCAGTCCAACCTTCCCCAAACTTTCTTTTATAGCATCCCGTTTTATATATCCCCGCAAATCGGCAAGAATTTCCAGATTTTCTGTTGCCGTAAGGTTTGGATAAAATCCCGGCGTTTCAATCATGACACCTATCCGTTCCAAAAATTCTTTTTTATTCCCTTCAAAAGGTTGTCCAAACATATGGACAGTTCCTTTTGTTAGCTTGGATAAGCCTAACAGCATTTTCATGATTGTTGTCTTTCCAGCTCCGTTCCTTCCCAAAAGTGCATAGATTTCGCCTTTTTTTACATGGATATCCACTCCCTTTACTACGGCAGTATCCCCATAACATTTCGTCAGCCCTTTCGTCTCAATGATAAAATTCTCCATCACACCATCCCCTTCTTTGTGTGCTATATCTAATATAAATACATCTGCCTACTGTTTTATATTATCACACTTTCTCTCCCATAACCTTACGAAAACCTTGTAAAAAAGAGTTGGCCCGGCGGCTTACAACGCTGTGGCGTAATTTCCTATAAAGTAAGAAAAAACTGCCCTGCCTTACGGCAGAACAGTTCATTTTTAATTCTCTAATATGGGAAATTCCATGACAAAACAACTTCCTTTCTTTCGGGGCTCTACAAAAATCTTCCCTCCCTGCATCAAAACCAGTTCCCGTACGATTGCAAGCCCCAGACCACTTCCTTTACTGCTACGGGCATCATCCGCCTTATACAGCCTATCAAAGACAAATGGAATCGCTTTCTCAGGAATCCCCACGCCATTATCGCAGATTTTCACAGCAGCCGTAATACCAGTTTGTTCAATCTTTATCCAGATTTTAGAAGCCCCGCTATGCTCCATTGCATTTTTAAGCAGATTATTCACAATACGCTCATAAAAAACCCTGTCCATGCTAATCCATATCTCGTCCATATCTGATACAAAGTCATAGGATATTCCATTTCCTTCAAAAGCCGCAACCCAATTTGCAAAAACTGCCCGTGTTTCCTCTACAATATCCAATGGCTTCATTTCTGCTTTCTCTTCTTTGGAATTGATCTTGAACCACTGAAACAGATCGTCCAGATAATCTTTTAGGACATATGCTTTTTCCCTTGCCTGTCGGACAGATTCTGCATTCATCTCCCCATGGACATACTGATAATGAACGGCATCCAGGTGACCAATAATGGATGTAAGGGGAGTTCGGATATCATGAGACAGACTTGTCATGATCTTTTCATTCCTGTGTTCCTGCCGCTTTATCTGTATGATACGTTCCTTATTATCCATCATAATCTGGTTGAGTTTATAACAGGTATCCGATAAAAGGGAATATTTTCTTATCAAGATCCTTCTATCCGTTTTCCCCTCTATGATTTCATCTAATACCTGATTGATTTTTTTAATTTGCCTCCAGATACCTGCCAGCAAAAACATTAGCCCCAAGCAGATTACTATAAGTGCTATCATTCCTATATCCATCTACTGCCCTCCCCCGAAGCGGTAGCCGACTCCCCTGACTGTCTGTATTATCTTGGGATTTTCCGGATCATCTTCTATTTTCTTTCTTATCTTACTGACTAATGCCATAATGTTATTATCGTCATAGACATAACCATCCTTCCACACAGCCTTATAAATCTGCTTTTTTGTATAAGCACGCATTGGAGATGAAGCAAGAAAATACAACAAATCAAATTCTTTTCCTGTCAGCAGCACTTCCTTGTTTTCTTTCAATATCCCTTTCATCTGCGGAACAATAGTAATCTTATCGAAACAGAGTTTTTCCTGTGGTAAAACTCCATTCTTTAGCAGAGTATTTCTCCGAATCTGAGACGCAACCCTCGCCAACAACTCCTCCATATTAAATGGTTTCGTTACATAATCATCTGCGCCAATTCCCAGACCACTTACCTTATCTGACGGGGAATTCTTTGCCGTCAGCATAATCACCGGCACCGCATACTGCTTCCGTATTTCCCCTAAGACCTCAAAACCATTTTCGCCAACCAGCATCACATCCAACAGTACAAGATCATATTTTGTCTGTGACAGCTTATCAAGCCCCTGTCTTCCATTCCATGCCGTATCCACTTCATATAAGCCATGCATACAGTTTTGCAGCAGTTCCAAAAGAGATTTATCATCATCTATAATCAGAATTTTGTTCATGATTTACGTTCCTCCGTTTTTCAAACCTCATACTGCAGATATTCCATACAACCACACTGCAATTATATGTGGAAATTCGGACTATGACAAGTATCTAAAATACAACTAAGAATTCTTATGAAATTGTACCATATTCATTTTATAAGAACCACCTGCACACC
>BLLT01000313.1 GCA_011958945.1 Lachnospiraceae bacterium | reverse complement strand
AAAGAAAGCGATGGGGGGAATGTCCTTGCCTTCACCGATGGGAAGAGAATTTTCGCTTACAATGTGGCGGATAACAAATTTTCCACGTTATTCAGTTTTTATGACGGGGATTATAAGGATGAACGGGCCTGCTGGCAGAAGCATGGGGTTAAAATATTGGATGTGGATGAGGCAGGAAATGTGAAGTTTATTGTTTACGGATATATGAACCGGGGCAGGCACGAAGGGGAAGTGGGTATCTCCGTATATTATTTTAACGGAATGATGAATACGGTGGAAGAACTGCTTTACGTGCCGGACGGCAGCTCTTATGAGGTGCTTCATGCGGAACTGGAAGAACTGGCATATGTGAACCGGGCGGAGACTTTTTTCTTTATGCACAAAGGGGTTGTATACGCAGTGGATCTGGGAGACAGGACTTATGAGACAATGGTTTCCGAGTTAAGGGAGGAGAGTTACAGGGTATCGGACAGCAACCGGATGGTGGTGTGGCAGACCGGGGATAATTTGTATCAATGCGAAAAATTAATTTTGATGAACCTGAATACGAAGGCGAAAACGGAAATAAAGGCCGGTAACGGAGAGTATATCGCGCCTTTAGGGTTTATGAATGAAGACTTGATTTATGGTGTAGCAAGAAAAGAGGATGTGGTGAGAAGCAATACGGGGAATATTATTTTTCCCATGTACTGTGTACGGATACAGAACGAAAACGGCAAAGTACTGAAGACATATGAGGAACCGGGGGTTTATGTTATCGGCAGCGAAATACAGGAGAACCAGATTAACCTGACCCGCCTGAGAAAAGAGGAAAGCGGCATTTATGTAGAGGCGGAGGATGACCAGATAGTAAGTACGAAAATAGAATCTGGCGGCAGCAATACACTGGAAACAGTGGCGGTGGACGTGTATGGGAAGATCGCGCAGATTGCTGTGAAGGGCGTGATTGATGTAGGGGGGATAAAAAAACTGACCCCGAAAGAGGTGCTGTTTGAAGGGGGGAGGGAAATCGCCCTTCAAAATAATAATACAGATGTGCCCAGATATTATGTATATGGGAAAAACGGGGTGGAAGGAATCTTTACCGACGAAGGAAATGCTATAAATAAAGCTTATGATTTGTCCGGAACTGTGATTAATGAAAAAGGCGCTTATGTCTGGATCCGTGGAAACCGCAGCATAAAGAACCAGATAATGGCAATCAAGGGCGCTACGATTACAGAGGAAAAGAACAGCCTTGCGGTCTGCCTGGACACTATGCTCCAGTATGAGGGGATTATGCGTAATACGGAGTATATGCTGAACCGGGGAGACACCATAGTGGAAATTTTGGGGGAGAACCTGGAGGGGGCCAGGGTGCTGGATCTGACCGGGTGCAGCCTGGATGCTGTCCTGTATTATATTAATAAGGACATTCCGGTGCTGGCTTCCCTAAATGACGGGAATGCAGTGCTGATTATTGGGTTTAATGAATTAAATACGGTGCTGATGGATCCCTTGGTCGGAGAACCGTTTAAGAAAGGGATGAATGATTCCACAGAGATGTTTGAGGAGAACGGAAACCGGTTTATCACGTATATGAAGGAATGAGATGCGGGCTGCAACCAATAGTTGCGGAAGTTCAAACCAGAATTGGTAGTGTGGGGAAGCGAAAATTTTTATAATAATCTGGAATTGCTGTACAAAATGCCAAGCGCGCTTCGAAGACAGGGCTTTCGATACACGAATTCTAATAATAATTGCATGAAAACACGAGAAAGACCTGGAAAAGCAGCGCAGAAATGAGGAGGAGTATGAATATTGAAATTGCAGACAGACTGGTGAAGCTGCGCAAACGCAATCACTTGTCGCAGGAGGCATTGGCGGAAAAGCTGGGTATTAGCCGCCAGGCGGTAAGTAAATGGGAACGGGCGGAGGCATCGCCGGATACGGATAACCTGATTATGCTGGCCAGGCTGTATAAGGTGTCCCTGGATGAACTGCTGCGGACGGATGAGGAGATTCCCCAGGAGGAAAGCCAGGAAACTGAAAACACATATAGTCAGCCGGATGACAGAGACAACATAGAGGAATATGTGGATGTCGGATTCGAGGGGATACACGTAAAAGACAGAGACGGAAGCCAGGTTCATATCGGCCTGGATGGAATACATGTGGAGGATTCCCAGAAGGGGGAAGAGGTACAAATTGACAGGAAGGAAGTTTACATAAATGGGGAAAAGAAGGAATTCCGGACTTTTTCTCCTATATGGGATATCCCGTTTACTGCATTAATATGTGGCCTTTATCTGGTACTTGGATTTTTGTTCAGCGCATGGCATCCTGCCTGGTTATTATTTTTGCTGATTCCTATATGGTACAGCTTTATAAGCGCCGTAAAAAAGAAAAATGCCAACCTATTTGCTTATCCGGTGTTCGTAACATTTGTATATCTATGTGCCGGCTTTTTTTTCAATTTGTGGCATCCCGGGTGGATTCTTTATTTGACGATTCCCGTTTATTATTCCTATGTTTCCCGGTAGCGCGAGGAGGAAGGAAATCAAGTAGGGAAGAGTTTCTCCATACTCGTGTGCATAAAAAAATCGGGGATTCCTATCCCCGGGGCAATGGCACGGATGACGCATTTAGAATAAAAATTGCACGAGCAGCATATAACATACGGTACCGCCGGCAATGGAAATCAGCATCTGCCTTTTCCAAAGATGCAGGGCGATGACCAATGAAATGGAAATCAGCACAGGGATGCCATGGGAACCGGTAAAGGGGCTGACCTTTTTCAGGCAATAGATAATCAATAAGCCGAAGACTGCAGAGGGAAGTACTTTTCCCAGATACTGTATGTACTTCGGCGTTGGTTTGCCCGCTGGGAAAAGCAGGAACGGAAGAAAACGGGTCAGGACTGTTCCCAGTACTACCATAGCTATTGTAATAACCTGCTGTGTAAATGTCATTGTCATATCGGCGTGGCTCCTTTGTAATCGTACGGTTAAGTTTGCTCATAAAATGTTCATAGCGGGATAGTTTCCAATGGCCGACGTGCCAAAGTCAGCGTGCCGAGTATGGCCAGCATGGAGGGAATCATAAAATGATCCGGGCCAAAAAGAATCAGGCACAGCAAAGAAAGCCCAATGCCAATCAAAGCGCTGGCGTGCCGTTTTTCTTTCAGCCATTGTTCTAAAAATATCACAACGAACATAGCTGTCATAACGAAGTCCAGCCCTTCGGTATTAAAATGAATCAAAGAGCCGAAAACCCCTCCCAGTGTAGCCCCGAAAAACCAGTAAAAATGATTGAGCAAGGTCACGAAAAACATAAACCAGGAAGCGTCTACCCCTTCGGGAATGGAAGCGGTATAATTAATGGAAAAACTTTCATCGCACATCCCATATATCAAATAAAATTTTTTCGTTCCTGTTCCACGGTATTTATCCAGCATGGAAATACCGTAGAACAAGTGTCTGGCATTGACCATTAACGTCATGGCCAGTGCCTGCAAGGGATTAAATGCCCCCAGCAGCATATTCACCGTTACAAACTCGATGGAACCGGCAAAAATAGTAAGGCTCATCAGCATAGGATACCAAAAGCTGAACCCGGACACATTCATATAAATCCCATAAGTCATCCCCAGAAACCAGAAACCGGCAAAAATAGGGATGGTATGGGGAAAAGCCGCCCGGAAGGCCTTTTTCAGCATTATAGTATTCGCAGACATGAAGAGCCCCTTTCTTTCATCTATCTGGACATTGCATTTCCAAAAAGATGTCCTTTGTATTTCTCCAGTGCAAAAAGCAGCAGCATACCTAAAACGCCGCAGGAAATCACTTCCCCGATGGTAACCGTAAGGAAGGAGAACCAAAGCGGACGGATTCCGTAAGCATACAGAAGCACCAAAGGAACTACAATCATATTGGCCACAATGGGCGGGATGGGCGCCAGCCATTTGTGACGCCGTAATTTATAAGTAAATATAGCCCCGACAAGTGTTGCCAGACTGCCGAAGATAATATCCGGAATCGCGCAGCCTGTCAGAATATTGCTGATCAGGCAGCCGATAAACAGCCCCGGCACAGCGGCGGGGGTAAAATAAGGCAGAATGGTAAGGGCTTCGGAAAAACGGACCTGAATGGCATAATTGGCCAGTCCTAAAGCGTTGGCTAAAATGGTTAGCACAACATAGAGGGCAGCTATCATTGCCGCCTGAACAATGGTGGTGACAGAATTAGGCCAGACAGCCTTTATGGGCATGGCCTTGTCATAAGTTTGATTTTTCATTTTTCTTCTCCTTTAGTTTTGTTTTTTTGCCGCCGCTTTGGCGGGTAGGTGAGGAAGGTCTCGAACTCACCGGTATCTTGTTAAAAATTATGGAATTGCAAAATTCCAGCGTTTCCTAGTATATCATTATAGTCAAAAAAAAGCAAGCTTTTTGGACTTGCTTCAAATATAAAGAGTTAAGGAAAACAATGTTGTTGATGGAGTACGCCGTGAGGGAAATAAAATGCTCCGTCGCCA